>DVON01000089.1 GCA_018713585.1 Candidatus Pullilachnospira stercoravium | reverse complement strand
CATCCGAAAGGAGATAATATGCCGGATTATTCTGCGCAACCGAAAAAGATTTTCCTGTATGACAATCTGGAACTGGTAAAATATTATCCATATTACAAAAGAACATTGCCCTGGTACCAGGACCCCGGACTGTGCCGCCAGGTGGATAACCGGGAGGAGCCCTATGATCTGGCCAGACTGAAACGTATGTACCGCTTTCTGTCAACGAACGGGGAATGTTATTACATAAAATTCAGAGATCATGGCAGATGGCATCTGGTAGGAGATATTTCCCTGTGCCGCGGAGCAGTTTCCATTGTGATCTGCCGCGAGTACCAGAACCGCGGTATTGGCCGCAGAGCAATTTCCGGGATACTGCAAAGGGCCAAAGAGCTGGGCTGGAGCCAGGTGAAAGCAGAGATCTATTTCTTCAATGATCAGAGCAGGAAGGCATTTCTGGCCGCGGGATTTCGGCAGACAGGGAAGGAAACATTTGTATACGGATTCTGAAAGATCTTCTGCGGAAGTAAGACATTTTCTGCGGTATTATCCCGTTGAAGCTCAGCTGCCAGGAAAAACCGCCACATAAAATGTGAAAATTTGTTGTTGGACATTGTATTTTGACTGTGCTGGTGTTAGTCTATAGTGGATGCAAAACCTTAAAAAGGGAAAGCTTTGAAAAAGCTTTCCGGAATATTATGGAGGAACGATAACATGATGAAACATAAAGTGTGCTGGATCATCGGCAAACTGTTTTCTCTGTTCTATCTTCTGACAGCAATTCTGTTCCTTGTGGCGGTCTGGCGTACGCAGATGGTACCGGGGCTTCATTTTGGGCTGCTGACAGTGGTGGCTGTGGCGATTGCTGCTCTGGTGATCTGGCTGACCTGGAGCGGCACCAGGAAGGTGCGGTACGGAATCGGCATTGTACTGTCTTTGCTGTTTTCGCTGCTTTTTGCCATAGGAAGTATTTATGTGGGCAGAACGCTTCAGGCGGCGGACAGAATCACGACCGTGAAGACAGAGGTAGCGGAAGTGGGAATTTATGTGCAGACGGACAACGCAGATGATTTTAATCAGGCGGCCGCCGGTTATACCTATGGTATTCTTGCGCAGATGGATCGGGAAAATACGGACAGGGCGGTGGAGCAGCTGAACGAGGAACTGGGCATCTCCATTGCTGTAAAGGAATATGATTCCCTGACAGCGCTGGTGGACGGCCTGTTCAATGGAGAAACCAATGCGGTGATCTTCAACTCGGCATATCTGGATGTGCTGGAGGAAATGGAAGGCTATGAAGACATCCGGGAGCGGCTTCGAGAGGTGACAGTTACCCATGTGGAGACAGAGGTTCCCCAGACTGCCGCGTCTGACCAGGAGACCGCATCTTCCGGAGATCAGACGGTATTTGCCGTGTATATTAGCGGCGTTGATACCCGTTCCACACAGTTGATTGCCAACAGCCGATGCGATGTGAATATCCTGGCTGTGATCAATGCGGATACCCGGCAGGTGGTGTTGATTTCCACGCCCAGGGATTATTACGTTCCGCTGTCCATTTCCGATGGAGTGCCGGACAAGCTGACTCATGCGGGCATTTACGGCGTTCAGGTGAGTATGGATACGCTGAGTATGCTGTATGATACGCCTATTGAGTACTATTTCCGGGTAAATTTCACGGGATTTAAGGATATTATTGATGCGCTGGGCGGTGTCACAGTGGTTTCCGACTATACTTTTGACACGAAAAATGTTGCAGGTTATCATTTTGATGAGGGAGAAAACTATATGGACGGAGACGCGGCACTGGCTTTTTGCCGTGAGAGGTATGCATTTGCCACCGGCGATAATCAGAGAGGAAAGAACCAGCTGGCGGTGATTCAGGGTGTGCTCAACAAATGTCTCAGTACCGATATGCTGCTGCACTACACGGATGTCCTGAGTGCGGTGGAAGACAGTTTTGAAACCAGCGTGCCTTATGATGTGATCAGTTCTCTGGTTCGCAGCCAGATCAGTGACAATTCTTCCTGGAATATTGTCAGCTACAGTGTTACCGGAACGGGAGACCGGCAGGTGCCCTATTCCATGAGCCAGAGCGTATATGTGATGGTGCCGGACGAATCTACTGTGGAAACGGCCAAATCGCTGATTCAGACAGTGCGGGACGGCGGCGTTGTGGAACAGCCGTAAAAGCTTTGGAAAACCCCGGCTGCAGATCCGATGAGAGAACCTCATCCGGAATCTGCAGCCGGGGTTTTTTATGGAAATATAATTTGCGGCAGTTGTGCCTCCGCCTTTCCTGTCACTGGAAATCCGTGCCGTCAATTTCCTTCAGGTACCGCTCCAGAGCGTCCTGCCAGGTGGGAAGCGGGGTAAATCCGTTTTTCACCAGCTTGCTCTTATCCAGGCGGCTGTTGAAGGGACGGGCCGCTTTGGAGACTCCGTACTCGGCGGTGGTCACCGGGGCCACCGTCAGGTGCTGGCTGTCGTACTCGGGATGGCCCAGCGCGGCGGCCTGGCGGAAAATTTCCACGGCGAAATCGTACCAGCTGATATAACCGCCCTCGTTGGTGGCGTGATAATAGCCGTATTTTTTCGTCTCGGCCATATCCACCAGCAGTCTTGCCAGATCATAGGTATAGGTGGGAGTTCCGATCTGATCGTTCACCACGGTGAGACGGTCATGATTTTTCCCTACCCGCAGCATGGTTTTGATAAAGTTGCTGCCGTTCTTTCCAAATACCCAGGCAATCCGGACAATGAAATATTTTTCCAGAAGTTCGGACACTGCCAGCTCACCGGCCAGCTTGGTCTCGCCGTAAACGTTCAGCGGCTTATAGTCCTTGCAGTCAGGATCCCAGGGCTCGCTTCCCTGTCCGTCAAATACATAGTCGGTGCTGATGTACACCATCTTGCAGTCCAGTTCGCGACATACCTGGGCAATGTTCCTGGTGCCGTCCGCGTTGATCTTCTTCACCAGCTCCTGCTTGTCCTCATCCTCCGCAGCGTCCACAGCCGTCCAGGCCGCGCAGTGAACCACCACGTCGGGATGGCAGCTGCGGATAGCCTCTGCCACCGTTTCCGGATTGGTGATGTCTGACTGGATATAAGGCATGGTGCAGACGGGAGTGCCGTCCTGAATACCGCTGTAGGTTTCTTTGATATCCGAACCAAATCCCTCATGGCCCCGCGCGGCCAGCTCGTTCATCACATCGTGGCCCAGCTGTCCGCCCACGCCGGTTACAAATACTCTCATTTCGCATAACCTCCTGTGCTGTAGCTCAATCAGCGATTTCCGTACATTTTCTCATAATAATTCTGGTATTCTCCGGAAATGATAGTCTCCCACCATTTACGGTTGTCCAGATACCACTGGATGGTCTTCTTGATGCCGTCGGCGAATTTTGTCTCCGGAAGCCACCCCAGCTCATTGTGGATCTTGGTGGGATCGATGGCGTAGCGCATGTCATGTCCCTTCCGGTCAGCCACATAGGTGATCAGACTTTCCGGTTTTCCCAGCTCCTTGCAGATCAGCTTCACAATGTCGATGTTGCGCATCTCATTGTGGCCGCCGATGTTGTACACCTCGCCCACACGGCCCTTGTGGATGATCAGGTCGATGGCTTTGCAGTGATCCTCCACGTACAGCCAGTCGCGGACATTCTCCCCTTTGCCGTAAACGGGCAGGGGCTTGTCGTTGAGGGCGTTGGCGATCATCAGCGGGATCAGCTTCTCCGGGAAATGGTAGGGACCATAGTTGTTGGAGCAGCGGCTGATGGTTACCGGCAGTCCGTAGGTTCTGTGGTAAGCCAGCACCAGCAGGTCGGCTCCGGCCTTGGAAGAGCTGTAGGGGCTGCTGGTATGGATGGGAGTCTCCTCCGTGAAGAACAGATCCGGGCGGTCCAGCGGCAGGTCGCCGTACACCTCATCGGTGGAAACCTGGTGATATCTCTGGATGCCGTATTTGCGGCAGGCGTCCATCAGCACGGCAGTACCCTTGATGTTGGTGTCCAGAAATACCTCCGGATTTTCGATGGAACGGTCCACATGGCTTTCAGCGGCGAAATTCACCACCATGTCCGGGTGCTCTTCCTCAAAGAGACGGTATACCGCCTCCCGGTCCGTGATGCTTTCCTTCACGAAACGGAAATTGGGTTTGTCCATCACCGGCTCCAGGGTGGAAAGATTTCCCGCGTATGTCAGGCAGTCCAGACAGATGATCCGGTAATCCGGATGCTTGTCCATCATGTGAAAAATAAAGTTGCTTCCGATAAATCCGGCTCCGCCGGTAACAATAATCGTCATAAGATGTTCTCCTCTCATTGTGTCAGGCCCGATGGCCTGAAAACGCTCTTTAAGTTTTCGCTGAAAAGTGCAGTTGTCACTGCTGCCTTTTAGTAACAGTTC
>DVON01000088.1 GCA_018713585.1 Candidatus Pullilachnospira stercoravium | reverse complement strand
AAGGATAAATATTGACTAACTCACAGTCTGACTTCTAGAATAGAAAAAAAGGTAACCGTTCGGCTTTCCGGCTTTACTGTTACCAAAAATGAAGCAGGAGGCGGTAATATGCAGGCATTATCACAAATTGGAACCGGAGCAGTCTGCACCATCAAATGGATGTTCGGGACGCCTGAGGTGTTGGAATTTCTTCACCGCCATCAGATTCAGGAGGGAAGTACCATCCGGGTAATTCAGAACCGGGTGGAAAACCTGATTATCGGAACGGATGCATACAGGATCGTCATCGACAGCGACGCGGCGCAGATGATTAAGGTTTGAGAAAACGTGAAGGAAAGACGGAGCCGGCCAGGACAGCAGCAGGTTCCGTCTTTTTTGTGCGATAAGCCCGTAAGGCGACCGCCGTGCTTGCATGAGCGGGCATCCGACGGGCAACGGCGCTGAACGTCCGGTGGACATTCGCTTAGCGTAGACCGGAAGGCGAAGCTGTCATCCATGGAAAGGGAAAGTTCGGACCATGTGATTTCCCTTGTCCATGACCATAGAAAGCCGCGAAACCAGCTTTCTATCGTTAACCATCAATATACAGGAGGACAGTATCATGCAGCAACTGCAGGATCTTACAGGAAGAAACATACTGGTAACCGGCGTCAGCCGTCCCGGAGGAATCGGAGCGGCCATCGTCAGGCGGCTGGCGGAATACGGAGCCCGGGTTCTTTTTCATGGAAGCGCGGACTATGACCAGGCAATGGGGTATGCGGATGCCTCGCGCACCTTTGGCACGGATTTTGCCGAAACACTGAGAAAAGAAGGCATGAATGTGACGGCCCTTGCCCCGTCCGATCTTTACCGGCCCGGCGCAGGAGAGGAATTGATCGATCTGGCGGCGGGGGAGGCCGGATATCTGGACGGTCTGGTGCTGAACCACGCCTACTCCACCGGCAGCAGTCTGGGCCAGTGGACGGAGGATGATATCGACCGGCATCTCCGGGTAAATGTGCTTGCCACCATGATGATGATCCAGGCCTTTGCCGGACAGAAGCCGGAGGGCTTGCGGGGATCCGTCACCTTATTTACCAGCGGCCAGGATCTGGGCCCCATGACCGGGGAAATTCCCTATGCCGTATCGAAAGCGGCAGAGGCTAATCTGTCCCGGCAGGCGGCCGCCGCGCTGGCCTGTCAGAATATCCAGGTAAACTGCGTCAATCCGGGCCCCACCGACACGGGTTATCTCTCTGGGGAAGCACACGCACAGGTAGCCCAGGCATTTCCTCTGGGAAAATGGGGTATGCCCAAAGACGCGGCGCGGCTGGTTCATTTTCTGCAGAGCGAAGAAGCCCGTTGGATCACCGGTCAGGTGATTTCCAGCGAAGGCGGATTTCAAAGGGGGTGAAAAACATGGGATTGTCTTTATATCTTGAAATATCGGAACAGGAACTGGAGCGGCTGGTTTCTGAAACGCTTTCCGCCAGGCTGATTTCTGCCAGAATTCTCACGGGAGGTCTCTTCAACACCACCTATCTGCTGGATATCTGCCAAAAGCCCGGGGACATCTCCGGGGGAATTTCCGGGAAGGAGGACGCGGAAGGCGACAGTACGGAGCGGGTGGTGCTGCGACTGGGGCCGGTAAACCGGCATCTTCTGATGCCCTTTGAGCACCGGCTGATGGAGACGGAAACGGAAGTCTACGCACTTTGTGAAACAAACGGGATCCCCGCCTCTCAGGTTCTGGCGGTGGATACCTCCAAAAAACTCATTGACCGGGATTTCATGTTCGTCCGTTATATTCCTGCCAGGCCGCTCAGTGAACTTTCCCTGGAGCCGGATGCGATGGCTGCGGTCTGCCGGGAAATCGGAGAAGCCACGGCAAAATTTCACACCATCCGGGCACCCCGGTTTGGCAGAATCGTGGATGTCCGGGAGGGAAAAGGCTTTGACTTCTGGAGCGAAGCATTGAATCACGAGCTTATGGAGTGGGAACAAGTGGGTGTTCCGGCATCCATTTTTGAGGAAGCGGAATATGAGAAGATCCGGAGGATTTTCCGGGAAACCGCTCTTTATCTGGATGAAATCCGGATACCGCGGCTGGTACATACGGATCTCTGGTTTGGAAATATTCTCGTCTCCACCGCTGACGGTGCTCCGCGTCTTGCCGCCATCATCGATGCGGACAGAGCCCTGTGGGGGGATCCTTATTTTGATTTTTCTTCCATTTGCTGGAGCCACAGCTCAGACAGCTTCTGGGAGGGATACGGAAACCAACTGCCGATGGATAAGGCGTCTGTTATCCGCAGAGGCGTCTATACCCTTCTGAACCGGCTGTGGAACACCTACGTTTATTTCTGTGAATATAATCAGCCGGAGGATGGCTGTGAGGAACGGGAAAAAATCAGGGATCTGATCCGGGAACTGGAACAGCTGATGGCAGCCGGAAAAGGAGAAGGAATATGATCTTGGAAAAGGCAGATATTTCAAAGAAAGCAGTTCTGTGGAATCTGTTGCAGAAATATCTGTATGAATTTTCCGTTTATTATCAGGATCAGGTGGAGGATGACGGCAATTATGCCTATCCGTATTTTGACAGCTTCTTTACAGAGCCGGGCCGGGAAGCCTGGCTGATCCGCAAAGAGGGGAAACTGGCGGGATTTTTGATGATGAACCGGTATTCGGAGATGGGAGAGGAGATCGACTTCGCGGTGGCGGAATTCTGTATTCTGCCGCTATACCGCAAAGCGCATCTGGGACGGCAGGCAATAGAGGAGATTTTCCGGACGCACCGGGGACGCTGGGAGATCAAATATAACCGGAGAAATCCGGCCGCCGAGAAATTCTGGATTCATGTGACGGCCGGATTTCAGAGGGAGATCCTGGCTTTGGAGGATGAGGATCGGGTTATTTGTTTTCGGAATGACTGATACCGGACAAAGTACCGCTTAAAATGCGGTAAAATCTTTCCCTGTCAACGCTTTTCGCGATTTCCACATTGCCATCCGGAGCAGGATAGAAGGTGGTGGCCCCCATGCGGCATTTCTGCCGGGTCTCCACCTGTACCTGTCCGCGCACAAAGCGGCAGATATCGGGATAAAAGGCGCAGACAGCTGCCAGCGGATCGTGAAGGGTCAGCTTTTCGGATTGCTGAAGCCAGGCGTTTCCGAAGGAAAAGACAGCCCGCATCAGATCGCTGTCCGGTTTCAGGAGCATTTCTGCATGTCCGGCTTCCACGGTAAGCTGATCGGTAACTTCCAGCGGTACTGCCCGGTGGATGGCAGTCCGGGCGGAAAATACAATTTTCGAAGCCAGAGGATCCGCCCAGGAGTTCCAGTTGTAGTAGGGGTCCGGCAGCGCCTCCTCCCCGAAATAGCCGTTCATGACATACAGGCCTTTCAGCAGACCGGCAGCATCAGGATAAGTGGTGAACAAGGTGGCAATATTGGTCATGTTGCCGATTCCGATCAACAGTATCTCATGAGGGTTTTCTCTTATTTTCCGGTACAGAAAAGCAGGAGCATCCGCTTTCTCGTAGGTACTGTGAGGCCAGAGTTTTAACGCTTCCGCGCCGTCCGGCGTGGGATATACCGGAATTGGCTGCAGTGTGGTGTCCAGTCCGGCCACAATCGGAATCTGTTTTCCGGCGGCCCGGCAGATGGCGTCCGCCACCGCCGCACGTTTTTCCGGCTGGCCGCAGACGGTTGTGATCCCCATGAGCCGACACCTGGGCTCTTTTAACAAATAGGCAAGACAAATCGCGTCATCGATATCACCGCCAATGTCCGTATCAAGCAAAACTTTTTCCATTCTTACAATCCTCCGGTATGTTTACTGACAGAAGAACTTTTTTGAAGATTCCCATAAGAAATCCCTCTGCTTAACGTTAAAATATTATACCATGCCTGTTGCCGAGGCCACGATGCCTCCGGCAGGATGCGCAGCAATTTCTGCGAACCGGAGAAATCGCCTATGTGCAGGTATAACAGCCTTTCTACGGCTATCATACCACAGCCGCGGGCGTATCACCATGCTTTTCCCGCACGTTGAGGGGAAATATCCCGGCTGCAAACTTTCACAATATATTTACAAGTTTTGTTAAGATATTGGTTGCGAAACGGTTTTTGACATGCTATGTTTATACTCATCAGGAGGATTTTTTGTGTTGTTGTATTTTCTGGCTCAGATAATGCGTTTCAGAGGGCGAATATATGGCAGGGATGCGGCAGAAAAGGAGAAATCTGTGAATGTACAGTAGAAACTATCGAAGGACTGCGGCGGAAAATAAGAAACCTTTGATTTCTGCAGCAGGAAATTCCGAAAGTCTGCGGCAGTATCCGCAGAATCTTTATTTGTGCAGTAGGAAACCTCAAAAATCTACAGCAGGATTTGAAGAAACTTCATTTCTGCAGTAGAAAACCTCAAAAGCCTACGGCAGGATTTGAAGAAACTTCATTTCTGCAGTAGGAAATCCCCAAAATCTACTGCAAGATCCGCAGAATTTTCTTTTCTGCAGTAAAACGCACTGAAATACTACTGTGGAAAATAAGAAATCCTTAATATCAACCATAGTATCAGCCAGAAGTCTGCTGCAGAAAATGATGATTTCGCAAAGCGTACCGTGGGGGCGGTTAAAAAGCTGCGGCAGGAATCGGAAAACAGCAGATTGCCGCGGCGGCGGGGCGCTGAAGAATCCTTTTGAGTATTTTGACCGGATACAAACGAAATTTCTATGGCCAAACAAGCCTATGACGACGAAAGGAGAAGGAATATGGGTATTATTGAGAGCATGAGACTGGACGGAAAACGGATTTTTGTCACCGGCGGGGCCCGGGGGATCGGGAAGAGTGTGGCCACTGCCTTTGCGGAGGCGGGGGCGGATCTGGCCATCGTGGATGTGGATTTGGCGGAGGCACAGAAGACGGCCATGGAGCTGGCGCAGAGCAGCGGAAGAAAGGTGATTGCCGTGCAGACCGATGTGACCGATCCTGTTCAGGTTCAGGAGATGGTGGATACTGTGACCGGAGAACTGGGCGGCCTGGAGGCTGCTTTCTGCAATGCGGGGATCTGCCTGAACGTGCCTGCGGAGGAGATGAGCTATGAACAGTGGAGAAAGGTTCTGGATGTGAATCTTACCGGTGTTTTCCTGACGGCACAGGCGGCGGGAAAATATATGCTGGCCCACGGCGGCGGCTCCATCATCAATACCGCCTCCATGTCCGCGCACATTGTCAACGTTCCGCAGCCCCAGTGTGCCTACAACGCGTTGAAAGCCGGCGTGATTCAGCTGACAAAGTCCCTGGCCATCGAATGGGCAAAACGGGGAGTCCGGGTGAACTCCATCAGTCCCGGGTATATGGCCACCGGGCTGACCATGAATTCTCCCAGCCTTCAGCCGCTGATTGCTCAGTGGAATGAGATGGCGCCCATGGGAAGAATGGGACAGCCAAAAGAACTGCAGTCCATCTGCGTGTATCTGGCAGGGGATACCAGCTCTTTTACCACCGGAGCGGATTTCGTGGTGGACGGAGCGTTTACCTGTTTTTAATGCAAGGAGTTAATCATGAAAATTGAAACGATAGAAACTGAGAGGCTGTATCTGCGGGGCTTTGAAAAGGAGGACGCGGATTTTGCCATCAGTATCTGGAACGATCCGGAGATGGGCGAGTATCTGGGAGATCCCACGCTGGATCATGTGGATGAGGCGTACAGAAAGAGCATCGAAGCACTGGGAGAAAACAAAACCTGCTGCTATCTGATTTCCGAATCGAAGGCTGGCAAAGAGCGGATCGGCACCTGCAGCTTTATTCCCCGGCAGGATGGAAAGGTTTATGATATTGCCTACTGTGTGCACAAAAAATATTGGCGGAACGGGTACGCCACGGAGATGGTAAAGGGTATGGTGGATTACGCGAGAGGCCAGGGGGCCGAAAAAATCACAGTCTCCATCGATCAGGCAAACGCCGCCTCCAATACGGTGGTGCGGAAACTGGGATTTACCGTGGCCAGTGAGGATACCTACCGGAAGCGGGGAACGGACCGGGTTTCGGCGGAGTACCGGTATGAACTGATACTGTAACGAACGGACAGCGGTTTGCTGTCACAAAATACGGCAGAAGAGCAGAAGGGAGCTTTTTCAAAGGGAAAGCCGCCTCTGCTTTTCTGCCGTATTTCTGCATGCATGGAAAATGGATGCCGTGTTTACCTCTTATCCGTTTTCCCGCGTTTCGCCGGGGCGTCCGTTCTTTTCCGGAAGAAGAGTTCCTTTCTTCAGCCGGTAGATGACATCGGCCCTGCGGGCCAGCTGGACGGAATGGGTGACAAGAATCACGCATTTCTGCAGGCGCCGGGCAGTTTCCGTAAGAAGTTCCATGACGGCCAGCGCGTTCTCCTCGTCCAGATTCCCGGTGGGTTCGTCGGCAAGGATCACCGGAGCTTCCGCGGCCAGGGACCGGGCAATGGCTGTCCGCTGCTGCTGCCCGCCGGAGAGAGTCCGTATATTTCGCCGGGCTTCTTCTCCGGTCAGCCCCACCCGGGCCAGCAGAGGAAGGGGCGGCAGATTGCTGACCAGAGCCACATTTTCCGCGGGAGTCAGATAATCAATGAGATTATAAGCCTGAAAGATGAAGGAAACGTGATGTTTCCTGTGGCAGGCAAGGCCTTTTTCCCGGATATCTGTTCCGTCAAAAAGAACGCTTCCGGAATTGGGGGCGTCAAGACCTCCCAGCAGGGACAGCAACGTGGTTTTTCCGCAGCCGGAGGGCCCCAGAATGGCGTAGATTTTTCCGGCTTCAAAGGAGACGGACAGATCCCGCAGTATTTTCCGGCGGCCGTCGTAGGAATAGGAAAGATTGACAGTTTCCAGTATAGACATATGACATTCCTCCTTGCGATATCAGGATAGGCGGGTGAGAATTTCCCGCGGTTTCAGCCGCATGACCGGAAGCGAGGCCAGAGTAACGGCACAAAGGAGTACCAGGAAGCCGGAGAAGGCCAGAAGCAGAATCTGGGAAGGCTTGACGGTTACCGTGATCTCAGTGAGGGGGCTCGCTTCCGTGAACGTTGGGTTCATATCATCGCCGGAAATGGCGGCCACCCCGTTTTCGGAGACAGGCCCGGTATCCTCCGTCTGATCCCCGGTATTCATAAAGGAAGTATTTATGATCCGGCTTCCCACTGTGCGGGCGGCAAATCCGCTGATCAGCACGGATACGCCAAAAGCCACGAAAGCAATCAGCAGCATTTCGCACAGGTACTGCAGAAAAATCTTCCATCGGGAGATTCCCAGGGCCAGGAAAACTCCGGTTTCATGGCTCCGTTCCCGGATCCGGCCGGACAGTACCAGGTAAAGCACTGCCGCGCCCACGCAAAGGATCAGAAGAATCAGGGCGGTTACCAGATGTTCCATGTTTTTCAGCGGTTCCATAACCGCATCTACACTGGCGGTGTCGGCGGAAACGGTAAAGTCTCCGTCCGCCATCAGAGGAAGCGCTTTCATAGCGTTTATCATATCTTCCACATCCGCCGGATCCCTGGCGTAGAAACGGATGCTTTCATAACTTTCCTCCGCATTGGTGGGACGGGCCTGGTGGAGATCAGCAAGAGTTGTAAAAATGGAATTTTCCATGGACCAGTTAGAAAACATTTCTGTGCTGTCGCCGGATGTTTCAAACAGCCCGGCGATCTCCACCGAAACAGATGCGGCCTGGCGCTGCTCGCCGCTGCGTTTCAGCGTATACTCCGGTTCGCACAGGAGAATCGAATCGCCCACCTGAAGGCCGTTGGCTTCGGCCAGCGCCCGGCTGATCAGTACCTTTCTGGCATCCGCTTCGGTGATGGGACTGCCCGCGGAAAGCTTCAGATATCCTTCGGCGAAATACGTGTCGTAGCGGGTGTCCGTACTGGCGTAGGCGCCTACGGTCTCGTTGAAATCACCGTAGCCGGCCAGCAGGGAGTTCATAACCGCGTCCTCTTCGCCCTCGTCCTCAACCAGCGTAAGCTTTTCCCCCTCCGCGTTTTTCAGCACGACGATATCCCGGAGGGAAGCATTGCACCCGCGGATTCCCGAAATACTGTCCCTGATGGTATCCGCCAGCTCCGTGGTGATGGGCTGCCCGGTGTAGACCGTCTGTATTCCCATCTCCACCTTCCGGTTTTCCCATTTGTCCGGATTATCTGTGTTCTGAGTCAGGACAAAGGAACCGCCCAGGGCCTGGCGGACATTCAGCTGAGCTGTCTGTGACGCGTCCTGCAGGGCCAGCCCGGTGAGCGCCAGGGTAAACAGCACTGCAAGAATCAGAAACAGGATCATTGATTTGGCGCGTCTGCGGGTTACGCAGAGCAGCGCCCGGTGAAATAGTGACATAAAACCATCCTTTCTTACTTGTGATTGGCAATGGTACCCGCCAGGAATTCCGGCGAGGGATCTCGGTTTTCCCGTGGGTACCTTCTTTAGTGTAAGAAAGAATGGTTTTTATTCTGTCCTGTTTTGATTTTGTTTTGGTTTAATTTCCGGCAGCCGCGTCCAGAAGATGACATGGTTCTGCCGGCTGGTAAGCCCGCAGGGAGCGCCGTGCAGATCCAGGATGGATTTCGTCAGATACAGGCCCAGCCCGCTGCCGCCGGTTTTCTTATTGCGGGACTGTTCTCCGCGGCCAAAAGGCGCAAAGAGCTCCATGGGGTCTTTTGCGGGAAGAGACGCCGGGGTATTGTCCACCGTGAGCATGCCCTCATCCGTCAATGTTACCGTGACCGTGGCGCCTGCAGGAGAGTAGCGGATGCTGTTGTCCAGCACATTTTGCAGGGTTTTTCCCAGCAACGACCGGTTTCCGGCAGCATTTGGCCGGGGAGAAAGCTGTCGGACAATGGCGATCTGCTTCTCCCTGCCCAGCAAAGCTACAGCTTCCAGACAGTCTTCCAGAAGCGCTGCCAGAGAAAAGATCTCCGGAGGCGACGGAAGACCGAAAGCCTGGATCTTGGTGATGGAAAGGATTTCCCCCACCAGCTGTTCCATGTGCTGAATCTCCCGGAGCGTCCGGGGAAGGTATTTTTCCCGGTTTTTGTAATCGCCGATGCCCAGCAGCATACTTTCCACCTGCCCTTTCAGGATGGTCAGCGGCGTTTTCAGCTCATGGGAAGCCGCCGCAAAAAAATCCTGCTGCTGGCGGGACAGGCGGGTGATCTTCTCCATGTCCTGCTGAAGCTTTTTGTTGGCCATGGAAAGGCTGTCCATGGTTTTTCCAAGCTGAGCGGCCATGGTGTTGAGGCTTTCTGCCAGCGTACCGATTTCATCCTGGCTTCTCACCGGACAACTCCAGGTCATGTCCAGCCTTGCCATCCGCTGGGAAATCCGGCTGATTTCCAGAATGGGCCGTACCAGAATCCTGCTGCACAGGTATGCGCCCAGGGCGGAAATGGCCAGAATGGCCAGGAGGATGAAGGGAAGCAGCTTCAGAAAAGCGGCTCCCAGATCCACCGGGGAAGAGGTGGGGGCGGTGACTGTCAGCATGGCGTCCGCCTTCTGTCCTTCCAGCGCCAGGGCAATACCCATGGTCTCCAGGTTCTGGTTACTTTCGGAGGATTCCTCCATATGACCGAAGGAAATGGTCTCCCCGGAAACCGACAGGGTGGCGCTCACATGATTTCTGGCGCAGAAGGCTTCCACCGCCTGCTTCGCCTCCCGGAGCTTTAAGGAGGAGATGGATGCCGCCAGTTCATCCAGCTCCCCGGAAATCTGGCTGGCGCTGACCAGCTGATAGCTGCGGGGGAAGGCAGCGGAAACGATGGCGTACATCAGAAGACTGCACAGAATCAGCAGCGCGGCAATCCAAAGAAATACTTTTGCGCTTAAGGACGCTCTAATTTTCTTTCCCAAGACGATATCCCACTCCTCTCACCGTTTCCACGCAGTCTGCGCCCAGCTTTCTTCTCAGGTTCATAATGTGAATATTGACTGCTTTCTCTTCGCCGAAGAAATCGTATCCCCAAATCTGATTCAGCAGCATTTCCCGGGTGAATACCTGATGGGGATGGGAGAGAAACAGCCTGAGAAGTCCATATTCCAGCTGTGTAAGCGATACGGGAACGTTCTTTTTTGTCACTTCATGCCGCTGTTCATCCAGAGCGATATCACGCCAGATCAGAAGCGGGGACAAATCGGGTGCCGACGCGGAGGCGGACCGGCGCAGGACGGCTTCGATCCGCAGCAGAACCAGGGCCAGGGAAAAGGGCTTCGTGATATAATCGTCAGCATGCAGCTGAAAAGCCCGGATCTGGGCCGCCTCCCCATCCAGCGCCGTGAGAATTATGATGGGGACGGCGGATGTCCGGCGGATCTTTTCGCAGACGGCATATCCGTCCATGCGGGGCATCATGAGATCCAGCAGAACCAGGTCAAAGGAATTTTGCTCAAACCGGATCATACCTTCTTCTCCGTCCCCGGCCTCGCAGACACGGTAGCCGGAGGAGGTCAGAAGCTCCGACAGAATATGCCGGATTTCCGGTTCATCTTCAATCAGTAAAATGTATGGTTTCAATAGAAGATCCTCCAGATGAATGTATTTTCAGAGGGCGGCCAGCTGCCGCTTTCTGTATGCCGCAGAGAAACAAGCATAGCAGACTGCTGTGGATTTTCTGTGAAAATCATCGGCGAAAACAAAAGAAAAGCCGGATGGCTCTTCCGGATTATCAGCAGAAAAGCGAAGCATGCAATAGCCGGTCAGGAGAAGTGTAGCAGAGAAAAGTTTTGATTTGGTTTCGATTGACAAAAAAGCGGCAGCGTTCAGGCTGCCAGCTCTTTCAGATCTCCGAAATGATACCCCATTTCCTCCCATTTTGTCAGAAGTTCATCCATAATGCTTCCGTTTGTGTCCGAAGTGTTGTGAAGCAGGACGATGGCGCCGGGATGGATGCGTCCCAGCAGCTTCTCAAAGGCTTCCTCCCTGGTGGGCTGTTGATCCTGATACCAGTCCACATATGCCAGGCTCCAGAAAAAGGTATGGTACCCCAGATCACAGGCCATTTCCAGATTCTGAACGTTGTATTTTCCCTGCGGCGGCCGGTAGTAGCGGACCATTTCTGTGCCGGTGATGGACTGGTACAGTTCTTCCACGGCGGCCAGCTCCTCCTGAAATTCTTCCCTGGTGGAGATCTGGGACATATCCGGGTGGTGGTAGGTATGGTTTGCCACCGTGTGTCCTTCCTTTGCCATACGCTTCACCAGGTCCGGGCTGGTTTCCAGATAATTCCCCACCACGAAAAAGGTGGCCGGCGCCTGATGCTTCTTCAGCGCGTCCAGGATGGCACCGGTATTTCCGTTTTCAAAGCCGCAGTCGAAGGTGAGGTAGATGACTTTTTCTTCGGTCTCTTCCACGAAGGTGGCGTTATATCTGGCCAGTTCTTCCGGGGAGGCATTTCCCACAGGCGCCTTTCCCTCCTCCTGAAAGCTCAGCCCCCAGTTGTCGGATACCGATGAAGAGGCCGCGGGAGCAGATGCGTCCGCGCGGGTAAATTTTGCCGCGGCAGATCCCAGAAGAAATGCCCCCGCCATCAGGCAGACCAGGCCGAAGGCTTTGCGGATAACAGTATCTCGGTTCATAGACAGCATACCTCCTCCATAGATAGTGTATCGTATGAAGGAAACGGGGAAAGTATGTGTGGTTTTGTAATTTTCCGGCTGTTTTCCGCTGCCTGTATTACCCATGAATATCCCTGGAAGCAACTGCTCCAGGCCATTGAGATGGCTTCTCGGGTAGATGAAGCGCTGAATGTGGTGATTGGATTAAAGCTTCCCGGAGAAATCCTTCAGCGACAGAATCGCCAGAATCAAAGACAACACCGCCAGCGCCAGATCAGAAGCCTTTACGCTGTCCAGCAGCGTATCGGCGGCCAGAAAGCTGAGCATGGAAAATATCGTATCCAGAGTCACAAAAATGATCTTTGCCCCCACATCTGTCACCGGTTCTTTTTCATGAAGCACTGCCGGAAACGCTTTTGCCAGAGCCTCTCCGAGAAAACCGATGATTCCCGCCAGCAGGAAGAAAAGGAAGATACTGCCGAAGGAATCTGCGTGGAAACCGAAAATTTTCATCACCGCGCCTCCTGCCGCGGACAGGAGGGCGATAACCCCTGCAAAGATCAGAATCAGAACTCCCCAGGCCACGGCGGAGGCGCGGAGTTTTTTCGATCTTTCTTTCACTTGAAGAAACCTCCCACATATTTTTAGTGTTTTGTCATTACTTCTCGTATTCAGATTCTGTCATATTTGCCATAAGCAGAATATCCGAAAATTCTTTTCGCCCCTTTTCTCCAAAATTGAGCGGTTGTTTTTCCAGACAATATACAAGTATATCTTCCCGGTGTCTTTTCAGCTCAGCCATTGTATGTCCTGACCTGTCATATAATGCCGTTGGAGCAGTCTGATAAAGTGAGGCAGTGTTTGCTGTCAGCGTATAGGTGACGTTTTCTACTGCTCTGGTTCTTATATGGGACCTGATCAACTCATATCGATCCATATCCTCATGGTCCGATACATCATAAAACAGGATAATATTCAGATCTGTCTGTTCTTTGTAAAGCTCTCTGAAGTACTCCGGAAAGCGGACTTCAAAACAAATTCGGATACCTATTTTCCAGCCATTTATTTTCAGAATACCACTGCTGCCTTCCGCGGAAAAATTTTCCTGATCCCATCCCCAGAGTGCGCGTTTGTGATAAAAAGAAATTTCCTGATCAGGGGAACAGATTATGGCGCTATTTAGGTACCTATGCCCTGTTTTGACAATCGTTCCCGCAATGATATACATATTCAGTTTGGATGCAAGACATTGAAGTGTTCTGTGAACGTTGGACAGTTCCTCAAAATCAATAGCAGAAGACCGCTCCATATCCCGGGGCGGATAGCCCGTACAGGCACATTCCGGAAAAACCAGCAAAGAAACACCCTGGGAAGCGGCAGACTGGATGGCCTT
>DVON01000087.1 GCA_018713585.1 Candidatus Pullilachnospira stercoravium | reverse complement strand
ATCATTATAATATCCGAACACATGTTTGTCAATCATTTTTTGGAAATTCTTTCTTCATCATCTCCCGCACCCGCTCCAGATCCTTTTCCGTATCCACCGAGAGATTTTCCAGATGTTCCACCGGAATCAGCCGCAGTTCTTTCCCGTAGTCCAGAAACCGCAGGGTATCAATCCCTTCGATCTGCTCCAGTCGTCCCGGCTTCGAGGCGGCGTAAAAATCCAGCATTTTCCGGTTATACCCGATGATCCCCACATGTTTGTAGTAAACCACATCCAGCGAACGGAAGGGATGCGGAATGGGCCGCCGGGACATATAAAGCGCCCGGAAATCCTGGTCGAAAACAACCTTGATATTGGAATCGTCCAGCACCTGGGCCGGATCCCGCACCGGCGTGATGATATTGACCCCAAATTCCCGGTCCAGAGGAATCTCCTCCCGTGGGATGGCGGCGGCCACTGCTTCCCGGGAAATCAGCGGTTCGTCTCCGTTTAACTGAATATAGAAATCCGCGGAAATCTGACGGGACGCCTCCCAGAGCCGGTTGGCTGCCGTGGCATGGTACGGCGAAGTCATCACCGCCGGGATTTTCTCCCGGCGGCATACCATCAGAATCCGCTCATCGTCCGTGGCCACCCAGATCTGATCCAGGCCGCTGATTCTGGCGCATCTGTGATACACCCACCAGATCATGGGTTTACCGCAGATCTCCATCAGGGGTTTGCCCGGCAGCCGGGTGGATCCATACCGGGCGGGAATAATTCCTGCAACCTTCATATTTCTTCATCTCCTTTTCACAGACCGTTTCTATCCTTTTTCCCGTGTTCCGGATGCCGACGGGAAAATTGAAATAAAGCCCGGCTTTGTGTCGGGTCTGTCATCGAAAAGCTGCCGCAGACTACAGCTGGTACAGCAGCCGCCTCTCTTCTCCCCTGCTCTCATAAATCCTCTTCTCCTTCGGCGCAAAGATGAATCGCTCCTTTTCATACCGGGGAAAGCCTTTCCGAATCCGTTCTTCCAGATGTTTCACCGCCTCCCGCGGATCGTTGAGATTCAGGCCGGCCAGCACATCGGGTCCGTAATCCCACCAGCAAAGCTCCTCCAGCTTGTCAATCACCGGTTCCGGAAACCGTTTCTTTATAGGGCGGGCAGGGACGCCTCCCACCACGGTGTAAGGCTCCACATCCCTGGTCACCACAGCCCCCGCGCCCACCACGGCGCCGTCACCGATGGTCACACCCCGCAAAATTGTGGCCCTGCCGCCGATCCACACATCGTTGCCGATGACAATCCTGGTGCGGGTGCCAAATTCATGGATTTTCTGATACCGGATAATTTCCTCCAGCCACTCCATATCCTCATACAGATGATGGAACGGCCGGTTCCACCCGCAGTCCATATTCTGAAAAACCAGGTGCGTACTGACAGACTCCACCGGATGGACAGCGCCCCCGGTGACCACCTCCGGCCCAAACAGGCCGAAACGGCCGATGGACTCCACAAACCGCATACTGCACTGCTGGTTGAAAAAGGAAAAAGCTCCGATAAACCCTGCATCCACCCGCACGCCGGAGCAGAACCGCACCGGAGCCTCACAGACACATTCCATGCCGGAAGCGTAACAGATCTCGGCCGCGTCCCCGGTAATGGTAATTCCCTGCCCGCCTCCTGCGGGAAATGGAAAACCGGCATGTATTTTCATCTCACTCCTCCTTCGCTGTTACAATCCCACGTTACAGTTCAGCCTTCCGGCTTCACTGTTACAATCCCGTCAATGAGACCGGCTATCCGCTCATTGACAGGGAATCTGATAGCAAAGTTTCTTTCCCTCCGCACCCGTCCGCCACACCGAGCAGATTCCCTGGCGATGGGACAGCAGAAAGCCCGTTCTCTCCAAAGGCACCGGCGCCTGATGCCGGGCCATTTCGGCAGCGTTCCTGAAAAAATCCTCCCGGCCGCTGAGCACGGAAAAATCTGTTTTCTCAAGCAGTGCGCTTCCGTAATTCCACCAGGGAAATGCTTTCTCATACCGGTATCCGGCAATATGACCGGGATTTCCGCAGACCAGGGCGCCTTCGGGCACCGAAGCCGCCACCAACGCCAGCGGAGCAATCACTGCGCCGTCCCCGACAGTTACTCCCTCCAGGATCACGGCTCCGTCCCCGATCCACACATCATTTCCGATCACCGTCGGCGGACGCTTTTCTGAAAGAACCGGATGCTCTGTCCGGACGGCATCGCCCCACCAGCCCTGCCGGCTGCGGATCATGGCACAGACGGGAAGCTCTCCGGTATCCGCCCCATAGGCCGCTCCGATCCGGCAGCGTTCCCCGATGACGGAAAATCTCCCGATGCGCCGGCAACGGCGGACCCAGGTATCATTTCCCACCTGGGTACCCATGCCCACAAATCCCACCTCCAGCCGGCAGCCTTCTCCCAGATATAACGGCGTCTCCAGAAACAGCCGCGGACACCTTCTGGGATGGCCCAGCCAAAGCGTTCCCGCCGTCACCACCTGACCCCTGGCTGTCATTTCCGGAAAGGTATCCCTGTCCACCCTCATGAGCGGGAAGGCTCCTTATCCTTCGTCAGTTCCTTAAGCTGCCGACGAAGTTCCTTTTCCGTCCCGATATACTCCAGCAGCCGCCGTTCCGTGGCCGCCAGGATACCCTCCAGCATACGGATACGAATCTGCTCATCGCTCATTTCCACGAAGGAAAGTTCGGATCCCGTATAAGGCAGCGTTTTGGATTCTCTGATTTTACTGCTCTGGCTCATAAGACGCGCCTCCTTACTGTAAAAATAAATGGTATGACAGTCCTCGCTGTCCCAGTATTCCTCCGACCGGCACTGCCCTGCCTCAAGCCGCCTCTTTTGGATGGAAAGCGGCCGCATGGAAAGGAATTTCTCCTTCTCCCCATGCCCGGGCCGGTACATGCCATACTGTCCGTCCGTATTGAGAAACAGCACTGCCCGGACCCGGTCAGGCATCTCCCAGGGATCCTGCCCGTCCCCGCTGCCGTCCCAGAAACAGATGACCTCCCCGGACAGCTCCTCAAGGGAGGGGCTGATCTGAAACGCGTCCGCGAATCTGCGGTTCCATCCGGCCAGATTCTGAAACGGCAGCGGATCCACCCCTGCCGTCCAGATCCGGGTAAATCCCAGAGCCTTGGCCGCCGCCATCGCCATATAGTAAACGGGAAGGAAATGAAAATTTTGTTCATAGGCAGCGTTGAATTTCAGACAGCGGGAAAATTCCTGCCGGATCAGATTGACGCCGGTGGAACTGATGGTGCAGATGGATTCCGGGAGCCGGTCAAAGGCCATGGGCAAAAGCTCCGCCGGAAACACCTCTCTTAAAATTTCCGCCTCCGGAAACAGCCTGTGATAATACAGGATATCGTCCGGGTGCGGCTTGATCAGCACCTTCCGATTCTCCAGAAAATAATCAAACAAGGTCTGATAGATGAGATTCTGTTCCGGAAAAGTCAGCTGCCCCAGATTGGCAAACTGCTGGGTCAGAAGCAGCACATAATCCTGATAGCCCTCATACGCGGGCAGCCGGAAAAACTCCCGGATACTGTCCTTCCACTTGCCGGAAAGCTTCCCGAAGGCCTCCAGCACCGGAAAATCCACCGCCTTCTCATCGGAAAATCCGGCTCTCTGGGACCGGATATCGCAGATTTTCTCCGTGATCACCGGATTTGTATGATCGTACAGATGGTATTTTTCCACCGCCCGCTGCCGGTCGGGAGAGCTTTTCTTATGGATGTCCGACAAAATCCAGGGGCGGCTTAGAGCTCCGCTGCCATCTTCAAACATGGCAAAGGAAATCCCGTCCCTGGCCCACTGCACTTGCAGCCAGGTGTGAATCCCCGCCGCGTAGATTTTGTCGTACTCTTCCGCCCGCCGTCCACAGACCGAGAGAAATTCCTCCCGCACCTCTTTCAGAATTTTCTCCTCGTCTCCCCGGTAACCGCCGTACCGGAACAGCAGCACCCGGTCAAAAAATCCCCGCGTCGCTGCCTCCCGGTACTGGGGCATCCGCTCCAGAATATAATTGCCCAGCATAAGCTCGGCCTTCTCCCCGGCATGAAAGGTCAGCCGGTGAACGATACATTCCAGAATCTGATAAGATGATAACGCCTGATATAGTATCAATGTTTCTCCTCCTCCCACAGCTTCGCCTTCTCCATCACCCGGCGGACGGACTCCATCACCGCCCCATCCTGGGTGGCAAACAGATCCCTCCCAAAAATATAGCCGCCGAAATACTTCCTCAGCCAGGACAGGTGGCCGGCAAAATGCAGAAACGGCATATACGCGTCATGGCCGGAGATATCCAGCATATAGGGAAAATCCTGAAACCACCCGGTATAGTCCCGGACAAAATCCAGACATCCCCGGTGAATTTCCCGGTTATGCGCGTAATTCTCCGCCTCAGGAATGTCGTAGAGAATACGCCCCTCCCGGTCAAATCCCAGAAAGGTGGGCGTGCAGGACTGGGTCAGGATCTCAAAAAAGAAGGAATTGAGATGATGATTCCCCGCCTGGTGCAGATCGTGGAGGCCCTTGTTGTCCAGGCTGGAAAACAGATACGTCTCCACCTGCCGCTTCTGCATCATGGCCGCCATATAGGTGTCGTTGACATTTCTGGCTGCCGCCAGAAGACAGCTGATCCGGCAGTCCAGATGGTATACCTCCTCCACCAGATAACGCACCTGCAGCACGTTGTTTCCCGACCAGCCCACGTCCACCACGGCGGCCCTGCGGCTGCCCGCCAGCATCCGGGTAAGATAATCCCGCACCGCCTCCTGATCCGCCCGGTAGCAGCCGCACAGTTCCTGCCAGTGATCCACCAGCAGAGAATAGACCACCTTTTCGTTGGCCGGCGTCAGGTACTCCCTGTCATGAAGCCGGTATTTAGGAAAATACTTTTTCAGCTCTCCGATTCCCACCCGGTCGAACAGGGTACCCACCCGGGACTTATAAAGGGCGTTGGCCTTGTGATGCACCAGCTGCAGAAGATACGGATGCCGGTTCTTCTCCACGGTGGTCTTCACCACCGGCACCCGGCTCCAGAGCACATATTCCGTGGGAAAATCCGGGTACATCTGTGTGAAAACCTTCCTGTACAGGTCTCCCTCCCGGGCCAGAAACAGGATCTTGTCCAGATGATGCTCCCGGGCATACCGGTAAATCCACTGGCAGAATCCCATCACATAGATACCCGTGTATACATATCCCACCTCATAGTAAGGACTGAAACGCTCCATGCCGGAATGTAGCCGGGCATTGACCACGCCCCGGTAAGCGCTCCCCGCCAGATGGGACATACCCAGGGCCCGGTAACCATTTCCCGCCTCGTTGACGTTCTGATACAGCCGGGCCGCCATCCCCTTTTTCCGGGCGCTTTCATAATCGGAATGGGGATTGTCGCCCACGTGGACAATCTCCTGCCCCTCATACCGGTCCGTCAGAATATCGAACAGGCCGCCGTTTCGTTTGGAACAGTTATAATCGCAGGAGACGATCACCTGATCCCACTGGTCATAGCCGCAGGAGACCAGAAGCTTCCGCATCCACGCTTCCGGAAGATACATGTCCGAAACCGCCGCCAGGGTCTTATTCTGACCCGCAAGGAGCCGGTAGACGGTCTGCATATAAGGATTGGGCCGGCAAAGGGACAGCTCCGTCTCAAACTCCGTCCGGGCTCCTTCTTCGGCGTCGATGCCCGTCTCCCGGGCCACATATCCGTAAATCTGCAGCAGCGTCACCTCTTTGTTTCCCCGTTTCAGGTAAGCGTCGTTTCTGGCCTGCTGCTCGGCGTTTTTCCGGATTTCACAGAAATCCATGATATCCAGCCGTTCCCCCACCAGCACAAACAAGTCGGAGGGCACGGAAAACGGGCGGAAAATCAAGGTGTCGAAAATGTCAAAGGAAATCACCGGATAGGGCATCAGCCCTTTCGCGAAATTCATGGGAGACACCCGGTTGGAGGTTTCCGATTCCGGGCCTTTTTCATACAGCCTTCCCCCTGCGCCGGGCTGGGGAATCTGCGTCTTAACGGGTCCGGCCTCTCCCAGATCGTGGTATTTCCGGTTGTCGCAGGTGTATTTGATCCGGTAAGAATAAAGGCCGGGAGGGATCCGGTCGTCCAGCAGCCGGGTTTGCCGGGTCTGCGCGAGGAACCGGAACTCCCCGTCCTCCCCGGCCCGGTAGACGTTATAGTGAAGCGCTCCCGCGGCCGCATCCCAGGAAAGAGACGCGCCTCCTCCCGGATCGGCTTCCGCCCGCAGCCCGTGGGTCTGCCGGCCTTTTGGACCCTTGCCGGATTTTCCCTGTCCTTCCGGTTTGCCCGCGCCTATATCCCCGCCTTTCAGGGCAGCCAGCTTCCGGGCCCAGTACAGATTTTCATCCGCCACCGTGGAGACGGAGAGCACCTCCGAAAAGTCGCTGTAAAAAGAGCCGTCCATGGAAACCTTGAATTTGTAAAAGAAAATGGTATCCGGCGGCAGAGGTCCGGTCTTATACCGGCTCTTCTTCGTCTTTGCCAGGAAACGGTAATGGACGCCGTCCTCGGAGCGGTAGAGATTATAACAGACCGCGCCGAAAATTTTTTCCATGCGTATCGTGCCCCGCCCGTCTTTAATGCCAAGAAGCTGGATGCGATGGAGCCGTTCCTTCTGGCTGGGACGGTATTTCCAGGCCAGAAGAAGCAGCACCAGCCAGTGCTTCAGCCGGTGGCTTCGATGCTCCGCTAAATGACCGATCACATACCGCTCATAGGCTCTGCGGACCCGCTCGTTTTTTCTGACGATTTTTTCGTACAGCCGTTCCTTTAACCCGCTCATTGTTCTCACCTCTCACTCACACATTCCAGAGCCTGCGGGCACAGTCCCAAAGAACTTCCTTTGCCGAAAGCACCAGCTCCGCAAATTCCCGCACGGCCCCCTCCCCGCCCCTGGCCTTCAGCACCAGGGAACACCGGGACAGAACCCCTGTGGCCGCGTCAGAGGGACAGGCGCTGATTCCGGCCAGGGACATGGCTGCCAGATCATTGAGATCATCGCCCAGATAGGCCGTCTCCTGCCGGGAAAGGTTCCGTTCCTTCTGAAAACGCTCCAGAAATTCCTTTTTATCTTTCACACCCTGATATACCTGCCGGATTCCCAGCTCCCTGGCCCGGAGGGTGACGCAGAGGCTTTCCCGCCCTGTGAGAATCACAGGAAGAACGCCGGCCTCCCGAAGAAGCAGGATGCCTGCCCCGTCCCGGATGCTGAATTTTTTCATCTCCGTTCCCTCACTGTCCAGATACACGCCGCCGTCGGTCATGGTGCCGTCCACGTCAAGAATCAGACAGCGGATTTTGGAAAGCGCCTCTTTCATCTCATTTCCTCCTCATACCGGGACGGGGTCAGAAAGGTCAGCTTCATCTGCTCCCGGATTTCCGTAAGCCACCGGGCAATCTGCCGGTTGTCCCCGGCGCAGGCCCCGTAAACTTCCCCGAAATACCCGGCAAGATAGTTTTCCTTTCCTTCCTCATAGCCGTCAAATCCTGCCAGAGCCACCTCTTTTACCCCTAAAAGCCCCAAAAGCCGCAGAAGCAGGATTCCGCAGTTGGCGCTGTAGGATTTTTCCCCGTAGGCCAGCCGGTCATAATTGATCACCAGATCGCCAAAGCCGTATTCCCCGGAGACGTTGGAGGTGAGAATCACGTTGCTGCGCTGCTTCCGGGAGGTTTTGTATTCCTCATACCGGCGGGCATTGCTGAAAAAAGCATAACCGCCCTCCTGCTCGTCGAAATAGAAGTTGGCGGAGACCGGGATGGCCCCCTCCTTGCGGATATAGCTACGTACCTTCTTCCAGCCTTCCTCAAGGCTCTTTCCCGGGGCCAGGACCACCGCCCGGCGGCCGCCGAATTCCTCCGCCAGCTGGGAAAGAGCCCCGCCGTCATCCACCTTCCGGTTTTCATATTTCCGGTACAGCTTTTCCGCTGTCTCCGCGTCGAAGGCGACCTTTTTCTTCTCCGGGATCATCTTCAGGATCTGGTTCATATCCCGGCTGGTGAGATTCCCTTTTTTCTGCAGGTATTCCGCGTAATTCCGGTGAAGATTGTGTTTGGCGGAGAGAAAGTATTCCGTGGAATATCCCCAGGATTCCTGCTGCCGGATGGGAAGGATGTGTTCCTGGATGGCGTCCAGTACCTGGTTGATGTCATACTTTTTTCCATAATTTTTATTCATGTAATCCATGATCAGTTCCATGCACAGATTCCCCGGCACCCTTCCCATACCGTTTAGGGAAGCGTCCAGCACGCATTTCCTTCCCGTCTCCCGCATCTCCAGAAAATCCTGGGCCAGAGAGAAGGACAGGGCCAGGTTCTCATGGAGATGCAGGCCCAGCACCGTTTTTTTATCCAGATTGTTCTCACAGAGAGAATAAATCCGGGTCAGTTCCTTTCTGGTCATGGAGCCGAAGGTGTCCACGATGGAAAATCCGTAGGGAGACAGCTGGCGCACTTTTTTCAGAAGCTTCAGCAGGGCGGCATCCCGGTAGCCCATGATATTGATGGGATTCACAAACAGCCGGTAACCCTTTTCCATCACCTTTCTGCCAAATTCGAGGCCCTCATCGATATCGTAATCGTGAAAGGTCACCCGGATGGCGTCCAGGGTGCCGTCGTTTTCCTCCAGCTGGCTGATATCGTACTGGTTGTGCAGGGCCATGGCTACGAAACGGGATTTCTTCCGGTTATCCGGCAGGATCCGGGACAGTTCCTTCACATTGCGAAATACAGTCCTGTCCGGATCATAGGCGCCGTTTCTGAGAAATCCCACCTCAATCAGATCGCACCCTGCGTCCACCAGCCGCGCCAGCAGGTTTTGGATGGTCCGCTGGCCAAACCTCCAGTCATTGATATAGCCGCCGTCCCGGAGCGTACAGTCCAGAAGCCTGATTTTTTCCATCTGCCAACTCCTCCTTCCGTCAATTCTGCCGCCCGCATGCGGCGTCCGTTCCGGGGGATCCTGGATGGTGCCGCCCCAGGTTGGCGCCTTGGGCCGCACCTCTATAGAATCCCTCTTTCTTCAGATGCCGTTAGTATGTCCGTCCCGCCGCAGCTTCATTCCACCAACATACTGGTTTCCCAGGAAAAATACCGCTCCAGTTTTTTCCGGTATCCGGCGTCCGAAAGCACCGCCTGTATGGGCGCGTAGGCATCCCAGCCGCTGATCTCCCACCCCGCAAGGCACCCGAAATGCCGGTTCCAGTCTGCAGCGAAATCCAGGATTCCCTTCTGAATATGACGGATTTGTTCCGCCTGGGGCTCCGGTTTTCCGAAGCGGAACCTCACCTCCCCCTCCTCATCCAGGGCAAAGCCCAGAAAGGTGGGGGAGGGGGAAGCGGCCAGAAGCTCCACCAGAAGATTATCTCCCCGGCCCGGATCGTGAAATTCCCAGAGACCTCGGTTGAAAACAGGGGAAAAAAGGTACGTCTCCAGATCGCCGGAAAGAAGTTCCGGATACAGCTTCCCGGCGTCCCCGCTTTTTCTCGCCGCCCCCGCTGCCAGGAAGGTGAAAACCTTCGTATCGGGACAGACCTTTTGGGCCACATGCGCCAGCGCCCAGGGGCCGGTTCCCGCCCATCCGATGTCCACCGCCGCTGCCCGGCCGCAGCCGGAAAGCACTTCCGCCACATACCGTTCTGCCGCTTCCCGTTCCCTGCCGTAAGCCTCCTCCACAAGGGAAAAGTGCGCCGCAAGATACGCCTCACAACAGTCTGCCGTCTCTTTCGTAAGCAGCATCTTCCCATCCACCCCCGTCTCCCTGACAAATCCGGGAACCAGCGCGGACAGATCCATGGCCTCGAAACAAGCTTCCACCGTATAACCGCCGTTCTGTTTATCTCTCAGAAACCGCTGGAAATATTCCTGCCTGCGGCCATCCACCGACAGCTTCAGAGCCGCCCGCCGGGACCAGTACACATAGCGGGTATCGCCGTCCGGATACAGCATCCGGTACACCTTGTGAAAGATTTCTCCATCCCTAGCCAGAAACAGCAGCCGCCCGATCTTCTTCTCCCTTGCCCTTCTGTGCAGAAACCGGCAGAAACCCACCGCGAAAAGTCCACCGTAAAGATAGCCGAACTCATACAGTGGAGAATACCGCCGCCCCTCCCCGTGTAGCCTCTGACTGGCCAGCCCCCGGTACATACCTCCCACCACCGGGGACATCCGGCGGACACGGAAAGGACGTCCGGTCTCATGGGCGGAGGCCACCCAGACCGCCTCCCATCCTTTTTCGCGGGCCATCCGATAATCTGCCTGGGGATGATCCCCCACATGGAGGTAACGGCAGGAGGAGCCAAAGCGCTTTTGAATCTGATCGAACAGTGTCCCCTCGTGCTTGGATGCCTTCCGGTCGCAGGAGACAAAGCAGCCGTCAAATTCCCCCAGTCCCGCCTCCAAAAGCAGCCGGCGGATCCGTTCCTCCCCCAGATACATGTCGCTGGCGATCACCAGGGTTTTCCCCATACGCCGCAATGCCGCCAGCACCGGGAGAAACAGCGGATTGGCATAGCAGAACTGCCGTTCCGTCTCCCATTCCGCCCGCAGGCCCTCCTGAGCGTCCAGCTCCGTCTGCGCGGCCAGAATTTCCCAGATCTCCTCCAGCGTCACCTCCCCGCAGCCGCCCCTGCCAAGGTTCTTTTGGCGGGCTTCCTCCTCCGCCCGGATCCGCAGCGTTCTGAAATCGGGGCAGGAAAGCTTCTGCCCCACAAAATAAAAGAGATCCCGGGGATCTTCCACCGGACGCAAAAGGAGGGTGTCGAAGGCGTCGAAGGAAATCACGTCGCAGGCCGCCAGTTTCCGGATCCATTCCCTCTGGGAGGGGCGCTTTGCGCGGCCGGATTCCCGCAGTACAAGATATGCGGGATTCTGCCTGGCCGCGGCGCCCAGACGTCTGGCTAGAACGGGAATCCGCAGGGCCAGAAGAAACGCCAGCCCTTTGACCAGCCCCGCCCGTCCGGGATTTTTACGGCGGAAGTTCTGCCACAGACCGGTGATTTCCGGGTCCTGCCGGGTCAGCCACTGATAAAGCTTCTGTCGGATGTTGTGGTTCATACAGGTTTCCTCCCGTAAGCCAGATAGGCGTCGCAGACCTGACGGGGCTCCCCGTCCATCATAAGTTTTCCCTTTTCCAGCCAGAGCACCCGGCTGCAGGTTCCCAAAACAGCGGAAACGGAGTGGGACACCAGCAGCACGGCGGTGCCGCCTCTGATCATCCGGCGGATTTTTTCCTCGCTTTTCTTCCGGAAAAAGGCGTCCCCCACGCTGAGGATTTCATCCAGAATCAAAACTCCCGGCAGCTCTCTGGCCGTGGCGATGGCAAATGCCAGACGGGATACCATGCCTGAAGAAAAATTTTTGATTTTCTGGTCCATAAAGCCTTCCAGCTGGGCGAATTTCACAATCTGCGGATACCTGTCGGCAATCTCCTGCCGCCCGTAGCCCAGAAGGGCCGCGTTCAGGTACACGTTTTCCCTGGCGGTCAGTTCCCGGTCAAAGCCGCACCCCAATGTCAGAAGATGGATCTGGTCCCGGTCCGCGATCACCTGCCCTCCGGTGGGCGGCATGGCGCCGGAAATGATTTTCAGCAAGGTGCTTTTCCCGGAGCCGTTGGATCCTACGATTCCCACCACCTGTCCGGGGAACACGTCGAAGGACACCTCCGATAAGGCCTTCAGGGTCCGCAGGGAATGTTGCCGGGTGAGAACCCGGATCAGATATTCCTTCAGACTGTCCGAAGATTCCTTCGGTATCCGGAATTCCATGCTGACATTTCTGACGGAAATCACCGGATGAACCCTTTCTTTTTCCACTGACAACCTGCTCACCTCCTACAGACTTTGTATGATCTTCCCCTGATTTTTCAAAAAACAGCGGCTGCCCGCCCAGAATACGAAAACGGCCCACAAAACCATCCGCGCCCACAGTCCGGCCGGCGGCACCTGCCCGTACATCATGCAGTCCCGGGCCGCCGCGATATAGCAGTAGATGGGATTTTCCCCGATCACCTTCTGCATGGTCTCCGGCAGCAGGGATACAGGGTAAAACAGCGCCGACAGGTACATCCACAGAGTGAGCAGCACCCCGTACAGATGGCGGATATCTCCGAAATAGGCGTACAGAATGGAAAGCAGAAATCCCACCCCCATGGCAAACAATCCCAGAAGAGCCACGATGGGCACAAACAGCACCATGGTCCAGACGGGGCGGATGGAAAAGACAGCCAGAATCACCGCGTAGGCTGCCAGAGAATAGAGAAAATTCACAAAGGAGGCCAGCACCCGAGAAAGGGGAAAGACAGCCCGGGGAAAGCGGGTCTGCAAAAGCAGCGTCCGGTTGTCTGCCAGGGAGGTCATGGCCGCGTTGGTGGCCCCCGTAAAGAAATTCCACAGAATCAGGCCGGTCAGGTAGTAGACCGGATAGTTTTCAATGGATTTCCGGAACATGGTGGAAAATACCAGCGACAGCACTGCCATGGACAGCAGCGGGTTCAGAACGCTCCAGAGGATACCCAGCCTGGAACGGCTGTATTTTCTTTTCAGCTCCCGCTGCACCAGCTGCTGTGTCACAAAAGAATACTTCATGGCTTTGCGCTCCTTTTCGCCCTCAGAGGCCCATCCGCCGGAGGGCGGATTTTTTCAGGCCGAGAGCATATTTGTACATCCGGATCCAGAACAGATGATACCGGATATTTCTTCCGCCGCGGACAACGCTGCCTTCGATCCAGGCGCTTTCCCTGGCGGGACGCCTGGCCAGTCCGGCCGCCTGCAGCAGCTTTCCCGAAAGATGAGCCGCCCGAAGCTCCCTTCTCCCAAGCAGCGGCGCGATCTCCTGCCGGGGATCCTCCAGCACGTCGTCGGTGAATTTCCAGCTGCCGAAGGCCTGGGCCTGAAGGGATGTGGGATTCCCCATAAAGGGTTCCAGAAAGCGCTGGATCCGCCCCGCAGGCCACAGCTTCCAGGCCCGGATGGAAAAGGGCAGACGGACCGCCGCCTGGCGGGCCCGGGTCTCTACGGCCTGCTCCACCGCCCGCAGAGCCGGAAAATTTTCTTCCAGGGCCGGG
>DVON01000086.1 GCA_018713585.1 Candidatus Pullilachnospira stercoravium | reverse complement strand
GGAACTGAGAATTCTGGAATTAAAAAAACTCCCTGTCCGGACAGAGGGGGAGAAGTTGCTGATCAGCTGGATGCGGTTTTTTGCCGCAAAGACCAGAAAGGAGATGAGGATAGTGGCGCAGACAGATGAATATATCGACGAGGCTTTTGAAGAGCTGGAAAAGCTTTCCGCAGATAAACAGAAATGGATGGAGTATGAGGCCAGGCAGAAGGCCATTCGGGATTATAATACCCAGGTACAGAGTTACTGGGAGGACGGCCTTGAGGAAGGCCAGCGTCAGCTGAAAATGGAGTTAATCAAAAAGAAGATGGCCAGAGGGAAAACTCTGGAACAAATAGCGGATGATCTGGAGACCGATGTGGAGAGTATCCGTGCACTGGCGGAGGAGATTTCCGGAGAAACTCCGCCCGTATAAAAAGAGGAAACAGGCAAATACCTGTCCGGAGGTTTCAGAGACGTAATCGTTCAGCCTTCCGGCTCCACTGTCACAAACGGATGCTCTCAGGCTGCGGCTTCCGCGGCCTGACGCCTGCATACCCCGGGATCCCGCTGCATGCAGCGTGAAAATGATTTGACAATCGAAGAATTTTGTGGTAGTGTAATCAGCATGAAAGCAGACAAGGAAGTCATATTTCGGATTTCCTGTCTGCTTTTTTATTTTTTCGTGGGAAATTGTTTCCCTGTGAAAGAAAAACGCTCCGCGAGGATTCATAGGAAATTGCTTTTCCATGAAAGGAAAACGCTTCGCGGGGAGCGCAGGGTCTGCCGCGGCAGATATCCCGTAAAGCGTCACGAAAAACAGAGACGAGGAGGTTATGAGATGAGACTGACACCCAAGGAACAGGAAAAGCTTCTGCTGCACATGGCAGGCAATCTGGCAAAAGAGAGACGGGCGAGAGGCCTGAAGCTGAATTATCCGGAGTCTGTGGCCTATATCAGCTCGGAACTGATGGAAATGGCCCGGGACGGAAAGACCGTTACGGAGCTGATGCAGCTGGGAACAAAGCTTCTGACAAAGGACGATGTGATGGACGGCGTGGCTGATCTGGTGGGAGAAGTTCAGGTGGAGGCCACCTTCCCCGACGGAACCAAGCTGGTTACCGTTCACAATCCCATCCAGTAAGGTTGGTACCTTTATGGCCATTCGGCCAGAAACAAGGAAACCCCCTCCGGGGATACCTCTATGGCCATTCGGCCAGAAGCAATGAAAGGAGTACACAGTTATGAAAATTGGTGAAATTATGCCTCTTGACAGAGAGATTACTCTGAACGAAGGAAAAGAAACCCGCACTCTGCTGGTGGCCAACACGGGAGACAGGCCGGTGCAGGTGGGATCCCATTACCATTTTTTTGAGGTGAACCGCTGTCTGGTGTTTGACCGGGAGAAGGCCTACGGATTTCATCTGGACATTCCCTCCGGCACCTCTGTGCGGTTTGAGCCCGGTGAGGAAAAAGAGGTGCAGCTGACTGCCATGGGAGGAAGCCGGAGAGTATTTGGCTTCAATGATCTGACCTGCAGTCAGGTGTCAGAGGCCACAAAGGCGGCGGCACTGAAGAGAGCGGAAGAAAAAGGATTTATCAGACAGAAATAAGGGAGGTTCGGCATATGAGCACAAAGATATCCGGAGAAAGCTATGCGATGATGTACGGCCCCACCGTTGGGGATAAGGTACGTCTGGCAGACACCAGCCTGGTGATTCAGGTGGAAAAGGATTATACCACATACGGAGACGAGAGCAAATTCGGAGGCGGCAAAACCCTCCGTGACGGCATGGGTCAGTCGGTGAAAACCACCAGCGCGTCCGGTGATCTGGATCTGGTGATCACCAATGCACTGGTGGTGGATTACACGGGAATTTTCAAGGCTGATATCGGCATCAAGAACGGAAAAATCGCCGGCATCGGCAAAGCGGGAAATCCCAGTGTAATGGACGGTGTTACCCCGGGCATGACGGTGGGGGCATCCACCGAGGCGCTGGCGGGCGAGGGACTGATTGTGACGGCAGGCGGCCTGGATACCCACATTCATTTCATTTCTCCCCAGCAGGTGAACTGTGCCCTGTACAGCGGAGTGACCACCATGATCGGCGGCGGAACAGGCCCGGCGGACGGCACCAACGCCACCACCTGTACCCCCGGCCCCTGGAACATGGAGCGGATGCTGCAGGCAGCGGAGGAGTATCCCATGAACATCGGCCTTCTGGGCAAAGGAAACTGCTCCGATGAGCAGGCGCTGCTGGAGCAGGTGAAGGCGGGCGCCATGGGCCTGAAAATCCATGAGGACTGGGGTTCCACCCCGGCGGTTATCGATCACTGCCTGAATGTGGCGGATGCCTGCGATGTGCAGGTGGCCATCCACACCGATACCCTCAATGAGGGCGGCTGCGTGGAGGACACTCTGGATGCCATTGCCGGAAGAACCATCCACACCTACCACACCGAGGGCGCCGGCGGCGGCCATGCGCCGGACATCATCCGGGCAGCGTCGGCCATGAACGTGCTCCCCTCCTCCACCAACCCCACCATGCCGTACACGGTCAATACCCTGGACGAGCATCTGGATATGCTGATGGTATGCCATCATCTGGACAAACGGATTCCTGAGGATGTGGCATTTGCGGATTCCCGGATCCGTCCGGAGACCATCGCCGCGGAGGATGTGCTGCACGATATGGGCGTATTTTCCATGATGAGCTCCGACTCCCAGGCCATGGGACGTGTGGGCGAGGTGATCACCCGTACCTGGCAGACCGCCAGCAAAATGAAGGACGAGCGGGGGGCGCTTCCCGAGGACGCGGGCACCGGCTGTGACAACTTCCGGGTGAAACGGTACATTTCCAAATACACCATCAACCCGGCACTGACCCACGGCGTGGCTTCCTATGTGGGCTCCGTGGAAGTGGGAAAATTCGCCGATCTGGTGCTGTGGAATCCGGCCTTTTTCGGAAGCAAACCGGATATCATCATCAAGGGCGGTATGATCATCGCCTCCAAAATGGGTGACGCCAACGCGTCCATTCCCACCTGCGAGCCGGTGATGTACCAGCCCATGTTCGCCGCCCACGGAAAAGCGAAATACGGCTGCTGCCTGACCTTCGTCTCCAAGGCCGCCATGGAGGAACATGTGGCGGAGAAATACCATCTGGAGAAAACCGTGGTTCCGGTTTCCGGTTGCCGCGACATCACCAAAAAGGATATGAAATACAACGACTGCACCCCGGAAATTACGGTGGATCCGGAGACCTATGAGGTGCGGGTGGACGGTGAGAAGATCACCTCCAAACCGGCGGACAAGCTGCCGCTGACACAGATGTACAGTCTGTTTTAAGGAAGGAAAAAGGAAGGAGAAAGTACATGTTAGGTGTTTGTTTGCTGTTTGTGGGTATCGTCCTGATCAACAACGGAATGTGTACCTTATACAAAGTGGATGGGAAATCCGCCGCGGTGATGAATATTCTCACCGGCGGCCTGTCCATCTTCATCAATGCGGTGAATCTGGTGCAGGGAAATTATTACGCGGCGGGAACGGGACTGCTGTTCGGATTTACTTATCTGTTTGTGGCATTTGTGAAGCTTCAGAAGCTGAGTCCCATTCCCTTCGCCTGGTTTTCCACCTTTGTGGCGGTGAACGCCCTGGTGTTCGGAACCATCGAGGGAATCACCGGCAGCGCGGCGCTGGGCGTGACCGCCGACTGGCGCTGGGCCGCCATCTGGTATCTGTGGGCGATTCTCTGGGGTACCTCCTTTGTGGAGGATATCTGCCACAAAAAGCTGGGAAAATTCGTGCCATACCTGCAGGTTTTTGAAGGTGTGGTTACCGCCTGGATCCCCGGCGTGCTGATGCTGATCGGTCAGTGGTAACGCGCGGCGGCGGAGGCAGGAAGCCCCGGACCAATGGCCCGGGCGTCCGGACAGAAACGGAGAGGAGTAGGAGTTATGATTTGTGAAACGATAGAGGGAAGACTGGAGACGCTGGATACCTCCGGAAAAAAGGTGGAATTTGTGGAAATTCCCTGGGATGAGGCGTTCAAGCGGATTCACCGGAAATTCACCGATGCCGGAAGGGAGGTGGGAATCCGGATGGGAGATTTCGTTCTGACCCGGGGACTGTATGAGGGCGATGTGATTTATCAGGATGACACCCTGGTGATTGCCGTTCATACGCCGCCCTGTCAGGTGATTTTCATCGCGGTGGACGCGTCCGCCGCGGCCCGCATGATCCCCAAAGTCTGCTACGAGGTGGGCAACCGGCACGCACCGTTTTTCTACGGGGAGGAAGAGGGAACCTTTCTCACCCCTTACAATGAGCCCATGCTGGTGATGCTGAAAAAACTGCCGGGTGTGACCGCCGAAAAGCAGATGCGGAAGCTGGATTTTGCCAACCGGATTTCCACGGGAGGCCACAGCCATCATCACCACGGAACCGGAGGCGCCCATGGAGACGCGTGACCGGAAAAAAGAATTTCTGCTGCTGCAGATGAACGATTCCCTGTTTCCCATCGGCGGTTATTCCCATTCTTACGGGCTGGAAACCTATATTCAGAAGGGAATCGTCCGGGATCTGGATTCCGCGGGAGCGTACATCAGAAACCGGCTGGAGACCAGCTTTTTATATTCGGATCTTCTGTCGCTGCGTCTGGCCTGGGAGGCCGCCGGGCAGGGGGATCTGGATGGGCTGGAGGAACTGGAAGACCGGATGGATGCCTCCAGGATTCCCGCGGAGATCCGGGACGCCTCCAGGAAGCTGGGCAACCGGTTTGCAAAGACACTTCTGCACATGAATCCCGAATACGGGAAAGGATTTTTCGGCTGCTATCTGTCCCGAAGAAAGGGGAAGTCCGTGAGCCATCCCTGTGCATACGGTGCGTTCTGCGCCTGCGCGGGAATTGCTGTGGGCGATGCCATGGCAGGATTTCTGTATGCGCAGACGTCGGCCATGGTGACCAACTGTGTGAAAACAATCCCCCTCAGCCAGTCGGACGGACAGGAACTGCTGTATGGTCTGTACCCGTTTCTGGAGCAGGTGCTGAAGCTGGCCGCCGACTGCGGCCCGGAGATGCTGGGGGCTTCCGCCCCCGGTTTCGATCTGCGAAGTATCCAGCATGAGCATCTTTACTCAAGACTGTATATGTCGTAGAAGTTTAACCGTAAAACAGGAAGAAAGGAAGAAATCCACTTATGTCATATGTGAAAATCGGAGTTGCCGGTCCGGTGGGATCGGGAAAAACGGCGCTGATTGAGGCGCTGACCCGGCAGATGGCTGCCGAGTACAGTATCGGCGTCATCACCAATGATATTTATACGAAGGAGGACGCGGAGTTCCTGGCAGCCAACAGTGTCATGCCCAGGGAGCGGATCATCGGTGTGGAGACCGGCGGCTGTCCGCACACTGCCATCCGGGAGGACGCTTCCATGAATCTGGAAGCAGTGGACGAGATGATGGAAAAATTTCCGGACATCCAGCTGCTGTTTATCGAGAGCGGCGGCGACAATCTTTCCGCCACCTTTTCCCCGGAGCTGGTGGACGCCACCATCTTTGTCATCGATGTGGCGGAGGGAGATAAAATTCCCCGCAAAGGCGGCCCCGGCATCACCCGTTCCGATCTGCTGGTGATCAATAAAATCGATCTGGCCCCCTATGTGGGCGCCAGCCTGGAAGTGATGGAGCGGGATTCCAGAAAAATGCGCGGCGACCGGCCGTTTATTTTCACCAATATCCGCGGAGGAGAGCATGTGGATCAGGTGATCGAATGGATTAAGAAGAACGTACTGCTGGAAGGAATGTAAAAGTATGGCCAAAAACGGTATGGAGAAAAATCCTTTTGGAAAAATATCTTCCCTGCATCTGGTGGCTGCGCCGCAAGATGAGGGCACCATCCTTCGGGATGTGAGCTTTACGGCGCCTTACAAAATCATGCGCCCCTTTCCCTGCCGCGACGGCGGCATCCGGGTGATGCTGCTGGCGGCTTCCGCGGGAATCATGGAGGGCGACCGGCAGGAATTTGATTTCCATGTGCTGCCGGGGGCGAAGCTGGAGTTTATTTCCCAGTCCTATGACAAGATTCACCGGATGGAGGAGGGCTGTGCCCGGAGAAAGACGCAGGTGCGGGTGGATGCGGGCGCTTCCTTTTATTTTCATCCCCAGCCGGTGATTCCCTTTGCGGATTCCGCCTATGAAAGCCAGATGGAGATTGCCCTGGAGGACGACACCGCCCGATTTGCCATGAGTGAAATCCTCTCCTGCGGCCGTCTGGCCATGGGTGAGGCCTTTGCCTACCGTTTTTACCGGAATCTGGTGGAAATCCGCCGGGCCGGGAAACTGATTTACCGGGACAATACCCGATATGAGCCGGGACTGTTCGATATGAGCGGCATGGGCATGTATGAATCCTTCAGCCATCTGCTGAATTTCTTCTGCACCCCGCCCGGGGCCCCGGAGGAATTTGCGGCGAGGGTCTGGGAACTGCTGGACGGAAAGTCTGAGATACAGGGCGGGATCACGAGACTGGCGTCAGGGGATTTCGCCGTCCGGGCACTGGGGCATCGGGCACAGGTGCTGGAACAGCTGGAGGAGGAGATCCGCGGGCTGATGTGAGAGCAGGGTGAAATTTTGACGGCTGCTGTTTATGATTGAGAAACAGAACTTTGAAGGAATATAGGGTCAGTCTTCCTCATTTCGATGAAGACTGGCCTTCATTCATGCCAGTGAAAAATTCGCGCGGCGTGCGTTCCATTGTTCATGGCAGGAAAATGTTTATGAAGATGAGTGCTAACGGTCTGGCACGAAAAAGTACATGAAATGATAAAGTTTTTCGTGTCAGACAGGAAAAACTCCGTTGACTTTTTTTCGGAATAGGCGTATAGTATACCATAAAGTTCACGAAAAGGAGAAAAAACATATTTCATGAAAATAATAGAAATGGATATCCTGAATAGTCTGGCGACCGGCAGCTATCAGGGGCAGAGGGAGCTGGCGGAGCGCACCGGCTACTCTCTGGGAAAGGTCAACCAGTCGCTGGCTTCCCTGCAGGAGCAGGGATATCTGACGGAAGAATACCATCTGACCGGCCAGGCGCAGCAGGAAATCCGCGAAAACAGCCCGAAAAACGCGGTGATTCTGGCAGCCGGTTTCGGCCTGCGGATGATGCCCATCAATCAGGAGGTGCCCAAGGGACTGCTGGAGGTTCACGGCGAGCCGCTGATCGAGCGGCAGATCCGGCAGCTTCAGGAAGCGGGCATCCGGGATATCACGGTAGTGGTGGGATTTATGAAAGAATCCTACGAATATCTCATGGACCGGTACGGCGTGCGGCTGAAGGTCAACCGGGACTATGCCCTGAAAAACAACCTGTATTCCCTGGAGCTGGTGAAAAACCGTCTGGGAAATACCTATATTATTCCCTGTGATATCTGGTGCGAGGATAATCCTTTTTCCTCCCGGGAGCTGTATTCCTGGTATATGGTATCCGATCTGGTGGACGATGAGAGCGGCCTCAGGGTGAACCGGAAGCTGGAACTGGTGGAGACAGAGCCGGAAAAAGGCGGAAATGCCATGATCGGAATCGCCTATCTGACCGAGGAGGACGCCGCCTGGGTCCGCGCCAGAATGGAGGAGCTTTGCCCGAAAAAATCCAGCGCCGGCTATTTCTGGGAGGAGGCGCTGATGGATGGTAAAAAGATGCGGATCTGTGCCCGCATGGTGCCGTCCCCCTCTGCTTTTGAGATCAATACCTATGAACAGCTGAAAGAACTGGACGAGGAATCCCGGAACCTGAAATCGGAGCTGTTGGAAACGGTGGCCGGTGTGCTGGGATGCGGGCAGGAAGAAATCCTGGATATCCGGGTGCTGAAAAAAGGGATGACCAACCGTTCCTTCCGGTTTACCTGCCGGGGCCGGGACTATATCATGCGGATCCCCGGAGAAGGAACGGATCAGCTGATCAACCGGAAGCAGGAGTATCAGGTCTATCAGGCCATCAACGGGGAAGGCATCAGCGACGCCATCCACTACTTTGATCCGGAGAACGGCTATAAGGTGACCGAGTACCTCGAAGGAAGCCATTGCTGTGACCCGGAGAACTGGGAAGAGGTGGATCAGTGCATGGCATTTCTGCGGAAATTCCATCAGAAGGATCTGGCGGTGGAACACACCTTTGATATTTTCGAGCGGATTGACTTCTATCAGAAGCTGTGGAACGGCCAGTCTTCCTGCTACCGGGATTACCAGGAAACTCTGGAAGGGGTGCAGAGGCTCCGTCCTTATATTGACAGTCAGCCGAAGCGGTGGACGCTGTGTCACATCGATGCGGTGCCGGATAATTTTCTGATCCGCGAGATGCCGGAAGGGACGGATATTCATCTGATCGACTGGGAATATTCCGGCATGCAGGATGCGGATGTGGATATCGCCATGTTTGCCATCTATGCCCTCTATGAGAAGGAGCAGGTGGACCGGCTCATTGACGGTTACTATCCGGAAGGCATCAGCCGGGAGCACCGGCTGAAAATCTACTGTTATGTGGCGGCCTGCGGACTTCTATGGAGCAACTGGTGTGAATTTAAGAGGCAGCAGGGCGTGGAATTTGGGGAATATTCGCTGCGGCAGTACCGCTATGCGAAGGAATTTGCCAGATATGTGGAAAAAGATACCTCTATGGCCATTCGGCCAGGAGCAATGAAAGGAGAACTTGAGATATGATAACAGGTATTGCGGCCGGTATTTTCTGGGCGCTGGATACGGTAATCCTGGGAATAGCCCTGGCGATGACGCCTTTTGTCTCCACGGAGCAGGCGATTTTTCTGTCACCCTTTGTCAGTACGTTTCTGCATGATTTCTTTTCCGCATTGTGGATGCTGCTCTACATGGGAATCCGCAGGCAGTATCAGAGTGTGGTGCGGGCGCTGAAAACCCGCAGCGGCCGGTTTATTATTCTGGGCGCGTTGTTTGGAGGCCCCATCGGCATGACCGGTTATGTGTTTGCCATCAAGTATCTGGGGGCCACCTATACCGCCATGATTTCCGCCATGTTTCCGGCGCTGGGATCCTTTTTGTCCCATGTGTTCCTGAAGGAGAAGATGAAACGGTATCAGATGGCGGGATTTCTGGTGAGTATCTGTGCCATGGCGCTGATGGGCTGGGCGCCGCAGAGCACCCAGGTGGAAAATCTGCCGCTGGGTATCCTCTGCGCGCTG
>DVON01000085.1 GCA_018713585.1 Candidatus Pullilachnospira stercoravium | reverse complement strand
ATTATCTGCGCTGCTCATTTCCTTTCCCAGACAGGGAATCTGATTCTGGTAGATCTTCTCGTCCTCCTGATCCTTTTTCTCATAATCCTCCGGCATCTCACCTACCTGAAGCCCATTGTAGGTTCCTTCCGGATAGCGCGTCTCCTTCATGATATCCAGACCGCCTTTCCAGTCAGCTTCGTTGAGAATTTCCACGTTATCTGTTCCCTGCCAGATACGGAATCCATAATATTCCATTCCGGGATTGAAACTTTCATAAGGGCTGAGCGGATCTTCCCCCGGGTATATCTCATAAAATGCGTCCAATATTGATCGCAGATCCTGAATACGCTTCCAGGAATCTGTGGTAATCCCCAGCTTTTCCTGCATATCCTTACGGATTACAAAAAGCGGGAAGGACTGGAGCAGCGGCATGATATAACACTCCTCGCCATTTTCCAGCGTATCAAAGGTGCCGTCCGCAAAATCCTCCGGAGTCAACTCCGTGTATTCCTCCAGCAGAGGAACGAGATCGGCAAAAGCGCCTGCCTGCTGGGCTTTGTAGGGATCCTCCAGAAGATTTTCCACATAATAGTAGAGATCACATCCCTCTCCCGCCATCAATTCCGAAGAAACCCTTGCCTTTTCTGCTTCAAGATTATCCACGGAAATCGTCTCCAGTTCCACGTTTACATCCGGATATTTTTTCTTAAAAGATTCCAGTGCCGCGTCCAGATCCCCCACGTCACGATCCACCAGGCATACTCTGAGCGCATCAGGAGACGTAGATGTTTCCTGGGCTGAATCATTTTCCAATGCCTGCCCGGTATCTTCTTGCGGTTCTCCACTGCTGCAGCCTGTGGTCATAAGCAATGTGGCAGTCATCAGGATGCTGAGCAGCCTTGTTTCACCTGATTGTTTTTTTCTCATGTCAAACACCCCCTCTTCCATCTTCTCCCGTTTCCCCTATTCGGAATAATAGATCTCCAGATATTCCCTGGTCTCCTGGGCACATTCCTCATAGCTGGCCTGTCCGGTAAAATACGGTTCCAGCCGGTCCAGAATATCGTATGTGTACGGCTGAAACAGCATCGCTGTTCCATTCATATAAGTATCTTCCAAAATCTGGAACGTTTTTTCCGTCAGCCCGGGATATACCTCTCCTTCAACTAGCAGTTCCTCTTTCATCCACTCTTCTCTGAACTGCCTCAGATATTCCTCCGTCACCCTTTTATCCGTGGAGCCACTGACCATTTCCGGATCGCTGGCTTCCATTTCCATATACAGCTGAAGAAAACGAAACGCATTTTCTTTGTTGTGACTGGAAGAACTGATGGCCCATATATTTCCTGCGCTCAACAGTTTTGAACCGTCGGCCCCGTACATATTCACCAGTTCCGCATCTTCTTCTCCGCCCATGCGAACGTAATCTTCTACGATTACATAAAATGCTTTGCCCAGATAATTATGCTGACCGGCAAACAGTTCCTCCTTTGCCTGGATATAATCAAAGGATTCCGGCTCATCCACCAGAGATACGCCCTCCGGATATGCCTGCTTCTTATAAAGCTCCATATCCCGCTTAAAATCCGGGTTATCCAGGATTTCCGCGTTTTTCATTCCGTCTGCCACATTACAGCCGTATCCCATAAGGTAGTTTGTATAGGGCTCTATGGCAATAAACGGACTGTCCTGCGGATACCTCTCATAATAGCGTTCCAGCGCATCCAGCATACCTTCCATATCCGTCCAGGATGACGGGTTCAGCTGAAGCTCCTGGATCTTCTCCTTATATAAGGCATAAAAGTTGGGGGACACTCTGGTGGGAAATACATAGCAGGCCTCCGTGTTATCGTAAAGGTCGAAGGTTCCGGCGACATAATTGTCCTTTGAAAAATCTTCCTGCGTTTCAAACCATGGCATCAGATCTTCCCAGGCCCCTGCCTCCTGGGCCTTGTACACATCAATTCCCAGATCGGCAGGTTCGAGGTACAGATCTGCTCCATTCCCCGCCATCAACTCTGTGGATACCCGCTTTTCTTCCTCTTCTGAAGTATCTGCCGGCACCAGGTCATAGATCAGCTCAATGTCCGGATATTCTGCTTTCCACCGGACCGTAATTTCCTCCAGGTACAGATACTGAAACGTGTCCAGCACGCAGATGGTCAGGCTGTCATTGGTCTGTTCCACCTCGCCTGCCTGTTTCTTTTCTTCCCCGCCGCATCCCGCAGTCACCGCCATTGCGGCAGCGGTCAGAATACAGAAAACCCTTCTTTTTTCCTTCCATTTCCTTTTCATACCGGTTTCCCCCTTCCATCTCTCTCATAATTTTAATTGCACAATTCAATAAATTTATCACTATTTTCTGCTTATTTCTAATTTTATCATATCCATCCACGCATTTCGCCCTTTCATCGCATAATGTCCTTTTCCATCGCAAACGTTGCCTTTTCCACAATTATTTTTACGTTCACGACAGTTTTCTGTCGCAAACGTATCCGGTCAAATCCCTGTTTGCTGTGACAGAAGCATGAATTTGTGCTATACTTTCCATAGTATAAGGGGGTGAGCAGGATGGCAGAAATGGCGGCAAAATGTCTGACCGTGCTGATCTGGCTGACCGCCGCGCTGGGGCTTCTGCCCTATGGAAATCTGCGGCGGGCCGGGTGGCGGAATCTGCTGTTTTTCTGTATTCTGGGGCTGCAGCTGACCTTTTCGCTCCAATACCTGGAATACGGCCTGCTGCTGACGTTCCGGGATCTGACGCCCATGCGGCTGGAAGGAAGGGAGCTACTGGCAGAGCGGATTCTCTTTCTGGCGGCTGTTTTTCTGGTGACCAGGTTTCTGTCCTGGCTGCTGCATCGGAAACTGAATTTTTCCCGGTATCTGGTGGGAGGAACGCTGCAGACCAGTCTGCTGGTCAGCAGCGGCATCGCCCTGGCCTTCAGCCTGGTTATGAACGCCTACAGCGCCCGCTATCACTATCCCATCTCCATCAACTGGAGCAATGCGGCGCTGTTTTCTTCCTGTCTGCTGATGACGGTACTGTATCTGGCCCTGACGGGATGGGCTTTCCGCCGGAAGGCAAAGCTGGAGGAAAAACAGATTCTGTACCGGCAGCTGCAGGACTACATCCACAGCCTGGAGGAATACAACACCTCTCTGCGGATTTACCGGCACGATTACACGAATCTGCTGCTGGCCGCCCGGCTGTATGTGGAGCAGAAAGACTGGGAAAAACTGGAGAAATTTCACCGGGAAATTCTGCTGCCGTTTTATGAGAAATACTTGCATGAGGGGGACGAGAAGTGATGCTTACCGTATATCTCTGTGAAGATCATCCGGAAGAGCTGGATTTTTTTAAAGAAACGATTTTGAAGATTCTGGAGGATTATTCCGGGAAAATCCTGTGGGGAGGGGCATTTTCCAGTCCGGATCAGCTGCTGGATACCCGTGCCGTCGCAGAAGGGTGCGGAATTTATTTTCTCGATATTGATCTGGGGCAGTCCTCCATGAACGGCCTGACCCTGGCCCAGAAGCTTCGCGGCCTGGATCCCCGGTGCTACATCGCCTTCGTCACCACTCACAGCGAGATGAGTTATCTCACCTTCACCCACCATCTGGAGGCGCTGGACTTTGTGCTGAAGGATCAGTTTTCCCAGATACCGGAGCGCTTCCGCAGCTGCATGGAAACCGCCCTTCGCCGGGAGGAAGCCGCCCTCAGCAGAGAAATGCTTCCTGTCACGGTAAAAATCGGCGGTGTTCTGCGGACGCTGAATCTCAGAGATCTGGTTTATGTGGATACGGCCAAGGGCGATCACCGGATCTATTTCCACAGCGCCGCTCAGGTGTCCTCCTGCCACGGCACTCTCCGGGAACTGGAAAATGTACTTACAGAAAACGGATTTCTGCGCTGCCATAAATCGGTGCTGGTAAACCGCCGGTTTATCCAGGAGCTTCAGGAAAACGCCCGGCAGCTTCTGCTGTCCGGCGGCCTGACCTGCCCGGTGTCTGTCCGGTATCTGAAATCAGTAAAGGAGGTATTGAACAGATAAAATGCTGCTTACGCTCCTTACCATCATCAACTATCTGCTGGGAATTTTCTTTTCCATCGTTCCCATGCTGGTGTGGCAGCCCCGGTTCATCGGAAAGGGAAAGCTGTGCGCATTGCTGGCAGCTAAAGTAGCCTTCATTGTTGCCAGCCAGATACGCAGCGCTTACATGGCATTACACTTACCCGTCTCTGCCTTTTATTATATTTTATTCTACATGGACACCGCCTGGATCCTGCTGTTTTTCCTTATCCTTTTCTGGGGGAAGCCCATCCGCTGGGGACCGGGCTTTTACGGAACCATGGGGTATCTGCTGAATGTCTCCCTCAGCAGAGTTCTGGATTCCTTTACGATCTCCTGGGAGCTGACGGATTATACCGAGACCGAGCGCCTTCTGTATTTAATGGAAAATCCGCTTTATGACACGCTCCGGCGGATTATCATGCAGCTCCTGGTCTATGGAGGAAGCCTGCTTCTCATGCTGCTGATCCGGAAATTCATCTTCCCCCGGCTGCGTCTGGAGGCGAATCCTTCTCCCTTCCTGGTTGTCTCGGAAATTGCAGGGATCTGGTTTCTGGATTATCTGATGCTGAATGTCTCTTATTTTTCCATACACGGATATGATCAGGCCTATCATATACGGAGTCTGATCGGAATCGCCCAGCTGCTGTTCCAGTGTGCCTGGGCGCTGGTGATTCTGTTTCTTTACCGGCAGATTCAGTCCATTTCCCGGGACTCCACACAGCTGGCCACCTACGAACAGCAGCAGCGGTATGCCGGAGAACTGGACAGGCTAAACAGGCAGCTGGGGGATTTTCAGAGGGAAACCGCCAGGAATCTGATGGAAATGGGGAAGGCCATCGAGGCCAGAGATGAAACTGCGCTGGGAAAATGCTTTTCCAGCAGTATTTCCGACCGCCGGATCAACGGGCAGGAATCACAGAAGATCATCCGTACCCTCGGCAGCCTGAAGGTGATCGAACTGAAAAGCCTGCTTCTGTCCAAACTGAATCAGATGCAGGCCCTTGGAATAGAAACAAAACTGGACATACCAGCCCCGGTGGAGCAGATCCCCATGGATCTGGTGGATCTGACCCGGACAGCGGGGATCTTTCTGGACAACGCGCTGGAGGCTGCCCGGCAGACCTCTGCTCCCCAGGTGTCCCTTGCCCTGTACTACCGGGGCGGGTGCCTGATATTCTCGGTGGAAAACACCTGCCTCCCGCTTCAGCATCCGCTGGAAAAGCTGATGCAAAAGGGCGTCACCACCAAGGAAAACGGCCGGGGCATGGGACTGTATATCGTCTCCGGCATCCTGCAGAATTATCCGAAAATCACCTGGAATATGGAATGTACCGGTGAATTTTTCCGGGAGGAGCTGGAGTTTTATCTGGAGGAAACCGTACAGCCCGCAGGTTAACCTGCTTATGGGGCCGGCTTTATCGCAGTTCAGCCTGTGTACATACTTCTGTGACACTTCAGCCTTCCGGCTGAACTGTTGCTGACTTTGTTGCCTTGATAATCATCATCATGGGGCGGCGCATCTCATCCTCCATGCCGGGGATGGTCCTCCGGGCCTCCTCGGTGGGCATGGGCTCTTCAAAGTCCGTGACGGTAAATCCCAGCTTCAGCAGCGGCTTCAGATAGCCGGTGAAGGTCCGGTGGTATTTCCGGACATGCTCTCCCAGGAAAATGGCGTCCCGCTCTCCCTGATAGTAGTAACGGTCCACCGGAAAACAGCGGATCTCTCCCTTCTCATCATAAAGCCAGTCCTGGCTGCCCTGGGCGGTAAATACCGGGTGCTCACAGGAAAACAGGAAAATCCCTCCCGGCTTCAGCATCCGCTTCACCTTTTCCGCCAGCCGGGCAAAATCCTCCACATAGTGAAGAGCCAGCGAACTGAATACCATATCAAAGGAATTGTCCGGAAAATCCACATCCTCCATGGCGCAGCGCCGGTAGCTGATATCCAGGCCTGCGCTCTTTTTGCGGGCCGTCTCCAGCATTTTCTCCGACAGATCCACGCCGATGACCCGGGCGGCCTTCTTCTGGCAGAAATAAATACAATGCCACCCGTATCCACATCCCAGGTCCAGAATTTCCATGTTTTCCACATCCGGCATCATTTTTTCCAGCGCCGGCCATTCTCCGGCTCCGGAAAGCCCCTGGACGGAACGGCTCATCTGGCTGTATTTCTCAAAAAATTCCGGATCGTCATATCGGTTTTCTTTCATAAGCTTTCCTTCCCTTTCTCCTGGTTCAGCACAAATTTTTCTATGGCCCATGCCACTCCGTCCTCCTCATTGGTACGGGTCACATAGGCGGCCAGCTTTTTCGTTTCGTCATCGGCATTTCCCATGGCAACGGGAAATCCCACTTTTTTCAGCATATCCCAGTCATTGGCCGCGTCCCCGCAGGCCATGATCTGTTCCCGGGAAATTCCCAAAAGCTTTCCCAGCTCCAGGAGGCCGTTTCCTTTTCCTGCTTTCGCGGACACAATTTCCATATTGAAGCTGGTGGCACAGCTGACGGAGAGCTCCGGAAATTTTTCTCTGAGAGAAAGCAGCTTTTCATCACGGTTTTCCGTATCGGAAAACATCATATGCAGCTTCTCTATTTTCCACTTCTCCCGGCGGATGGTCTCCTTCAGATCCGGAAAGAAGATCCTGGAACGCCGGATATAGTCCCACAGAGCCGCAGCCATGTCCCGGTGACGGATAAAATGGTAGGTATCCTTGTCCACATAGATTTTTCCATCGTGGTACACTTCCCAGTTGCAGCCCTCATATTGCTCCATCTGCGCGACGGCATCCAGGGCCACATCCCAGGAAATGGGCTGCTCATACACCACGCTGCCGTCTTTCAGATCCAGGATCCGGGCGCCGTTGGAGGTAAGGGCGTACCGCACCCCCGGTATGGCAAGAAACTGCCCGGGCAGTCCTTCCTGCGGTCTTCCGGTGGCGGGAAGGACGGTCACTCCCCGGCGGATGGTCTCCGCCAGCACCTGACGGGTGTGCTCTGTGATTTCCTTCTCGTTGTTAAATACGGTTCCGTCCAGATCCAGTCCGATCATACGGATATCCGGCCGCTTTCCTTCTTCTGTTCTGTTCATAATGTCTCCCCCTCTCCCAGCAGAAAACAGCAGTCTTCCATGTCCGCATACCGGGCCAGAAGCCGGACGGCCCTGCGGGCAGCCATTTTCTGGCGCTGCGGATCCCAGATTTCTTCTGTCACAAGGCCCTGCTCACCGCGGAATACCATGTGAGCATCCTTCAGGTTTCCGCGCCTGCGCCTTTTCAGCAGATGAATCAGAAGTTCCACGGGATCTTCCCAGTCTCTGACAAGATCCTGTGCCCGGTAAGCCAGAAAATCCCGCTCCAACAGGTATTCCTTCTGGTCGGTCTCTGTCACCAGGGAAATGGCCGCCGGCTGGAAATACGGCTGCAGGGCATCAAAAATCTCCTGTCGCTCCCGGCAGTAGGCTTCCATACTGCTGTCCGCGGGCGTCCAGCAGCAAAGCACCGCCAGCGCCAGATGGGCCACCTGCAGCTCTCCCGGACGGCATTTTGCCGCGGGGCAGGGCTGTGTCTCCAGCTGCGTTTTGCTCTTTGCGGCAGGCTGACGCGCTGCATATGCTCCATTCTCTGCGACAGACGGGTTCACCTCAGGGCCTTCATCTTCTATGCCAGATGAGCTCACCTCAGAACCTTCCCCGGTCAGCAGCCTCCGGCTCATTTCCTCAAACAGGTTCCGGCCCAGACGGGCCATGCGCTCCTCCAGCTCCTGAATTTCCGCAAGTTTTTCCCAACAGACGGCAAAATCCCTCTGCCGCTCCATCGTAAAGTACGGAATTTCCAGCTTTTCCAGCTCGCCGGCCCGGATGGGGCGCTTCCGGCTGTCCCCCGGCTTTTTCTCCGTGTACAGGATTTTCTGAATCGAAGGCTGTTTCAGCCATGCGGCCAGCATCTGGGGAAGCAGCTGGCCGGGATCTGTCCGCACGCAAAGGACATTCCGGTCAAAATATTCTTCCCCTTCCCCGGCGCCCAGCCTTACGTTTCCGTTGTGGATCAGGATATCTCCCTTCGTCACCCGGTATTTTTCGGGAATACCGCCATTTTCCATATCCTCTGCCTTTGCCGGGCCCACACAGGGCGTCTCCCGCAGATATTCCTTCAGCGGCAGCCGGTCATGGAACCGGAGTTCCCTTCCGAACATCCGCTCAAACAGCACCGACTCCCACCGGGCAAGCTGGCGGCTTATGCCTTCTTTTTCCTCCACATAGCTGTCATACTTTTTCAGGGTCTCCGCAATCTGCCGCTGCACCTGAAGATCCCCGGGCACCGGAATCCGGTACTGGCCAAGCGTTTTCCGGCTGATCATGGCCATGGTGGTCTGGTCGGCCAGGCGGCGGATCTCTCCGGCATAATGGCGCAGGCAGTAATAGCCGTACAAAGGCAGCACCTGGTCCTCCTGAAAAATCAGGGACACGATCTGCTGATTGGTGGCCAGCGTACAGCCGGCGATTCCCACCTGTCCCACCGTACCCACCGTGGAAAACAGCACGCTCCCCTCCGGCACCGGATTTACCTTTTTTTGTCCTTCCCCCGACAGATACTCCGCCGCCTCGCGGACAACACCCCTGCCCAGGTTTTCAATCTTCACCCAGGGAAGGCCGGCGTCTGCATAGCAGGCCCGGTTTCCCCGGTCCGGGGTCCTTCCGGATACCAGCCGGGCCACCTGGTCCAGACGGCAGTATCTCCATTTTGTCTCTCTACTCATACTTTTTCGTCATCTCAATCAATTCCTGTATTTTTGCGGCAGATTCCTTTTCCATAGCAGCCAGCTCCAGAAGCAGCCGGGACGGGGATTCCCCCTCCGGAACCTGTTCTTCCTCCTGCCAGGGCTTGTACCGGCCTGCCGTCAGGTTGTAATCATTTCTGCGGATGGTTTCCCAATCCGCGAACCAGCAGGATTCCTCCCACCGGGCCGGGGCCGGATTTTCCCATTTATTGAAGCCGGACGCGGCGGCCAGCTGGATTTTCCAGTTCTGATAAAGCGCTTCTCTCTGTTCCCAGCAAGAAAGAATCTCTTCCATCTCGCCGTCCTTCAGCGCCCGGGACTGGGACATTTCTTCCGGCTTTGGCGGCTCTTTCTCTTCCGGGCCGGCTTCATAAAACCAGACGGCTCCTTCCTCCCTTTTCTCCCTGGAAAAAATCAGCAGGGAAGCCTTGGCAGCCGTATACGGCAGCAGCGCGCCGGCCGGAAGTGACAGCACTCCCTGAAGATCCATTTCTTCCACCAGACGGCTCCGCACCTTCTGTTCGGCGTCATAGCGGAACAGAACGCTTTCGTTGACCACTGCCAGCGCCGTTCCCTGAGGAGTCAGCCGCTCCATCATCATCTGCAGATACTGCAACGGTATCTTTCGGGTGGATACCGGAAAACGGTCCGCCAGCTCCTGCTCCACTTCGCCCACCGGCGGGTTGGCGAAAATCAGATCATACTGCTCCTCCCCTGTCTCTGTCAGGGGATCTCCGTCCCGCAGTTCTACCTGGCCTCCTCCGAAACAGAACCGCAGCATCCGGGCCAGCGTGATGAAATCCTTCTCTTCCTCGCTTCCCGCAAGACGCAACTGGGGATTCTTCTCAAACAAAAGTTTCAGGAATCCGCCGGTGCGGCAGCCCGGATTCCACACGCGCTTTCTGCCTCCGATATCGGCCATGCCTGTCATCAGCTCCATCAGGGGCCGGGAAAGCAGAAAGCAGCCGGAATTTCCCAGCTGGCAGATCTGCCGGATGGTTTCCTCCAGCAGCCATCCGAAATCCTCCGGGATCTGTCCATCCTCCCGCAAGGAGATCTCTCCGGCGTCATCTGCCCCGTGCCAGCCGCATCCGTCCGCGGCCAGATCCACCAGACGGCTGATCTGCTCCGCCCAGTCACCCCGGTCCGTAAACGACGCATTTTCCATAAAATGGCCTTCCTCCACAATGGAGGCGCAATACTTCACCTGATACTGCAGCTCCCACACTCTCTGGGATCTCTCCATGGGTTCCTCCGCCCTGGTCCACTGCATGAGAAATCCTCCATAGGGGAAATGCTGCTGCAGTCCCGGCCGGCTCTGTGCCTCCACAAACAGCCGCACATAAACGGCATACCCCAGCTGCAGGGCAAAATCCATGGGCCGGCGCGTTTCTGATAACCGCAGAGCCTCCAGTACCCCGGCGATCTCCTGCTCCATTTTCTGTTTTCTCTCAGCCGACATGATGCCTCTTCCTTCCATCTGTCTCCTCCTGGTATTTTATCGGCGGCCTTCCGGCCAAACTGCCAAATCATATCAACAGATTATCACGGTGGAAGAAATTTTTCAATGGGTTGTAAACGGTTGAATTTTCCCGGATCCTTTCTTATAATATAGTGAAAGCGTCAAAAAGTCTTTTGACGCCCATGATACACGGCTTGCTCCGTGCTGACGCACTCCCGCAATCCGAAAAACACCTCAAAGTCATGCCCGTTTGCGCATACGCAACATGCCTGACCTTCTGGCGCTTGTATCATAATATCAGGAGGAAATACAGATGAAAAAGGATACGTCCCATATACTCCAAAGAGCGGAGCATTTGAAAACGATTCTCATCGGGGAAGGGCTTCTGGTGGGAATTGTGGCAGGATTTGTGGTGCTTTCCTACCGGCTGCTTCTGGAAGTAGCCCAGAAACTGTTAAACCGCGTAATCGCCGCCGGCCACCGGCAGCCCTGGGTGTTCGCCCTGTGGTTTCTGGCCCTGGTACTTCTGGCTTTTGTGGTGAGCCGGCTGCTTCGCTGGGAGCCGCTGATCTCCGGTTCCGGTATTCCTCAGCTGGAAGGGGAAATGACGGGCAAGCTGAACCAGACCTGGTGGAAGGTTCTCCCGGCCAAATTCGCGGGAGGCTTTCTCTGTCTGCTGGGCGGGCTCTCTCTGGGCCGGGAAGGCCCCTCCATTCAGCTGGGCGCCATGGCGGGCAAGGCAGTCTCCCGGGCCATGGACCGGGGAAAAACGGAAGAAAAATATCTGCTGACCTGCGGAGCCAGCGCAGGACTGGCCGCGGCCTTTCATGCGCCTCTTGCCGGTGTCATGTTCTCCCTGGAGGAAATCCACAAAAACTTTTCCGTCTCCGTGCTGATCTGCGTCATGACCGCCTCTCTGACAGCGGATCTGATTTCCTCCAGTTTTCTGGGTTTTGAGCCGGTGTTCCAGTTCCATATCGGTCAGGAGCTGGAACCGCAGTTTTACTGGCATCTGCTGATTCTGGGGATTCTTCTGGGACTGGCCGGGGTATTCTATAACTGGCTGACCCTGAAAACCCAGTCGCTGATCCAGGACAATCCACGGCTTAACACTTTCACCCGGCTGTTGATTCCCTTTCTTCTGGCAGGCGTTCTGGCCATGGTGTATCCGCAGATTCTGGGAAGCGGCCATGATCTGGTGATGGAGGCGGCCTC
>DVON01000084.1 GCA_018713585.1 Candidatus Pullilachnospira stercoravium | reverse complement strand
GCTCCTGTGCCAGAGACTGATGCATGGCTTCTCTTAAAACCTCTGCTTTGGGGAAGCCTTTGGCAAATAATTTGACGGCTTTCCCGTTTTCAAGATAAATGTCATGAGCGCCGGATGCCAGCAATTTCTTCTCACCCATATACAATGCCTCCTTTTTCTGATGATTCTTTTTTGTAATTTCACGTATCTTTTGAATGTAAAATCATTATATCATATTTTAAGAATTGTAACAATTAAAAATCAGAAAATAAATAGAAAATACAGCTTATTGACAAACATGATAACAGATGATACGATGGGGAACATAATGGAAATCAAAGCGGCCGGCAAAAGAGGAGACATTCGATGAGAATCAAGGTACACGATTATGAGGAACCGAAATTTTTTCGGGGTGCTGCCGAAGACTGCTACAGAGTAAGCAGGATTTGCAGTTTGGAAAAGCTGACAGTGGGACAGATTCACAACGCATGCCGGATAGTCCTGGTAGAATCCGGGCAGGCATACTATCAGATCCGGGGAGAAACGTATGTGGCAGAAGAAAGGGATGTGTTGGTGATTGGCCCGGTGGAGTATTACCGATGTCAGATCACGAGGCCTCCCTACCAGCGTTACAGCCTGCTGGTGGATCCTGCCTGCCTGGAGAATTTCCTCGTGGATGAGGATTTGCTGCGGGTATTTGCCACTCCCGGACGGAAACAGTTTGAAAAATATATGAAGCGGCTGGAACCGGAAAATTTCGAACGGCTGAGGGAGCTTTTTGAACGGCTGAAAAGTGAGAAAGAAATCAGGAGTGATTTTCAGAATCAGATGCAGCGGCTGCTTCTGACGGAATTGGCGGTGCTGCTGTTCCGGGAAACAAAGTGGGAGCGCCGTTATGGAGTCATTACGGCCGCAGATGCCAGGATGCGGGATGTGAAGGCGTATATTGATATGAATTTCAGGGGCAAACTGGGGCTGGAAGAGCTGGGAAAACAGTTTTATCTGCACCCTTCCACTATCAGCAAAGAGTTTAAGCGCTACTGCGGCTGCAATGTCAACCGTTATATTAATACGGTGAGGGTCTGTGAAGCGGTGCGTCTGCTGGAAGAGGGGGAAGACCGGGTTTTTCAGGTGGGAACGAAGAGCGGATTTGAGAGTGAAAATACCTTTTTGAGACAGTTTGGCAGAATCATGGGGATGTCGCCGCTTCAGTACCGGAAAGCAGCAAAACGGTGGACGGGTCAGCCCGGAAGAATATCTTCTCCGGCTTTGGAAGAAAGAAAGGAAGAGTATGAATTACAGATTTGAGATTGCTTATGACGGCAGCAGATACGAAGGCTGGCAGAGACAGAAAAAGACGGAGAAGACCATACAGGGAAAGATCGAGGCGGTGCTTTCCAGAATGGAAGAGAGACCGGTGGAGATTCAGGGGGCCGGGAGAACCGACGCGGGGGTTCATGCCCTCTGTCAGACAGCCAACGCCCGCCTGGATTCCTCAAAAGAGCCGGAAGAGATCCGGCGGTATCTTAACCGCTATCTGCCGGAGGATATTGAAATTCTGAAGGTTTCCCGGGTGGATGACCGGTTCCACAGCCGGTTTGGGGCTGTGGGGAAGCGCTATGTCTACCGGATCGGCACGGACGACAGGAAGGACGTTTTCCGCAGAAAGTACCTTTTCCATCTGGGAGAAGAGCTGGATACGGATGCCATGCAAAGGGCGGCGGCCCGGCTTACGGGAACCCATGATTTCCGCAGTTTCTGCGGGAACCCCCGGATGAAAAAGTCCACGGTGCGGACCATCACAAGGCTGGAGGTTGTCAGGGAGGAGCATCAGGTGAAGCTGGTATTTGAAGGCGACGGATTTCTCCAGTATATGATCCGGATCCTTGCGGGAACTCTCATGGAGGTGGGGCAGCACCTGAGACCGGCAGAAAGTATGGAAGAAATTCTGGCCGCCATGGACAGGACGGCGGCAGGCCCCACAGCGCCGGCCTGCGGGTTGTGTCTGGAGCGGGTGTTTTACCCGGAGGATATCCGGCGGACAGAGAATAAGGAAAATGGAGGTGGCGAAAATGGAGAAGGATGAAAGGCTGCATCTGGTGATTCTGGGCGGCGGCCATGTGGGACATGCCCTGTGCCGGCTGGCCAGTGTGATGGGCTATGACATTACTGTGATGGACGACCGGGAAGAATTTGCCTCCCCCGGCCGTTTCCCGGAAGCGGACCGGGTAATCTGCGCGCCCTTCGCCCAGCTGGAGCAGCGGATTCCCCCGCTGGAAAATTCTTATTATGTGATTGTCACCCGGGGACACCAGGGGGATTTCCAGTGCGCGGATCTTCTTCTTGGGCGCAGGTTTGCCTATCTGGGTATGATCGGCAGCAAAAAGAAGGTAAAGGAAGTGCGGCAGCGCCTGCTGGAAGCGGGGCATGCCTGGGAACAGGTGGAACAGATCTGGGCGCCCATCGGGCTGAAGCTGGGAGGGAATGAACCGGAAGAGATCGCGGTCAGTATTCTGGCCCAGATCGTGCAGGTGAGAAATCTCAGTGGAAAAGAGGGAACGTCCCAGCAGGTGCAGAAAGCCCTTGCGGCGGGAATCGGGGGAGTTCTGGTGACCATTGTGGAAAAGTCGGGATCCGCGCCCCGGGGCGTGGGATGCGCCATGCTGGTGGCGGATGACGGAACGGTGTACGGAACCATTGGCGGCGGCGTCATGGAACATCAGGCCATCTTGGATGCCGGAAGCGGCCGCAAGTTTCCCGCTGAAATCAGGTACGACCTTTCCTCCGGGGAAGCCGGAGCGCTGGGGATGGTCTGCGGGGGAAGCATCCTGGTCCGTATGGAAAGAAAACCGCAGCGGCCGGCCCTTTGAGGGGCCATGCCGCTGCGGGATGGGATACGTTTTACTGAGGATAACAGAGCCGGTCCGGGCCAATGCCCTCCAGAACGTTGGAAAGAAAACGGTTTGCCAGATAATTTGCCATGGGAAGATTCATATCCAGGTAGTTGCCGCAGTCCTTCGCGCAGGCTCCGGGAACTTCGCCCCGGTAATCCCGGATAAAGGTGAACATCTCCGTCATCAGGGATACAATATCCGCGGATTCGTAGTCGCCGGCCAGAAGGAGATAGAAGCCGGTCCGGCATCCCATGGGGCCGAAGTAGAGAATTTTCGGCCCGAAGTCCGGGTGATTTCTGAGAAATGTGGCGCCCAGATGTTCAATAGTGTGAACCTCCGCGGTATTCATCACCGGCTCCTCGTTGGGGGAGGTCATCCGGATGTCGAAGGTGGTAACGCAGGTGTTGCCCACCGGGTCCTTCCGGGAAACGTAGATCCCGGGCTGCAGTTTCAAATGGTCTATGGTGAAACTTGTGATCTTCTGCATGATATATCCTTCTTTCTAATTTAATTCTTAAATTCGGCCCATGCCGCACTGGTCTTTTGCAGGATTTCTTCTGCTGCCTCCCATTATATCATGCCTTTTGGGAATTTTCCATGAAAAGAAAAATGTCGGATTTCACAAAATAAACATATTCTGATAACAGATTTACCACAAACCACATCTATACTGATAACTGTAAAAAGTTAAGAAGAACATTTTTAATAGATTGTGGGAGGTAATCAACTATGGAAGAATATGGACGTTATGAATTTAATCAGAATCAAAATCAGTATCAGCCGGTTCAGCCGGAGGAACCGAAAGATCCGAAGAAGAATCATGACAATCTGAAAAAATTTGCCAAGCGGGCAGGGGCCATTGCCTTGAGCGCGGTGCTGTTCGGAGGAATTGCCGGAGGGACCATGGTGGGAATCAATATGGCCGCCGGAGGCAGTACGCAGGTTTCAGCATCTACGGGAGACACATCAGATACCAACAGCAGCAAAGCAACGCTGCAGACCACTTCCGCCACATCTGACGGAAGTACGGATGGCCAGAGCCTGGATGTATCCGATGTGGCATCTTCTGTGATGCCTTCCATCGTTTCCATCACCAATCAGTCTGTGCAGGAAGTTCAGAACTACTACAGTATGTTCGGCATGGGCGGAGCGCCTCAGACTGAGGAAGTGGAAAGCTGTGGCTCCGGAATTATTATCGGAGAAAATGACACGGAGCTTCTCATTGTGACCAACAATCATGTGGTGGAAAACGCTGATACTCTGACGGTTGGCTTCATTGACAATCAGGCCTATGAGGCAAACATCAAGGGAACGGATCCCGACAATGATCTGGCTGTTGTGGCAGTGAATCTGGCGGATATTTCTGATGATACCATGTCCCAGATTAAGATCGCGACACTGGGCGATTCAGATGCTCTTTCTGTTGGACAGCAGGTAGTGGCCATCGGTAATGCCCTGGGTTACGGACAGTCTGTAACCACAGGTATCGTCAGCGCGCTGGACCGTCAGGTCAGCGAGGATACTGAAGGTGGATTTATTCAGACAGACGCGGCCATCAACCCCGGAAACAGCGGCGGCGCCCTTATCAATATGAATGGTGAAGTGATCGGCATCAACTCCGCGAAACTGGCCTCCACTGATGTGGAAGGTATGGGATACGCCATCCCCATTACCCGGGCGGAGCCGATCCTGGAGAATCTGATGAACAAGACGACCAGGGAGAAAGTGTCTGATGATCAGGCTGCGGCGCTCAGCATCAGCGGAACCAGCGTGGACAGCTCGGTGGCAGAAGCCTATGGGCTTCCGGAAGGTGTCTATGTGGCGGAAGTAGTGGAAGGAGGAGCGGCTGACAATGCCGGAATCACCGCGGGCAGTGTAATCACAGCCTTTGACGGAACCAGCGTCACCTCCATGGATGAGCTGAAACAGCAGCTTCAGTATTATGCTGCGGGAGAGACTGTGGATATCACCATCGCGGTGGCGGATAACGGACAGTATGTGGAGAAAACCGTCAGCATTACCCTGGATAAAGCTGATACACAGGGCAGCTCCGACAGCCAGTCTCAGGGAAATATGCAGGACTCCATCCTGCAGCAGGGATATCTGCGGTAATGACGCAGACAGCAGCAGAAAAACCAGACTAACTATCTGATCAGAAAGGCCGCAGCCTCAAAAGGGCCGCGGCCTTTCTAACGTTCTTCAAATGAAATTTTCTGCTGGCGGAAAAAGCGCCGTACCAGATCATCCCACAGTTGATCCACGGTGCGGTCAGTGGAGAATACCTTCAGAGAGGTACCCGTGGTACAGATCAGCCTTCCCTTTTCAAACTGACAGTTGAGAAAAAGACCGAAGACGTCCTCGGCGGTCAGAGAAGCACCGGAAGAATGTAGCATTTTTTCCGTGTTTTTCGGGGAAAGCTGGAAAACAATTTTAAAGTGCAGGGGCGTGCGGCGTCCACGGATCAGCGTATAGCAGTAAGGTTTTACCTCAGACCAGAGGCTGAGGCTGCGGTCATCGGGTGCCTGGCCGGAATCGAAAAAGTCCTTTTTCAGCTTTCCATCAATGGTACAGGTGAGAAATGTGGTAAAGGCTGCCTCCGAAAGACAAAATGTATCGAAAACATTTCCCACAAACAGTTTTGAGGTAAAATCTTTAATATCCAGAATCTCAAGAGCGAGCATTACATATCAGTCCTTCCTTTCCTTAGATCAGTCCGCTCTTAAAGGTAAAGAGCGGCAGATGCCGGCGGTTACAGCCAGCGGTTTTTGCGAAAGAGCCAGATTTCCACAGCGACGATCAGCAAGCAGACAATAATGAGAACAAAATATCCGTTATCTGTCCGCAGCTCCGGCATGTTTTGAAAATTCATCCCGTACCAGCCGGTGATCAGTGTCAGGGGAAGAAAGATGGCGGTAACTACTGTCAGAAGCTGCATGGTATGATTCTGACGGGCATCCATCCGGGCCTGGTACATCTCCCGGATCTGAAGCGCGTATTCCCGCAGCATGCGGGAGTGGTTGTACAGCCGTTCAATGCGGGCGGAATTGATGGAAAACGACTGACATTCCGATTTGGTGAAAAAATGGTTGGAATTTTCTTCCATGGTTTCGCAGAAGTCCAGAAGCTGCTGATAATAGGAATTGAGAATCAGAAGCCGGCGGCGGCTTTGCATGAGAACGGGGCTGACCGTATCCGGCCGGGTCTGCTGAATCTCCTCCTCCAGTCCGGCCATCTCCTGCTCCAGCTGCTGAAGAAACAGTCCGTCGCCGCTGATAAGATACTCCAGAAGACGGCAGAAAAAGGATCCGGTATCGGGACTGTTCAGAAGCTCTGCTTCCCGGAATATGGAAAGAATGTTTTCTATATGACAGGTATCGTCCACCAGCACCAGAAGCCCTTTCTCCAGATAGAAGGACAGCGAAAGGATATGCTGCCTTGGCGACTGCTTGTCAGGGATCAGCAGAGTGCCGATGATGCAGTCCGGAAGCATCTCTGCTTTACAGTACTGAATATTGTGGTTTTCGATGTTGCGGGCCAGAATCCTGTAATAGGGAAGGGATCCGTGCTTTTTGGGACATTCCTCTGTGGTTACCACAGAAACCAGCGTATCATCGTCTTTTCTCCGGTAATTATCGTCCAGCGGCTGCATGGAACTGTTGAGCAGATAGTACATAAACGCCTCCTGTAGTTCAATAGGATTATTATATACCAAACTCCTGGAAAAGAACATAGAAAAAGTCTTTTCAAGGATAGAATTGTATGCTATTATAATATGGTATTAAAAACTACGTTAGGTAGGAATCATAACGGCAAAAACAGACAGACCGACTGTGTTTTCGATAAAAAGAGATGAGATATGGAGGCATTGATATGAGTTTTAAGGTGATTGTTGACAGCTGCGGCGAACTGACGCCCGAGATGAAGGCGGACGCGAGATTTGAGTCTGCTGCTCTGACCTTGATGGTAGGAGGGGAAGAAATTGTAGATGACGAGACATTTGATCAGGCAGAGTTTCTCAGAAAAGTGGCTGCCTGTCCGGAGTGCCCCAAGTCCGCCTGTCCGTCACCGGAACGCTATCAGGAAGCATTTCTGGGGGAGGAGGAGCATCTGTACGCGGTGACCCTGTCCGCGGAGCTGAGCGGTTCCTACAACAGCGCGGTGCTGGGAAAATCCCTGGCCCTGGAGAAGCATCCGGAAAAGAAGATCCACGTATTCAATTCCCGCAGCGCTTCCGTGGGCGAGACGCTGATCGCCAAAAAAATCGCCGAGTGCGAGGAAAAGGGAATGAGCTTTTCCCGGGTGGTGGATACGGTGGAGAAGTACATCGATTCCCAGGTCACCTATTTTGTGCTGGAAAACCTGGAAACCCTGAGGAAAAACGGCCGGCTCAGCAAGGTGAAGGCTTTCGTCGCCTCCGCCCTGAAGATCAAGCCGGTGATGGGATCCACCCCGGAGGGCACCATCTGCCAGCTGGATCAGGCCAGAGGTATCAACAAGGCTCTGGTGAAGATGGTGGATTATATCGTTTCCGGAGCGGAAAATACGGAGAACAAGGTTCTGGCCATTTCCCACTGTAACTGCCGGGAGAGGGCAGAGATGGTGCGGGATGCCATTCTGGAAAAGATCCAGGTGAAGGATACCATTCTTCTGGATACTGCGGGGGTCAGCAGCATGTATGCCAATGACGGGGGAGTCATTGTGGTGCTGTAGCCGCCTGTGCGGCCCGCTGCCAAAGCAGCGTGACACCTCGCGGAACAGTGGAAAGCCGAACTGTTACGGTGAATCCCGCTAAAGCAGGATTCTTTCTTGCATTTGGCTTCCAGTATGCTATAATGGTAAGTACATTGCGGCGTATCTGCGGACTGCTGCCGGGAGAGGGCTGCTTTATACGACAACACAGGCATAAAGGAGTGTTTTCATGAGCCAGGAAAAGGTAGACAAATATAAAAAAGAAAAGGCGAACCGCCAGAAAATCATGAAAAAGGAGCGGATCATCCATCGTCTGGAGATGACGGGAATCGCGCTGGTATGCGTTCTGGCCATCGGCTGGGTGGGATATTCCATTTATGACACGGCGGCGTCAAAAGTTAACGACGCCATTGTGGTGGATAACAACGCGGTGGACAATTATATTTCCAGTCTGTCTCAGAGCTGACGGGAACCGTAAAAGAAAAGGCGGCGTATTCTGCCAGAGTGCGGAATGCGCCGCCTTTTTGAGGAAATTCCCTCTTACATTTTCGGGAATATATGATATAATGAGCAGGAATGAGAATAACGTACCTGTGTGTCCGGCGGCGCGCGTTTTTTGAAGACGGTGCCGGAGAAGGAAAGCGGGATATACATGGGGCGGGAAGGATAAGGTGCGTCAAAATGAAGCGAGTATTGTTGAAGTTAAGCGGCGAAGCCCTGGCAGGAGACAAGAAGATGGGTTTTGATGAGGCTACGGTGACTCAGGTGGCCCGTCAGGTGAAGGTGCTGGCCGATGAAGGCCTGGAAATCGGTGTGGTAATCGGCGGAGGAAATTTCTGGAGAGGCCGCAGCAGCGAGACCATTGACCGGACGAAGGCTGATCAGATCGGTATGCTGGCCACGGTGATGAACTGCATTTACGTTTCGGAAATTTTCCGTTCCGTGGGAATGAAGACAGCCATTCTGACACCCTTTGTCTGCGGAGCGTTTACGGACCTTTTCTCAAAGGATAAGGCCAATGAGTGTTTCTCCCAGGGAAAAGTGGTATTTTTCGCGGGAGGAACGGGACATCCCTACTTCTCCACAGATACGACCACGGCGCTTCGCGCGGTGGAGATTGACGCGGAGATGATTCTTCTGGCAAAAGCGGTGGACGGTGTCTATGACAGCGATCCCAAGGTGAATCCGGAAGCAAAAAAATATGACAGTGTACACATCCAGGAGGTTATCGACAGAAAGCTGGCAGTGATGGATCTGACGGCTTCCATCATGTGTATGGAAAACCGGATGCCGATGCTGGTGTTCGGGCTGAATGAGGAGAACAGCATCATCCGGGCAGCCCGGCAGGAAGTGTTGGGGACAAAAGTGCTGGTGGACTGAGGCACTGGAAGAGAATAGAAATAGGAGGACAAACTTATGGACGAGAGAATTGCGAAATATCAGGACAAGATGGAGAAAACCCTTGCCAATCTTGACAGCGAGTTCGGTACCATCCGTGCAGGACGTGCCAATCCCCACGTACTGGACCGCATTACCGTGGATTATTACGGAGCGCCCACACCACTGCAGCAGGTGGCAAACATTTCCGTTCCAGAGGCCCGCATGATCCAGATTCAGCCCTGGGAGGCATCCATGGTGAAGGTGATCGAGAAGGCTATCAATATGTCCGATCTGGGCATCAACCCCACCAATGACGGAAAGGTGATCCGTCTGGTATTTCCTGAACTCACCGAGGAGCGCAGAAAAGAGCTGGTAAAAGATGTGAAAAAGAAAGGCGAGGCTGCCAAGGTGGCCGTGCGGAACATCCGCCGGGATGCCAACGACATGCTGAAAAAGCTGGGCAAGGGCGATGTGTCCGAGGACGAGATCAGCGAGCTGGAAGATAAGGTACAGAAGATGACAGATAAGTACATCAAGAAGGTGGACGAGGCTGTGGAAGTGAAGTCCAAGGAGATTTTAACGGTATAATTTTGTGACAGCGAAGCGGGAGGACCGAACTGTCGATAAGTTTACTGCCAAGGCAGTCACGGGGGAGGCGTCAGACATATGGATTCAGCTCCATTGTGTGATGCCTCTTTTGGTAAAGAAAAAAAGGAGAAAACCATGAAAATACCGAATCATATCGCCATCATCCTGGACGGAAACGGAAGATGGGCAAAAAGCAAAGGAATGCCCAGGAACTACGGCCATGTGAAGGGTTGCGACAACCTGGAATATATCTGTGAAGTGGCCAAGGAGCTGGGAGTGAAGTATCTGACGGTTTACGCCTTTTCCACAGAAAACTGGAAGCGGTCCAGGGAAGAGGTGGAAGGCCTGATGCGGCTTTTCCGTAATTATCTGAAAAAATGTATCAAAATTTCAAAGAAAAACAATATGCGGGTACGTATTATCGGTGATCCCACGGCTTTTGATCAGGATATCCAGGATAGCATCAGGGAACTGGAAGAATTTTCAAAGGATTTTGATGACTTGCATTTTCAGATTGCGCTAAACTATGGTAGCAGGGATGAAATCTGCCGGGCTGTAAACCGGATGCTGAAGGATCAGGCGGAAGGCAGACTTACCGGGCCGGTGACGGAGGAGACTATTTCCGGCTATCTGGATACAGGAGAAATACCGGATCCGGATCTTCTGATCCGCACCAGCGGGGAACTGCGGCTGTCTAATTTCCTTCTCTGGCAGCTGGCATATACGGAGTTTTATTTTACGCCGGTACCCTGGCCGGACTTTAAAAAAGATGAATTATTGAAAGCTATCGGGAAATATAATGAAAGAGACCGGAGATACGGGGGAGTGAAGGAGGAGTGACATGTTTATCACAAGATTGCTGAGCGGTATTGTGCTGCTGGCTGTGGCGCTGGTTACCATCATCAGCGGAGGATGGGTGCTGTTTGTCACGCTTCTGGCGGTTTCTCTGATCGGGATGCGGGAGCTGTACCGGGCGGCCGGGGTCACCGAAGGAAAGTGGAATCTTCTGGAGTGCGCGGGATATGCAGGCGCGGTGTTATATTATCTTTCTCTCCTCCTGACGGAAGAGGAGATTCATTTGTCGGCGGTTCTGGTGGGATTAGTGCTGATTATGTGCGTGTACGTATTCACTTATCCCAGGTATCAGGCGGAACAGGTGATGGCTGCTTTTTTCGGAATAGCCTATGTGGCGGTGATGCTTTCTTTCCTTTACCAGACCAGACAGCTGGAAGGAGGAGCATTTCTGGTATGGTTGATTATGCTTTGCTCCTGGGGCTGTGATACCTGCGCTTACTGTGTGGGTGTTCTGTTTGGGAAACACAAGATGGCGCCGGTGCTGAGTCCGAAAAAATCCATAGAGGGCGCGGTGGGAGGCGTTGTCGGAGCCGCGCTTCTGGGAGCGCTGTATGCATGGGCTGTTTCGGCCTGGAATCTTAACCCTGATCATACGCCGCTGGTTTACGCGGCCATCTGCGCGGCGGGCGCTCTGGTTTCCATGGTGGGCGACCTGGCAGCTTCCGCCATCAAGCGGCAGAAGAATATCAAGGACTACGGAAAGCTGATTCCCGGTCACGGAGGAATTCTGGACCGGTTTGACAGCGTGATATTCACAGCACCTATGATATATATTCTGGCGGCGGTGCTGACATAAAACCGTGTGCCGAAAGGCCGATTGAGGAGGAATACAATGGAAAAAACAATAGCAGTTCTCGGATCTACAGGATCCATAGGTACGCAGACGCTGGAAGTGGTGAGGGAGAACGGCGATATCCGGGTGGCGGCTCTGGCTGCCGGGAGAAATATAGATCTGCTGGAAAAACAGATCCGGGAGTTTTCCCCGCTGCTGGCGGCGGTGTGGGAGGAAGAAGACGCGAAAGTGCTCCGGGACCGGGTGCGGGACCTGGATGTACGTGTTGTCAGCGGCATGGAGGGTCTGCTGGAGATGGCCAGGATTCCCCAGGCCCAGATCCTCGTGACGGCCATTGTGGGAATGATCGGTATCCGGCCCACCATGGCGGCCATCGAGGCGGGAAAGGACATTGCCCTGGCCAACAAAGAGACTCTGGTGACAGCAGGTCATCTGATTATGCCGCTGGCCAAAAAGCACGGCGTGCGGATCCTTCCGGTGGACAGCGAGCACAGCGCCATTTTCCAGGTGCTGCACGGGGAGGAACCCAGAAGCATCCGCAAGCTGCTGATTACAGCCTCCGGGGGACCTTTCCGGGGGAAAAAACGGCAGGAGCTGAAAAACGTCCGGGTGGAGGATGCCCTGAAACATCCCAACTGGTCCATGGGGCAGAAGATTACCATTGATTCTGCTACGCTGGTGAACAAGGGGCTGGAAGTGATGGAGGCCCGCTGGCTGTTCAATGTGGGGCTGGAGGATATCCAGGTGGTAGTGCAGCCCAAAAGCATTATTCATTCCATGGTGGAATTCGTGGACGGGGCGGTGCTGGCGCAGCTGGGGACGCCGGACATGAAGCTGCCCATCCAGTACGCGCTGTATTATCCCCAGCGTCGGTATCTGCCGGGAGAGCGGCTGGATTTTTCCGCCCTTCGCCAGATCAGTTTTGAGGAGCCGGATGAAGAAACTTTCCGGGGACTTGCGTTGGCCAGGGATGCGGCCGAAAGGGGCGGAAGCATGCCCACCGTGTTCAACGCGGCCAATGAGCGGGCAGTGGCAAAATTTTTGAGAAGAGAAATTTCATTTCTCGATATTTATACAATAATAGAGGAAGCGATGGAGCGCCATCAGGTGATTGCTCACCCTGCGCTGGAGGAAATCCTGGAGACAGAAGCAAAGACATATGAATGGATAGAAAGCAGGTGGAAGCATTGAGTATTATCATTGCCTTTCTGATTCTGGGAATCGTTATTATTGTTCATGAACTGGGCCATTTTGTGGCGGCAAAGCTGAATGGAATTATGGTGGAAGAATTTTCCGTGGGCATGGGTCCCAGGATTATCAGCACACAGCGGGGGGAAACATTGTATTCTCTGCGGGTGGTGCCTTTTGGCGGTTCCTGCATGATGAAGGGTGAGGATGAGGACGACACAGCGGAGGGAAGCTTCAACAGTAAGTCGGTCTGGCGGCGGATCGCCGTGATTGCGGCAGGGCCGCTGTTCAATTTCATTCTGGCGTTTTTCGGGGCGCTGGTGATTATCAGCATTGTCGGATATGATCCGCCCAGGATCCTGCAGGTGAAGGAAGATTCCGCCGCCTGGGAAGCAGGACTCAGGGAGGGTGATATTCTGACGGAATTTGACGGACACACCATTGATTTCGGCCGGGATATGAGCCTGTATGAACAGCTGTACGGTCTGGACGGGGATGTGATTACTTTGTCCTTCCTGCGGGATGGGCAGGAGCATACCATATCCTATCAGCCGGATGTGGAGCATCGCTATCTGCTGGGCATCAGCTACTACCAGACAGAGGAGCAGGCGGAGGTTACGGTATCCTCCGGCGGCGCTGCGGAACAGGCGGGTTTGGTATCCGGCGATATCATCATCGGCATGGGGAATACGGATATTGCCTCCGGCATGGAACTGGCGGAATATTTTTCCGAATATTCCCTCACCGGGGAATCCGTTACGGTCCGGTATCTTCACGATGGCCTGGAGTATGAGACAGAGCTGACCCCTCAGGAGACGGATGTGGTGCAGACCGGATTTGTCTATAACCTGTACCGGGAGAAGACGGATCCTGTGGGTGTGCTCAAGTACAGCGCGCTGGAGGTGCGTTACTGGATCAGCGCCACCCTGCAGTCGCTGCGGATGCTGGTGATGGGGCAGCTGGGGCTGGATGTCCTGTCCGGACCGGTGGGCGTGGTGCAGGTGATCGGGGAAACCTATGAGGAGACCAGGGACGAAGGGCCTCTGATGACCTGGCTGACCATGCTGAACCTTACCATTTTGCTTACCGCCAATCTGGGCGTGATGAATCTGCTGCCGCTGCCGGCACTGGACGGCGGACGGCTGGTGTTTCTGTTGATTGAGGCGGTAAGGGGAAAACCGGTGAACCGGGAAGCAGAGGCAATGGTGCATTTCGCGGGGATTCTCCTGCTGTTCGGACTGATGATTTTTGTTACGATTCAGGATGTAACCCACTTGTTTTAAAAGGCAGCAGATCGGATGTGCGTCCGATCTGCTGTTATAAGATAACGGCGGGAAATCCGGAGAAGCCGGCCGCCGGAAAATACTTGAGGAAAAGGACGAAAAAGGGACTTATGATCAGACAGAATCACAGACATACGATTTATGCAAGCTATATCGGCTATATTGCGCAGGCGATCGTCAACAATCTGGCGCCCCTGCTGTTTCTTACGTTTCAGACGGAATATGATATATCTATTGAGAAGATCAGTCTGCTGATTACCGTGAATTTCGGAATCCAGCTGCTGGTGGATGTTCTGTCGGCCCGGTATGTGGACCGGATCGGCTACCGCGCCGCCATTATGGCCGCGCATTTTTTCTGCGCGGCCGGACTGATCGGCCTGGGTACATTTCCGGAAATCCTGCCGGATCCCTATATGGGGCTGGTGCTGGCCGTTGGACTGTACGCAGTGGGAGGAGGTCTTATTGAAGTGCTGATAAGTCCCATCGTGGAAGCCTGCCCCACCGATGACAAATCCGGCAACATGAGCCTGCTGCACTCCTTTTACTGCTGGGGACAGGTGGGCGTAGTACTGCTGTCCACCTTGTATTTCCAGTTCGCAGGCATTGAGAACTGGAGAATACTGGCTTTGTTATGGGCGCTTGTTCCCATTGTGAATTTTTTTTATTTTTCCAGGGTTCCCATCAACCATCTGGTGGAAGAAGGACAGGCGATGCCGGTGAAAAAGATGGCCGGCATGAAGATTTTCTGGATCTTTATCGTGATGATGGTCTGTGCCGGCGCGGCGGAACAGGCCATGAGCCAGTGGGCTTCCGCATTTGCGGAGCTGGGGCTGGGTGTGAATAAAACAGTGGGAGACCTGCTGGGGCCCTGTATGTTCGCGGCGCTGATGGGATGCTCCCGGGTGTTTTACGGAAAATTCAGCGGCAGGATCAATTTGTCAGGATTTATTTCCGGCAGTGCCGTGCTCTGCGTATGCAGCTATATGCTGGCTGTATTTGCCCCCATTCCTTTGCTGTCCCTGGCCGGCTGCGCGCTGACCGGACTGGCGGTGGGAATCATGTGGCCCGGAACCTTCAGCCTGGCGGCGGAGCGGTGTCCCCAGGGAGGTACCGCCATGTTTGCCTTTTTCGCTCTGGCGGGTGATCTGGGATGTTCTTCCGGCCCGGGTCTTGTGGGTGTGATGTCGGGGGCTTTCGGAGGTCAGCTGAAAATGGGGCTTCTGTTTGCCATTGTATTCCCCATTCTGATGCTGATTGGCGTGGGCGCCATGAAAAAAGCCCAGGAATAATCCAGGGGGTCTGTCATATATTGAGGTAAGGGAAAATAAGAGGTAATTTATGACAGATCCCAACAAAATCAGGATGTGGCAGAGCCAGGATGATCAGGGCACCCTGCAGGTAAATGTGCTGACGGCTCTGCAGAACCGGCCGGTGAGCGGGGCGAAGGTGACCATTTCCTATACGGGAGTGCCGGGGGCTCCGCTGGAGGAACTCACGACGGATCAGAACGGAAATACGCCGGATCTGAAACTGGCTACGCCTCCGCTGGAACTGAGCCTGCATCCCACGGAGGAGCAGCCGTATTCCGAATACACCATCCGCGTGGAGGCCCCCGGATATGAGCCCACGGAGGTCTCCGGGTCGGAGATGCTCTCCGGCCAGCGGAGCGTGCAGAGAATTTCATTGTCTCCAGCCGCGGGGCAGGATTTTGAAAATCTGGTGATTCCCGCCCACACGCTGTACGGGGATTACCCCGAAAAAATCCCGGAGGATGAGATCAAGCCCATAAGGGATACAGGAGAAATCGTTCTGAGTCGGGTGGTGGTGCCGGAATTTGTGGTGGTACATGACGGGGCACCCTCGGATTCCACCGCGAAGGATTATTATGTCCGCTACCGGGATTACGTGAAAAATGTGGCCAGCAGCGAGATTTATGCCACCTGGCCGCGGGAGAGCATCAAGGCCAATGTGCTGGCCATCATGTCCTTTACGTTGAACCGGGTGTATACGGAATGGTACCGGAACAAGGGCTATGATTTCACTATCACTTCTTCCACAGCCTATGATCATAAGTGGATACACGGACGGAATATTTTCGACAGCATCGCGGATGTGGTGGATGAGCTGTTTGACGCTTATCTGTCCAGACCCAATGTAAAGCAGCCGATCCTGACCCAGTACTGTGACGGGAGAAGAGTCAGTTGTCCGGACTGGATGAGTCAGTGGGGCAGCAAGAGTCTGGGAGATCAGGGATATCAGGCTATCGATATCCTGCGTTATTATTACGGTGACAACATGTATATCAATTCCGCGGAGGAGATCTCCGGTATTCCGGCCTCCTGGCCGGGAGAAAATCTGGATATTGGTTCCAGAGGAACGAAAGTGCTGCAGATGCAGGAACAGCTTAACACCATCGGTCAGGTATACAGTGCCATTCCACAAATCGCCGAGGACGGAATTTTCGGGGAACGGACGAAAGAGGCTGTGAAGGAATTTCAGAGGGTGTTCGGCCTCCCTGCCACGGGAGTAGTGGATTATAAAACCTGGTATAAAATCCAGGAAATTTATGTAGCTGTAACCCGGATTGCGGAACTGGTGTAAATGTGGCCGGAAGGAACAGGTCTTCTGAGATGGTCTGTCATGGGAATGTGGGGAAGGGGCTGTGTATGACAGCGCCCTTTTCCTTTTGAGTACAATCGGCTGAAAAAAACAAAAATTTGTATTGACTTATTTGAAATGAAATGGTAATATATTACTCGCAGCACGAAAGAATGTTTGTGCAGGCGGGCGGAAGTGTCGGAATTGGCAGACGAGCAAGACTAAGGATCTTGTGGCAGCAATGTCGTGTGGGTTCAAGTCCCATCTTCCGCAGACAGAGCCTTGTAGATTTGATATCTACAAGGCTTTTTTTATCCGCGGAGAAGAAATTTCCCGGGCTTGCAAAACAGGGCCTTTTGTTATAATATGTGTATAACAAGGATACTGCCGGTACACAGAAAGAGAAAGTCAGGTGAAGAGAATGTATGTAGACTTGATTGAAATAGACTTTAACAGTGATGAAGCGATTTACATGCAGTTGAGGAATCAGATTATTCTGGGGATTGCCACCTCGAGGATTCACAACGGGGATACCCTTCCGTCTGTGAGACAGCTGGCGGATCTGATCGGTATCAACATGCACACAGTGAACAAGGCCTACTCTGTCCTGAAACAGGAGGGTATTGTTTCTATTGACAGGAGAAAAGGCGCGGTGATCAGTATTGATACCAACAAGCTTTTTGCCATTGAGGAACTGCGGGAGGATCTTAAGGTGGCTCTGGCCAAAGGCTGCTGCAAAAGGATTACCAGAGAAGAGGTTCACCGGCTGATCGATGAGATTTATGAAGAATATGAAGTCTGAGCAGACAGGAGGAGACAGATGGACATACAGTACACAGAACAGGCGAAATCCGCGGTGAAATATGCGGAGAAAACCGCCCGCAGATATCAGCACAACTATATCGGAACGGAGCATCTGCTTGCCGGACTGGTACACGAGGAACACGGGACCGCGGGGATGGTTCTGCGGGATCTGGGAGTCAGCGAAGAAAAACTGATGGAGCTGATCGACAGGTTTATTGCCCCCTCCGGGGAAGTGATGACCATATCGGTACAGGGATATACTCCCAGAGCGGAGCGGCTTCTGGCAGAGAGCGTGCAGGAGGCGGAGAATTTTCACAGTACCCGCGTGGGTACGGAGCATCTTCTGCTGGCTATGCTGCGGATGGGGGACTGTGTGGGCACCCGGCTTCTTCATACCATGGGGATGAATATTCAGAAGATTCAGAAGGAAACGCTGACGGCCATGGGAGAGGAGAGCAGCCAGGGCCGCGAAGACGGCGGGAAGAAAGGCGGACGGCCGGGAACGGTCAGCACCACGCCCATGCTGGATCAGTATAGTCGTGATCTTACGGAGCAGGCAAGACAGGACCAGCTGGATCCGGTGGTGGGCAGAGAGCAGGAGATCGCCCGCCTGATCCAGATTCTCAGCAGAAGAACCAAAAACAATCCTTGCCTGATCGGGGAACCCGGCGTGGGAAAAACGGCCATTGTGGAAGGTCTGGCCCAGAGGATTGTCCAGGGCGGCGTTCCCGATACCATCCGGGACAAACGGGTGGTGGTTCTGGATCTTTCCGGCATGGTGGCCGGATCCAAATACAGGGGAGAATTTGAGGAGCGCATCAAACGGGTGGTGCAGGAAGTGATGGAGAATCAGAAGATCCTGCTGTTCATCGATGAGCTTCACACGATCATCGGCGCGGGAGGCGCGGAAGGGGCCTTGGATGCTTCCAATATCCTGAAGCCGTCCCTGTCCCGGGGAGAGATTCAGCTGATCGGCGCCACCACGGTGGAAGAGTACCGGAAATATATTGAGAAGGACGCGGCTCTGGAACGGCGGTTTCAGCCGGTGATGGTGGAGGAACCCTCCGAGGAGGAGGCTGTGGAGATTCTCCGGGGACTGCGGCCGTACTATGAGCGCCACCATGGCGTGCAGATTACGGACGACGCGCTGGAGGCAGCGGTGAAGATGGCGGTGCGTTATATCAATGACCGTTTTCTGCCGGACAAAGCCATCGATCTCATCGATGAGGCGGCATCCATGGTTCAGCTGAAGGGCATCAAAGTGCCGGAGGCGCTTCTGAAGGATGAGGAAGAGCTGAAAAAGATAAAAGAAGAGAAAGAGGAGGCCATCCGTGAAGGGGATTTTGACCGGGCCAGAAAGCTTCAGCAGCGGCAGAAGGAACTGGAGGCTTCCTGTCAGGCGGCCCGCAGCCGTTATGAAAAACGAAACAGAAACAGGAGACTTCAGGTTACTGAGGATACCATCGCCCATATTGTGTCCGGATGGACGAGAATACCGGTGCAGCGCCTGGCGGAGAAGGAGACCAGACGTCTGGCCAGGCTGGAGGACACTCTGCACCGGCGGGTGATCGGCCAGGAGGAAGCGGTGGCAGCGGTAGCCAGGGCCATTAAGCGGGGAAGAGTGGGACTGAAGGATCCCGCCCGCCCCATAGGTTCTTTCCTGTTTCTGGGGCCCACCGGCGTGGGAAAGACAGAACTTTCCAAGGCACTGGCGGAGGCGGTGTTCGGAACGGAACAGGCTATGACCCGGGTGGATATGTCGGAATATATGGAGAAACACAGCGTTTCCAAACTGATCGGATCCCCGCCGGGATATGTGGGATATGAGGAGGGCGGCCAGCTGTCCGAGAAGGTGCGCCGCAATCCCTACAGCGTGATTCTGTTCGATGAGATTGAGAAGGCTCATCCCGACGTTTTCAACATTCTTCTGCAGGTGCTGGATGACGGCCATATCACCGACGCCCAGGGCCGGAAGGTGGATTTCAAACAGACCTGCATCATCATGACCTCCAATGCGGGGGCTCAGAGTATCGTGGAACCGAAGAAACTGGGATTTGCTTCCTCGGCGGACGCCAGACAGGACTATGAGGATATGAAAAATGGGGTGATGGAGGAAGTACGCAGAATTTTCAAACCGGAATTTCTCAACAGAATCGATGAAATCCTCGTTTTCCATATGCTGACAAAGACGGAGATCCGGAAGATTGTCACCCTTCTGCTGAAACGGCTTCAGGCCATCAGCAAAGAGCAGCTGGATATCGAGCTGACGGTGAGAGACAGTGTCAGAGATTATCTGGCGGAAACCGGATATGACGCCCGGTACGGAGCCCGGCCGCTGAAGAGAGCCATCCAGAGCAAAATCGAGGACGCCATGGCGGAGGAGATTCTGGAAGGCCGGATTCACAGGGGGGACCATGTGGTGGTGTCCATTCGTAAAAAAGATATAAAATTTACGGTCTGTGACTAGATGTTTTGAAGAATTTATTATATAATAGCACAATAAAACAAGTAAATCCGGGCGGGGGAAAAGCCCCGGATGGCTCTTTGTGAAGAAGCATAAGAGTACAGGAGATTTACCAGGGAGGACAATAATGGCTACAATTAAAGAGTTGATCAGAACCGAAGCTGCAGGGGGATTGAGTTTTGGAAATTATGAGCTGGATACCAAATCCAAACTTTCCGATTTCGAATACAACGGGGACCTGTACAAGGTGAAGACGTTCCGGGAACTGACCAGACTGGAGAGAAACGAGATGTTCGTTTACGAGTCTGTGCCGGGAACGACAGTTCTGGATATGAAGCTGGGCGGCAATGGTATGGTTTTCTTTGTGGAAGGAACAGAGAATACCCAGGTTACCGTGGAGCTGGAGCCGGATACAGAATATAAAGTGATTGTGGACGATGTAAATCTGGGCAACATGAAAACCAACCTGGGAGGCAAGTTATCCTTCAGCGTGGATCTGAACCCGGGAACTGCTGTGAAGGCAGAGATAGAAAAACTGTAACAGGATAATAAGATGCAGACAGGGGCCGGTAGAAACCGGCCCCGTTTGCGCGGTACCTTTATGGCTTACGGGCAGGGGATACCTTTATGGCCATTCGGCCAGGAAAGAGGAAATATTCATGGCAAAAGGAAGGAAGACGGTGTTTTTCTGTCAGGAGTGTGGATATGAGTCATCCAAATGGCTGGGGCAGTGCCCCGGCTGCCGGCAGTGGAATACGTTTGTGGAAGAGACGGTGTCGCCGGCTCCCGCGGAACAGAAAGGGGCGGGCGGTGGCAGTCACAGGATTCCGGATCCGGTGCCGCTCTCTCAGGTGGCAGTCACGGAGGAAGAGCGGCTGCATACAGGAATCGGTGAGCTGGACCGGGTGTTGGGCGGCGGTATTGTGGGAGGTTCCATGACTCTGGTGGGAGGAGATCCGGGAATTGGAAAATCCACGCTGCTGCTGCAGATGTGCCGCCATCTGGCGGAGACGAAGCAGGTTCTCTATATTTCCGGGGAGGAATCCCTGAAGCAGATCAAGCTGCGGGCGCAGCGGATCGGCGCATTTGAGGACCGGCTGCTGCTTCTGTGTGAGACAAACCTGAATGTGATCAGCCAGGTGATTGAGCGGAAAAAGCCGGACGTGGTGGTGATCGATTCCATTCAGACGATGTATAATGAGGAAGTATCATCGGCTCCTGGCAGTGTCTCCCAGGTGCGGGAGTCCACCGGCGTGCTGCTGCAGATCGCGAAAGGACAGGGGATTTCTGTATTTATCGTGGGGCATGTGACGAAAGATGGAAATGTGGCAGGCCCCCGGGTGCTGGAACACATGGTGGATACGGTACTCTATTTCGAGGGGGACCGTCATGCCTCCTACCGGATTCTCCGGGGCGTGAAAAACCGTTTTGGCTCCACCAACGAGATCGGTGTTTTCGAAATGCGGGAAGAAGGACTTACAGAGGTGAAAAATCCTTCGGAATTTATGCTGAATGGCAAGCCGGAAGGAGCGTCCGGCTCCGTGGTGGCCTGTTCCATGGAGGGGACCCGTCCTATCCTGATCGAAATTCAGGCGCTGGTGTGTCCCAGCAATTTCGGAATTCCCAGAAGAACCGCCGCCGGAACGGATTTTAACCGGGTGAACCTGCTGATGGCAGTTCTGGAAAAACGTCTGGGCCTGCATCTGTCTTCCAGTGACGCCTATGTAAATATCGCCGGCGGAATACGGATGAATGAGCCGGCCATCGACCTGGGGATACTTCTTGCCGTTGTATCCAGTTATCGGGACATTGTCATCGACGACAAGGTGATGGTGTTCGGAGAGGTGGGGCTGAGCGGAGAGGTACGGGCTGTGAGCATGGCGGAACAGAGAGTTCTGGAAGCCAGGAAGCTGGGATTTACCACCATCATCCTCCCGGCCGTCTGTATGAAAAATGTGCACAATATTCCGGAGGTTCACCTGATTCCGGTGGAGACCATAAAAGATGCGGTACAGTACCTGACAAGAAAATAGGTTCTTTGACATTTGACAGAGGAGAACTTTCCCCTGTCCGATTGGTGAGGCGGGGCAGGAAATTTCAACCCCTGCGGCGGCCGCGGGCTGGAGGTGGAAATCTGCCCGTCTGGCCGCTGCGCGCATATAAAAAAGAAATTAAAAAAATGAAGAAAAAAGGTTGACAGATTTTGTCAATGATGCTATTATAACTAAGCTGTCTTTGAGAGCGGCTTGAATATGAATCTGAAGGATCTGCATGAAAGTGCAGACGACAGGATTCTCACAGAAGTTGAAAAAAAGAACAAAAAAGTTCTTGACAAAACAAACTTCCAGTGATAAAATACAAAAGCTGTCGCAAGACAGAGAACCATGATA
>DVON01000083.1 GCA_018713585.1 Candidatus Pullilachnospira stercoravium | reverse complement strand
CCAGTTAGAATACCTGCCGTTTTTGTCAGCTGTTTTTCTGAAAGCAGGGCTTATCGAATCCCCCCCCTGAAAGCGGTAGTACGGAAGGGGAAGGAGCATTTTGTCTGCGATATCCGGTTGGAAAAGCGGCTGGAGGCAATAAGAGAAAAAGAGAAAAATGCAGTTCAAAAGAACGCGCTTCTGTCTCTACGGCAGGTTTACGATATGGATACCGTCCCACATCTAAGTAATTTCGACCGCCGTCTGGTTTGTGTCCCGAAATTCTGTCCCAAAGAATGCCCGGGGCGGGATGGCTGCCGCTACCAGACTTACTTAAAGCAGGCTAGGGATCCGGATATTTATTTCCAAATCTGTAACCATAATTACCTTTTGGCAGATGCTTCCCACCGGTCACAGGGGTACCGGACTCTCCTTCCGGATTACCGGGCGCTGGTTGTAGACGAAGCGCATAAGCTGCCGGAGGCTGCAAGACAGATGTATGGGAAATCCCTCTGTTATGAAGACATTCAGGAAATCTGCTACTTTCTGGAACGGGAACATTTTGCAAAAACATCAAAAAAACTCAAAGGCGCGTTCCAGAATTTGTTCCAAGTGATCCGTGAGAGTCATAGGACAAGTGAGGGGATCTCCACGGCTTTCCAGATGACAGAAGAATGCAGCATGGTGCTGGAGGAAGGGCAGGCAGCCCTGCGGGAGACTTCGTACAAGCTGAAAGGTGCATCTCCGGGATGGATTAAAAACCGGCTGGAAGAAGCAGGGGAAATCTTGGAGCTTTTCAAATCCCCCGGACGCTGGAATATCCTGCATCTGGAACCGGGAAAGGGAAAGCTCCCAGGGCTTTGCGCTACAAGCAGGAAGATACCGGATTTACTCTCCGGGATGCTCTGGAACGGAGGCTTTCCGGCGATCCTAACCAGCGGGACATTAAAGGCTGGGAATGGGTTTTCACGCACCAGGCAGGAAGCCGGTCTGGAGAAGAATGGGAGGGTGCGTGAATGTGTGGCAAAATCGCCGTTTGCTTATGAAAAAAACTGTCTGCTGTATCTGCCACGGAGTTTGAAACGGACGAGGCACGGAAGTCCGGAGGAAGCCGCCATGCTGGCAGGACACATTCAGAAACTGATCTGCTCCACTTACGGTCATACGTTGGTGTTGTTTACATGGGATGATCATGAAATATGATAAGATGGTAGAAATAACGAAAGAATTGAGTCAGAAAAAAATGAATTTGGCTCAGAAAACAATATCTGATATGTTAGAAAATGGTGAAAAAATCACGGTTGCAGAATTGGTAAGAAGGACCGGACTTTCAAGAGGATTTTTCTATAAGAATACTACGATACGTCCACAATTAGATGTTGCAATTTGTAAGCAAAAAACGACAACTTGGTTTCAATATAATGTCGAAGATGAACAAGATAACGGGACAGCAATAATAAGTCTGAGGAAGGAAGTGTTAAAGGAAAAGGCAACTAACGAAGATCTTGCAGCGCGGTTAAAGGAATACGCCAAAGAAAATCAGAAACTGCGGGAAAAAATAGAAAAGTTAGAAAAACAAGTGAGACGCAAAGAAGTTTCCTTTTTGAAAAAATTGTAAGGTGAGCATATGAACTACGATAAAATTGTTGCGATAAGTCAAGAAAAAAGTATGAGGAAGGTAGAGATTGCTAAGCAGGCGATTCATAAAATGTTGGAACAGAAAGAGTGCATATCAGTTACTGCGTTATCTAGAAAAACTGGATTTGCAAAAAGTTTCTTTTATGGAAATAAGGAAGTAAGAATGACTTTAGATAATGCATTATTGCGACAAGGAGAATGCTACAATCCCCAAAAAGTTATATTTGACTTAGCTATGCAGGAAACCAATAAAAACATGAAAATAAGTATTATGAAATTAAAACAGGTAAACACTCAGTTGCAAATTGAAAACGAAAATCTGAAAGAGCAAGTTAAGAAATTGCAGAAACAGATTAGTGAATTGAAAAAATAAATAGGAACATTCGCAGACAGTCGGTTGAAAAATATCGGCTGTTTTGCTTTCAATAGAGAAACTTGAGACAAACGCAAAGCACGATATACACAATATTTTAGGCATAAAAAAGAGACGAGTAGGTCGGAGTGACCTTGTGGCTTAGCCCAGTGTTTATGCAGGTTTCCAGAAGTAGGGCTAAACTTTTGGTGGAGTTTATCGCCTTTGTTCGCTCTGGCGAAATGATCGCACCTCAGAAAGACCGGTACCGGGACTATTTTATTAAAATGGGATATCTGCGGGAATGAGGAAAACTTTTTCTAGCCCAGTTTTACAAAGGGAAATTCTTCTGTAAGGTTTTTATTCAGTTCCATCATTTGGAGAAGCCTGCTGGCGGCCCCGCTGGGATGATTTCTGCCGGCCTCCCAGGCTTCTACTGTTTTTACGGAAACGCCCAGGTAGCTGGCGAAAATGCTTTGAGACATTCCGGTGCTTTTTCTGATTTCTTTCACCTGCCGGGAGCTGTATTCCTTGGGCGGAATCACAGACACAACTCTTCGCGGAAGTGCCTTTTTCTGGCTTTTGCTGTCTTCTACGGCCTCTGAAAGACCGGTCATAATACTTTCAAAAATATCGGACATGAAAATACCTCCTGTTCAGGACCCCATCAGATTATCCAGAAATTCCCTGGCAGCTCTGGTCAGCGGCAGGTGGGCGTTGTGGGTGATGACAAGCTTACGGCAGGGGAGCTCCTCTGCGATGTCCAGAGAGAACAGATCTCCGTCGCCCGGCATGCAGTAGTCGGGGACAAAGGCGATTCCCAGGCCGATGCGGGCCAGATCGATCAGGAGATCATTGCTGCCCAGCTCGATTTCCGGAACCAGATCCAGCTGATACTGCTGAAACAGGTTGTGGAGAAATTCGCTGGTGGTGCTTTTGCGGTCCAGCATCATGATGGGATAGGAGAGCAGCTCCTTCAGGTGCAGTTTCCGGTCCTTCAGTTCCCCGTAGTAGGCGCTGCTGGCAATGAACACATCCCGGAAGGTATGGATTTCGTGGACGTGATCCCCGTGGCTCAGGTGGGAGTTGGGGTAATTGGTGACGATCAGATCCACCTGCCCCGTTTCCAGCAGATCCACGCATTTGGTGGAGGTCTGGTTGGTTACCTTGATATGGATGCTGGGGTGCGCTTTGTGGAACTGGTTCAGATAGGGAACCAGATAGTAGCGGCAGATGGTGTCGCTGGCGCCGATCCGCAGCTGGCCGCCGCCCAGGTTGCCGGATTCCATGATCTGTGCTTCTCCCCGCTGAATCAGATTGATGGCCGGTTCGATATGGCGCAGCAGAGTTTCCCCTTCCGGCGTCAGCTGTACCCTTTTGGTGCTGCGGATAAAGAGACTGATACCCAGTTTCTTCTCCAGAACCTTGATGGACTGGCTGACCGCTGACTGGGAAATATACAGATGTTTGGAAGCCTCGGAAAAGCTCAGGGAAGTTGCTACATAATAAAATACTTTGTACAGTTCGTAGTTGACGTCCATAAATAACCTCCAGGAAATCCGGCAGACATTGATTGCGGGTTTTTCTCAAAGTATATCATGGAACGGAAGAAAATCCCATAGGACAGGGAGGAGTATTAGCAATATTTATTAAACTAATTAGATATATTAATTTTACTTATAACCATTCGTATGGTATGGTAAATACAGAAACATGGAACATTCCGTTTGGAATTGGCCACAGGGCCAAAAAAATAGGAATCTCCCTACGGGAGTCCCTTTATGGCCATGCGGCCAAAAAATAAGAAAGGACAGAGAAGATGAGCAGTGTAAGACGAGTTTACGCGGAGAAAAAGCCGGATTTCGCGGTGCAGGCAAAGGATCTGAAGCATGAGATTAGCAGCTATCTGGGAATTAAAAGTGTGACAGGTGTGCGGGTGCTGATCCGCTATGATGTGGAGAATATTTCCGACGAGGTTTTTGAGAAGGCATGTACCAGCGTATTTTCCGAGCCTCCGGTGGATGATTTGTACAGAGAAAATTTTGAGACAGCTGCCGGCGCGCGGGTATTTTCTGTGGAATATCTGCCGGGACAGTTTGACCAGCGGGCGGATTCCGCGGTACAGTGCGTACAGTTTTTGAAGGAGGATGAGCAGCCCATCATCCGGTCTGCCACCACCTATGTGATCGAAGGCGACATCACGGACGAAGAATTTGCGGCCATCAAAAATCACTGCATCAATCCGGTGGACTCCCGGGAGACGGGCATGGAGAAGCCGGAGACTCTGGTGACCAATTTTGAGGAGCCGGAAGATGTAAAAACCTTTGACGGATTTGCAGAAATGGAGGAAGGGGAGCTGAAAAAGCTGTACGATTCCCTGAATCTGGCCATGACCTTCAAGGATTTCCTGCATATCCAGAAATACTTCCGCGATGAGGAGAAGCGGGATCCTTCCGTGACGGAGATCCGGGTGCTGGATACCTACTGGTCCGATCATTGCCGTCACACCACGTTCTCCACAGAGCTGACCGAGGTGAACTTCGGAGAAGGTGATTACAAGAAACCCATCGTGGACACCTACAATCAGTATCTGTCCGACCGGGCGGTATTATATAAAGGAAGAGATGACAAATTCATCTGCCTGATGGATCTGGCCCTGCTGGCTATGAAGAAGCTGAAAGCGGAAGGAAAGCTGGCGGATCAGGAGGAGTCTGAGGAAATCAACGCCTGCTCCATCGTGGTTCCTGTGGATGTGGATGGAAAGGAAGAGGAGTGGCTGATCAACTTCAAAAATGAGACCCACAACCATCCCACGGAGATTGAGCCCTTCGGAGGCGCCGCCACCTGTCTGGGAGGAGCCATCCGCGATCCCCTGTCCGGCCGTACCTATGTATACCAGGCCATGCGTGTGACAGGAGCGGCAGACCCCACCGTTTCGGTGAAGGATACCATGAAGGGCAAGCTGCCCCAGAAGAAGCTGGTGCGGGAAGCTGCCCACGGCTACAGCTCCTACGGAAACCAGATCGGTCTGGCTACCGGCTATGTGAAAGAGATTTATCATCCCGACTATGTGGCGAAGCGCATGGAGATCGGCGCTGTGATGGGCGCGGCTCCCAGACGCGCGGTGAAGAGAGAAACCTCCGATCCCGGGGATATCATCATTCTGCTGGGCGGCCGTACCGGCCGTGACGGCATCGGCGGAGCCACCGGTTCCTCCAAAGTTCACACCGAGGCCTCCATCGAGGTCTGTGGCGCGGAGGTGCAGAAGGGAAATGCGCCCACAGAGCGTAAAATCCAGCGTATGTTCCGCCGGGAAGAGGTAAGCCGCCTCATCAAAAAATGTAACGATTTCGGCGCCGGCGGCGTGTCGGTGGCCATCGGAGAGCTGGCTGCCGGTCTGGTGGTGGATCTGGATAAGGTTCCCAAAAAGTACGCTGGCCTTGACGGTACGGAAATCGCCATTTCCGAGTCCCAGGAGCGTATGGCCGTTGTGGTGGATCCCGCGGATGTGGACGAATTTCTGAAATACGCCAACCAGGAGAACCTGGAGGCTGTTGTGGTGGCGAAAGTTACCGCCGAGCCCCGTCTGGTGCTGACCTGGAGAGGAAAAGAGATCGTCAATATTTCCAGAGCATTTCTGGACACCAACGGCGCCCATCAGGAGACGAAGGTGCAGGTGGACATCCCCTCCCGGGAAGGCTGCACGCTGAACCGCTCCGGCGATATCAGTGATGTGAGAGCCCGCTGGCTGTCCGATCTGGCGGATCTGAACGTCTGCTCCCAGAAGGGACTGGTGGAAATGTTTGATGGTTCCATCGGCGCGGGCAGTGTGTTTATGCCCTACGGCGGAAAATATCAGATGACCGAAACCCAGGCCATGGTGGCCAAAGTGCCGGTGGCCAATGGAACCACCAACACGGTGACCATGATGAGCTACGGATTTGATCCCTATGTATCTTCCTGGAGCCCCTACCACGGAGCCGTTTATGCTGTGGTGGAGTCCGTGGCGAGAATCGTGGCCAACGGCGGAGATTTCCGGAAAATCCGTTTCACCTTCCAGGAGTATTTCCGGAGAATGACGGAAGACCCCGAAAGATGGAGCCAGCCTTTTGCGGCCCTTCTGGGCGCTTATGCGGCGCAGCTGGGCTTTGGCCTGCCCTCCATCGGAGGAAAGGACAGTATGTCCGGAACCTTCAATGAAATCGATGTGCCGCCCACCCTGGTTTCCTTTGCGGTGGATGTGGCAAAACAGCAGGATATTATTTCTCCGGAGCTGAAAAAAGCGGGAAGCAAACTGGTTTGGCTGCGGATTCCCAAGGACGAGTACGACCTTCCGGTTTACGAAGGCGTGATGGATCTGTACGGAAAGCTGCATCAGGATATGAAGGACGGCAAGGTGCTGGCCGCTTACGCTCTGGACCGCCACGGTATTGCGGCGGCAGTCAGCAATATGGCCTTCGGAAACCGTCTGGGTGTGAAGATCGAGCACAATGTGGATGAGAGAGATCTGTTCTCCCCGTATTTCGGTGATATCATCTGCGAGATTCCCGATGGAAAGGTGGGCGAGCTTTCCGTGACTTATACCGTCATCGGTGAGGTTACCGACCGGGCGGCTCTGGAATATAAGGATATGACTATTCCCATGGATGAGGCGCTGAATGCCTGGACGGGAACTCTGGAACGGGTATTCAAGACCAAAGGCACCGACAATGAGGCGCCGGTGGAAAGCCCCCTGTATCAGGCAGATCAGATCCATGTGTGCAAAAATAAAGTGGCGCGGCCCACAGTATTTATCCCCGTATTCCCGGGAACCAACTGTGAGTATGACAGCGCCCGGGCCTTTGAGCGGGCAGGGGCGGACGTGATCACCCGCGTGTTTAAGAACCTGACAGCGGAAGACATTCGTGATTCTGTGAGAATTTTCGAGGAGGCCATCGGCCAGGCGCAGATTATCATGTTCCCCGGCGGATTTTCCGCAGGAGACGAGCCGGACGGTTCGGCAAAATTCTTTGCCACAGCTTTCCAGAACGACAGGATCCGGGAAGCGGTGATGAAGCTGCTGAATGAGCGGGACGGACTGGCGCTGGGTATCTGCAACGGCTTCCAGGCGCTGATCAAACTGGGTCTGGTGCCCTACGGACAGATTCAGGGCCAGACGGAGGATTCTCCCACCCTGACTTACAATACCATCGGCCGGCATATTTCCCGGATGGTATACACAAAAGTGGTTACCAGCAAATCTCCCTGGCTGGCCCAGGCTGAGCTTGGCAAGGTGTACGTGAATCCGGCGTCCCACGGAGAAGGCCGTTTCGTGGCCAGTAAAGAGTGGATTGACCGTCTGTTTGCCAACGGTCAGGTGGCTACCCAGTACTGCGATCCCGAGGGAAATGTGTCCATGGACGAAGAGTGGAATGTGAATGGTTCCTATGCCGCCATCGAAGGTATCACCAGCCCGGACGGCCGTGTGCTGGGTAAAATGGCGCATGTGGAGCGCCGGGCAGACGGCGTCGCCATGAATATTTACGGCGAGCAGGATATCCGGATCTTTGAGTCCGGTGTGGCTTACTTCAAATAAAAATATGCGCGCAGTCAGGGCTGTTGGACAATAGGAAGACAGCGCCTGGTCCTTCTGCCGGTGTTTAAAGAGAAGAGAACGGAAACAGGCGTACGGTTTATTTCAAGGAGTAATACCGTACGCCTGTTTTGCATATTTACCGGTCCGAAGCCGAATCAAAAACAAACTTGTTAAATGCCATATTTTCTGAACAGAGATTCCCGGTATTCCCGGTCAGATGCAATCTTCACAATCTGATCCAGGCGGTTCTCCTGATTGAGAACCAGAATCAGATGGTTGTAGCGCTCGCTTTCTGTTTCTTTTCCCTGAGCTATGCCCTTTTCCAAGGCGTCATCCCAGATCATTTGTCCCAGTTTTGTCATGGCGATCTCCTCCTTGATTTTTTCCAGTGTTTCCCCTGAAAGAAATTTTGTTGCCAGAATATAGAGAATGGCTTCCATTTTCCGGATATCCTCCGGCAGGATGGTCTGTTCCGCTTTCCGGAGAATCCGTATGCTTTTCAGTATCCGTTCGTTTTCATCGGATGAGCCATCCATGAGCGGAGAAAACAACAGGGGAATGAGGTCGGATTTCTCCAGCTTGTCCGCTGGCTTTTTCATCAGTTTTTCCAGTATTTCGTCTGCATTTTCATCTTTCAGCCGGATGATCTGTACCCGGTAGGTGTTAATACCTTCTGTGATCTGATCCCGAATTTCGCGGACCTTGGAGGAGCAGATTACAAAGGTAATGACCGGGCGGCGATAGATACGGGCGGTAGAGGCCTCGTAGTCCCGAAAACGTCTCAGATCGTCAATGGAAAGGGCGTCGGATTCAAACTCAAAATGGAACAGAATGTGATGTTCCGTCTCATAGAGAAAATCCTCATACATATGCCTGGCTTCCAGAGCGA
>DVON01000082.1 GCA_018713585.1 Candidatus Pullilachnospira stercoravium | reverse complement strand
AGGATCCCTGGTATGTCACGGTTTATCATAGAATTTTACGAAGATAGAAATGGTAACAAACCGATTGAAGAGTTTCTATTAGGGTTGGATATAAAGATGCGTGCCAAACTGGTGGGACTTTTGCAGATTTTGCAGGAAAAAGGAAATCTGTTACGAGAACCATACAGCAAACACCTGGAAGATGGAATCTTTGAAATTCGTGGCAAATCAGGTAATAATATCACAAGAGTATTATATTTTTTCTATTATGATGGTAAGATTATTTTAACAAATGGTTTTATCAAAAAAACACAGAAAACCCCCAAAAAAGAAATTCAACTCGCCAAAAAACGCCGGGCAGATTATATAGAGAGGAGTCAAGATTTATGAAAACATTAAATGATTTTTTAGATCAACAGATGAAGGATCCTCATTTCAAAGAAGAATACGAAAAAATCCAGCCGGAAATGGATATCATCCGGGCGATTGTTGATGCGAGGGTTTCTCAGAATCTGACACAAAAAGAGCTCGCCGAAAGAACCGGTATCAATCAGGCAGATATCAGCAAGTTGGAGAATGGAACAAGGAATCCTTCCTTACGCCTTCTACAGCGTCTGGCGGAAGGAATGGGTATGGTACTGAAAATTGAGTTCATTCCAAAGTCCAAAATATAACTTTATAGCCAAATTTTGAGCAAGATGTCTTCGCAAAATCACGTTAAGGGCGTAATGCCCTTATTCCAGCAAAAAACGGAAGGAATTCTGCACAGCCTGCGGATTCCTTCCGTTTTTACGTATTTCGAATTAAGCTATCTGTTTTGTGTTTTCATAAACCAGTTTATCCGATTCCTTCCACTGAAACAGGCAGATGCCCTTTTTCCGCACCTTGGTCACCCGCGCAGCTTTTTCATAGACCGTCTCAGCAAAAACAGAGAAATCACAATGGACAGATAATCCGCCGCCGTCTGCGTATAGATCACACCGGTGAGGCTCAGCAGCGCGTCCAGCAGATACAGAAGGGGAATAAACAGGAGCCCCTGGCGGCAGACGCTCAGGATGGTGGAGGGCAGGGGATCGTCCAGAGCCTGCATGCTGTTGATGCACAGAAACAGGATGCCCAGCACAGGCCCGGCCAGGGAGGTTGCCACCAGCATTTCTTCCCCATAAGCCACCACAGAGGCGTCATCGATGAATACCTGGAGGATGGGGTGGCGCCAGATAATGCAGCCCACAGTCAGAACCGTTCCGCATACCACCGTCATAAGGGCGGAAAATTTCAGAATCCCCAGGAAACGCTCTCTCCTCCTGCTGCCGTAGCTGTATCCCAAAAGCGGCTGAATACCGTTGGCGATTCCCATATGGATGAAGGCGATCAGCATATAAATCTTTGTGACGATTCCCATGGCGGCCAGCTGATCGTCCCCGTAAACCGCCAGCACATTATTCTGCAGCACGTTGGCGATGCTCATCAGGGCGGAATTCATGCCGGAGGGCACGCCCAGCAGCGCGGTCTGCACCATCAGCTGCCGCTGTCCGGCCAGATGACCGGGATGCAGCGACAGAACGGACTTACCTCTGGAAAAATACCAGAGATAATAGATACCGCCGCACACATTTCCAAGTACCGTGGCGATGGCAGCGCCGCCGGTTCCCATCCCGAAGGTGAGGATAAACAGCGGGTCCAGCACAATATTCACCACCGTCCCGATCATGCCTCCGATCATGGACGCGGCCGCCGCGCCCTCTCCCCGGACCACATGGCCGAAGGTGTTGGCGAACAGAATGAACGGCGCTCCCAGGGCGATCCAGAACAGATAATCCCTGGCAAAGGTATAGGTACCCTGGCTGCTGCCCAGCACATGAAGCAGCGGTTCCATGAAAAGTATAATCAGCGCCGCGAACACCAGACCCACGCCCAGGGAGGCATAGCAGCAGAAAGCGGACACGGCTTTCGCCTGCTTCTCTTCCCCTTTTCCCATGAGAATGGAAATCATGGCGCTGCCGCCGATGCCCAGCAGGTTGGCCACCGCCATGAACATCACGAACACGGGATTGGTCAGGGAGACGGCGGCCACCTGCAGGGCATCCTTCGTTTGTCCCACAAAGAAGGTGTCCGCCATATTATAGATGATCAGCACCAGAGATGAAATCACACAGGGCAGCGCCATTTTCCCCACCGCCCGGGGAATGGGCGCGTCCCGAAACAACCCTTCTTTTTCGTTCATAAATCTCCTCCTCTCCTCTGTCACAAACCGCATGGGTACAGAGGAATTTTTATATTTTGTATGCCAGCAAACTATCTATCCAAAAAAAGATCCACCTTCACCGGGTTCTCCGCCTGCAAAAGGCTGCCGGGACAGTATTTCCCACTGGTTCCGCCCCGTTTTCAGTCCCCCATCCCGGCAAGAATTTTCCTGCTCAGCATCTGAAACTGCTCCCGCTCTTTTGGCGTCAGGTTCCTGCAGATCTGCTCCTCCATCCGGTTCCGCACCCGGACAGCTTCCTTCTGCAGCCGGAATCCGCCGGGAAGAAGCACGATCTGCTTCATTCTCCCGTCTCCCTCCACCCGCTTTCTGGCAATCAGTTCTTTTTTCTCCATCAGATTCAGCATTTTGGATGCCGTGGCCCTGGTGATGGAAAATTCCTCCTCGATATCCCTGGGAAAAATCTCCCGGTCCTGATTGTCAAACAGAAAATCCACAACCCACAGGTTCATCAGGGAAATCTCCCGGTTTCCCGCGGCCTGCCCGTACTGATAGGACATCCGCTCCAACTGATTTCCCATCCGCTTGATGTAAAATACCAGATCTGACCGCATGGCTCTCCTCCTTTTTGTTTGCCTGCAAACATTTTATACCGATTTTCTTTTCCTGTCAACGGGATAGAACCATTTACATGACGGGAAAAATGATTTACACTGGAAGAAATGTTCCTGGCTGTCTGCTCAGGAACAGAATGGTTACCGGGGCGGCTGAGGCAGAAGAAAATCTGAAACCGCCGCAGACGGTGAACGGCTTTCAAATCCGTCCTGGATTTTATGAAATCAACGGAGCCACAGGATTTCCCAACGGAGTAAACTTCACCCTGATTTCCCGGTCGGCCACCTCCTGCTGCCTGCTACTGTTTCACCGGGGCAGCCAGACCCCCTATGCCCGTATTCCCTTTCCGGAGGAATACCGGATGGGAATCATTTAC
>DVON01000081.1 GCA_018713585.1 Candidatus Pullilachnospira stercoravium | reverse complement strand
CGGGAGATCCAGCCCCCGATTCCTCAGTTCCTCTGCCAGCATGGTCACCTGCGGCACGTCCAAGATCGGAAGAGCGCACCTCTACAGAAGTGACGAAATTTACAGTGGTAATCAGTATGGAAAAAAAGGCGAAAAGCGCCGGAACATCATGGCTGGGCGCGCCGTAAAACAGTCCCTGCACCTGCACTCTCAGCGGTCCGAAATACATAATAACAAGATGCGCGAACAGTCCCAGATTGATAAATCCACCGGTAAATGCCAGAGAACGATATTTGTCAAACCAGCGCAGAAATGCATATTTACTGCCGTCATTTTTGGGGAAATAGTCCAGAAGCAATTTAAAATACCATACCATCATAATTCCATAAGCGATGATCACACAGGTCATCATAGTCACAATGGTCGCACGGCCGATGATCACCAGAATCAGCGCGCAAAGGAATCCGATCATCAGAGCAATCACAAAAGCCAACACGATTCCTTTATAATCCTTCAGAGCTGTCAGGTATACCATCTGCATCCAGACCACAATCAAAACACCGGAAAAGCTCAGGCACAAAAGCTGATAAAGAAACGGCACTCCGGAGAACCGCAGAAAAATTCCATACAGTACCAATCCCACTACCAGCATGATAGAACAGCTTCCATAAAAGGACGGCATAACCCGGTCCAGCTTTTCTTCGTACAGCATATCCGACACATACCTGGTAGTCACCATATTAAACCAGCTGGTAATTGTCAGCGACACCAAAAGGCTGTATGTCAGCATACAGTTCATAAGTTCTCTGTCATGAGCACTCATTCCCGCGATCCGCGCCACCAGGCTCATACCTGCCAGCATAATAACTCCCAGGATCATCGGGCCGGCACAGATAATTCCTGCATATCCATAAGCTCTGCACAGCGAAAAAACGCCCTTCTTGCTGAATAATCGTTTTAAACTGAATCCGATTCCTGCCATTTCTCTATTACCTCATCATATAACTGCTCGTAATTCCGGATCATATCTTCATGCCGGAAATATTTTTCCACCCGTTGCTTCGCTGTTCTTCCCATCATGAAACGCTCCTCCGGGTGCACACAGAGAGATTCCATGGCATCCGCGAGAGCCTCTTTATACATCGGCGGCACGCAATAACCTGCCGGTCCCAGAGTATCCCCGCTCATTCCTCCGATCAGCTGCTTGCAACAGCCCACATCCGTTACCACACAGGGACGTCCCGCAGCGAAAGATTCCAAAACGGCCAGCGGCTGCCCTTCCGAGATACTTGTGAGAAGTGTAAAATCAAATTTTTCCATGTATTCCAACACATTGACAGGCCCGGTGAAAAATACCTCTTCATCCGTCAGCCCCAGCTGTTCCTTCAGCACATAACATTCCTGGGCATAATCCTCATCGTCTTCCGGTCCGCACACATACAGCCTTGCATTTGACACTCTTTCCTTAAGCTCCGCAAAGGCATACAACATGGTTTTCACATCTTTGATAGGGGCAATACGGAGCACCGCGCCGATATCCACATATCCGTTATCTTTCTTGAGCGGAATGTCACAGAAACGTTCATAATGTATTCCGTTAGTGATATACCGGCATTTCTCCGGCCTGCATCCCATCTCGATCTGCATCTCCCTCGCCTTATCAAAAAGACTGGTGATCATGGTTGCCCGTTCATAAGCTCCATTGGACAACATATAGAAAAAACGTACCCAGAAGCGCTTGAATGCAGGAACCACCCACTTCGCACGGATGATTTCCTCTTCCCTCTCTCTGGTATAGATCCCATGCTCGGTAATCACATACGGCACATGATTCACATAACTTCCCAATCTGGCCAGCATCCCCGCGTAACCGGTAGCAATTGAATGGTACAGATCGGCCTTCGGAACCTCTGACTGTATCACGTACAGAAGAGGCAGTAGCATGGAACGGATCGTATGAAACAGGTCGGAAAAACTGGTATAAGGATACTCCTCCCAGCAAATTCCTGTAAGGATTTCCAGAAACTCTTCACTCATTAAAAATGCGATGGGCGAGATTTTTCTGTCGTGATACATTCGAAACAGCAGTTCCCAATCTGGTTTCTGGCAGTTCACGCAGTCACGAAGCGATGTCAGCTCCTCCTCACTGAACTTATACTTTCCCTTTACAAACGGCATCCGCAAAGCCTCATCAAGAGAAATTTCCCGTACTTCCACCACATTGTCCGGCAGTTCATATTTAAATTTTCCTTTCTGCTCCGCATCGGCGCCGATTGCCCATATAACAAATTCATGCTGGGGCATGGCTTTCATGTACTGATGAATCCAGGTAGAAACTCCTCCAGTCACATAGGGGTAACATCCCTCCAAAATGACACAAATCCTCATGATTCCGCCTTTCTATGAATCGTAATCCTTTCTTGTTCAGCCTCCAGCAGATAGAGATTCCCGGAAAGCTGTTCAAGAGTTCCCCCTTCCACACCTTTTTCCAGATCCGGTTCCCATTGGTTAAACCGCAACATAAGCCATGCCTCATCCTGAAAATTTCCCAGGGTCAGTTCCAGCCCTTGCTGTGTAGCAGAGTTCCGGATCTCCAGATAATCATAGCGCTGTACAGCCGCTGCTGTTTCGCTTCCGCTGTGGCGGCGCAGACCGGGGGCTGCGGATTCCAGCCAGTTTTCATAATCCTCCAGGGTTTTCAGCATACCGTCCCAGCCCTCTTCAGCCCCTGCATCCGGGTTCACCACATCCTGAGGAGAGATGGCATGCGTACTCACATAATGCATAGTCAGTTCGGACACAGCTTTCAGCCTTTGATCGTCTCCCACATAGCTTCCCGAAGTAATTCTGGGCGTATAGATCATTCCATCCTCGTCTACCCCGAATTCCTGTCCAAGCGCGTATCCCGAATCTATATACCATCCGGCTACAGCACGGATCTGAGGCGCCGCGTTTTTTAAAGAAGAAATTCCGGACTGGGATATGATTCCGTAAGGCGGCGTATATACCTGCATCTCCTGTTCCTGATCAATCTCTTTTTGAAAACGGATCACTTCCTGTAAAGATTTTTCCATATTCCGCGCCGTTTCCCAGTACATCAGCCCCAGATCCCTCTCATAATCACCTTCGTATCCTTCCGGATTGGCCGGCTTTAAATTGTCTCCGGGGACACACAAGGGCTGCTGGTTATATCCATACAGTCCCACTTCTCCCCCTGTCTCCAAAAGCAGAGAAATGAAATATTCATATCTGTTGGAACTGGCCGCAGAACTGTACGGCGGATCCACATCACCGTCATTATTCTCCTGAAGCGTACCGGTAAGGGGAATATCATACCTCCGGGAAAATTCCATCAGATCGTTCATCCACTCTCTGACGTAAAAAGTGTAAATATCCATATTCTCCCCATACTGGGCCGTGATATATTCATTTTCTCCGGAAGGCAACGGGAAGGGAACTCCATCCAGGTAAAAGGCCGAGCTGTTGATCACAGGCCAGAGGCAGTAATCGCCCAAAAGGCTGTAAGCCGCAGCGTAAATTCCTCTGTATTCCTTGTCATAATGCCCCAGGTTAACTACCGCTACATGTCCCTTTCCCATACTGGTCTCCCATACCAGCGGGATCTTCTGGTCATCCGCAGTTACCATGTGAACTTGGCAGGTATCCGAAAGAGTTACGGCTATGGAAGAGGCAAAGGGATGAGAAACCGAATAAACCTTCTCTTCTCCTGTCAGAAGAAGATCATCCAACACCTGGAATTCTGAAACTTCATAATAAGTAACTCCAGTACTTACTACGCCCATTTTCCGGCTCATCCAGCTGTACATACTTCCAGCCGTGGGAACCTGGGCGATCAGAAGCTGCCCGCCCGCTTCCGTCCAATCAGCCAGCGCCAAAAGTTGTTCACTGTTGGTTTGATAATCCGTATACCCTAAAATCACCGTCTCATAGTTTTCAAAGATTACTGTTTCCCCGGCAGCTGCATCGGTTTCTGTATAATCCACCCGCATATCCTGGAGAATCTGAGGCATCTGTTCGTGAAACAGCTGGGAACTTTCATCGCGGCTGTCCCAGAGATACAGGCATTGCTCCCCCTGTTTTACTGCATCATTCTGTTCATTTTCTTTCTGAAAATCCTCTTTCATCAACATTTCCAGTTTCTGGTCGGAGGAACTTTGGTTTAAAGCGATGTTTCTTCCTACAAGCGCCACCGTCAGCAGAAGAAAGATAAACAGTATGATGATCATTGGAATATACCAGACTCGCTTTTTCCCCATATCTTACCCTTTCTCATCCTCAGGAGTAATCTTACCTGATCTCAATCACAATTTCAGGAGAAACTGCCTTAAGAAGGTACAGATCCTCCTGCAGTTTTTCCAGACTTCCTCCTGTTACATTTCCCGGCATTCCCTCATTTATCCGTACCATCAGCCATGCTTCATCCGAAAATCCTTCCAGCGAGATCTGCAGGGAATCTTCTGTCTCTGCCCGCTTTACTTCTATCATGTCGTATACCTGAACTGCTCCCGCCAGTTCTGTTCCCGTCAAATTTCGGATTGAGGGTGCAGAATCATACAGCCACTCCATATACTGACTGATTCTTCCATACATTTCTTCCCATCCCAGTTTTGCGCCTCTATCCTCATCTAACACATCATCGGGCTGTTGGAAGTGCGTATTGACCAGATGAAAATTCAGTTCCGACAAAGCAGCCACATATACATCCGGTTCGAGTATATATCCGGAAATAATCCGGGGAGTTTCCACAATCCCATCCTCCGCCACTTCAAATTCCTGAATATAAGCTATGTCTCCCGGAAGGTAAAGGCTTGCTACAGCCACCAAATCCGGGAATTCCTCAGCCAGCATTTTTCTTCCTTCCGCTGAAAGGATATTGGACGGCGGCACATATACCCGGAAGGATTCCTCCGGAAACAGTTCCGTGCAAAACGCGTGAAGTTCTCTCATGGCTTCCGCCATATCTTCATAGCTCTCCCACAGTTTGTAGGAATCGTAATCTCCCTGATAGTCAAATCCGACCAGGCACAGCGGCATATGGTTATAACCATGATATCCGATCTCACCTCCCTGGCGCAGCAGCATATTCCCAAAATACTGAAACCTTTGCGTGTCCCTGT
>DVON01000080.1 GCA_018713585.1 Candidatus Pullilachnospira stercoravium | reverse complement strand
GACTGTGAAAGAAAAAAAGTCCGCAATGAAAAAGAATACAAGGATCTGATCCATCGGCTGAAAAGGATCGAGGGCCAGGTGCGCGGTGTCCAGGAAATGGTGGAGCAGGAACGGTACTGTGTGGATATTCTGACCCAGGTGTCGGCGATACAGTCTGCCCTGAACAGTTTCAACAAAGTGCTCCTTTCCAACCACATCAAGACCTGTGTGGTGGAGGATATCCGCGAGGGAAACGAAGAAGCGGTGGACGAACTTTGCAAAACCATCCAGAAGCTGATGAAATAACGGAGGTGTTTCCGGGCAATGGATCAGGAGAAAACCAAAATGACAGGAGGAAAGAAAAATGGCAACAGTATTAAAAACAGATATGCACTGTGAAAAATGTGTGGAGAGAATTACGAAGGCGATGGCAAAGGCAGAGTTGGATACCACCGTCAATCTGGAGGATAAAACCGTAACGGTAAACGGATGCCAGAACTGTGTCGCAAAGGCAAAAGAGATTCTGGACGACCTGGGATTCGAGGTAACAGAAGCATGAGAGCGTACGAGAGACTGATCGAATATGTAAAAGTACCGACACCCAGCGCAGAAGAAAGCACCACACATCCCACCAGTCAGTGCCAGTTTGATCTGGCGAACAAGTTGGCAGAGGAATTGAAAACGCTTGGCGCCGTGGATGTGCGTGTGGACGAACACTGCTATGTATACGGAAAGATTCCTGCCAGCGCAGGATACGAAGGAAAGACAAAACTGGGCTTTATCTCCCATATGGATACCGTTTCCGACTTTGCGGACCATGCGGTGCGTCCGTTGGTTCACCCGGATTATGACGGAGAGGATCTGAAACTGGGTGAGAGCGGAAGAGTGCTGGAGAAATCCGTGTTCCCGCATCTTAGTGAACTGAAAGGACGCACATTGATCACCAGCGACGGAACCACGATCCTGGGCGCCGACGACAAAGCGGGAATCGCTGAAATTATGACCATGGTTGAGGAGCTGGAAAAGAGAGATATTCCTCATGGACAGATTTCCATCGGCTTTACGCCGGACGAGGAAGTGGGACAGGGTGCGGACCTGTTTGATGTTCCGGGCTTCGGCGCGGAATTTGCTTACACTGTGGACGGCGGCAGGGAAGGCGAGATCGAATATGAAAATTTCAATGCTTCCGGCGCAAAAATAAAGATTACCGGATTCAACGTCCATCCGGGAAGCTCCAAAGACACGATGATCAATGCCGCGGAGGTGGCGTGTGAGATCCAGAGCCTGCTTCCAGAGAAGGAGAATCCAAGATATACGGAAGGATATGAAGGATTTTATCATCTGACCGGAATGAAGGGCGATGTGGCATGCGCGGAGATGGAGTACATCATCCGTGACCATGACGCAGAAAAATTTGCAGCCAAGGAAGCCTACCTCAGGGAAGTGGCTGAAAAAATGAATCAGAAATACGGAAAAGGTACGGTGGAACTTGAGATCCACGAGCAGTACCGCAATATGGCGGAAAAGATCCAGCCGTGCTTCCATCTGATCGAGAACGCGCAGGAGGCCGCAAGAAGAGCCGGCATCCAGCCGCAGGTACTTCCTGTCCGGGGAGGAACCGACGGAGCGCGCCTCAGTTATATGGGCCTGCCATGCCCGAACCTGGGAACCGGCGGATATGCCTGCCACGGTCCCTATGAGCATGTCACTGCCGAGGGAATGGATCAGACCGTAGAATTGCTGCTGGAGCTGGTAACGATCTACAGCGAGTAAACAGAGCGGAAAACTGCGGAACAAGAAACAAAAAGAGTACGAAAGAAAAATGTCCGGAAACAGGAACGAATGCATCTCTGTTTCCGGACATTTTTTATTTCCATAGGAAAGCAATTTCCTATGAAATGAAAAAGCTGCCAGAACTCTTTCTGACAGCCTTGGACAGTTCGTAGGGGAATCGAACCCCTGTTTCCGCCGTGAGAGGGCGGCGTCTTAACCGCTTGACCAACGAACCTTAGAAACACAGAGCTTCGCTAAAATCTCCGACATCCTCGCCCACTATTGCAGGCGACATCCCCCTTATTTTAGCGAAACTCTGTGAGTGGTAGCGGTAACTGGATTTGAACCGGTGACACTTCGGGTATGAACCGAATGCTCTAGCCAACTGAGCTATACCGCCTTATTTACCTCGGCTCCTTGCAGAGCGCTTTATTATTATATTCAATTCTTCGCAATTTGTCAACAGGTATTTTGAAAAAATTACACCCTTTTTTCTCCTTTTCCCCTTTTTGCCGGCACAGCGCAAAAAACCGCCCCGGCCAAGTTGAGACGGTCCAGACTGTCAAAAAAGTCCTGTCCAGCCGACATGTGCGGATGGACAGGACACATACAGGGAAATTTAGCGCTGAGAGTGTGCGAGGCCGCAAGGCCGAGTGCGCGGTTCAGCGCTAAATTTTGTCTCCAGGGGGATATTAGGGGGAAGGAATTTCTGACCCGCGTATGCGGGCAGAAATGGGTTCCCCCTAAAGCGTGTCGCTTTTGCGACACGCTGAACCGCCCCGGCAAAGCCGGGGCGGTCTGCTGGATCCGGCGGGATGCCGGCTTACTTTTTATTGGTGGGCACCATCACTTCCAGCCCGCCCATATAGGGCTGCAGGCACTTGGGGATGGTGACGCTGCCGTCGGCCTGCAGATGGTTCTCCAGGAACGCGATCAGCATACGGGGAGGCGCCACGCAGGTGTTGTTCAGGGTGTGGGCCAGGTAGTTCTTGCCGTCGGCGCCCTTGACCCGGATGTGCAGGCGGCGGGCCTGGGCGTCGCCCAGGTTGGAGCAGCTGCACACCTCAAAGTATTTCTGCTGGCGGGGGCTCCAGGCCTCGATGTCACAGCTCTTGACCTTCAGGTCGGCCAGGTCGCCCGAGCAGCACACCAGCTGACGGACGGGGATCTCAAAGTTGCGGAACAGCTCCACCGAGTAATGCCACAGCTTCTCGTACCAGTCGTTGCTCTCCTCGGGGCGGCAGACCACGATCATCTCCTGCTTTTCGAACTGGTGGATGCGGTAGATGCCCCGCTCCTCAATGCCGTGGGCGCCCTTCTCCTTCCGGAAACAGGGGCTGTAAGAAGTCAGGGTCAGGGGCAGCTTGGCCTCGTCGATGGTCTGGTCAATGAAGCGGCCGATCATGGTGTGCTCGGAGGTGCCGATCAGGTACAGATCCTCCCCTTCGATCTTGTACATCATGGCGTCCATCTCCGGGAAGGACATGACCCCCTTGACCACGTCGCCGTGCA
>DVON01000079.1 GCA_018713585.1 Candidatus Pullilachnospira stercoravium | reverse complement strand
TTATTATATCATCGCCAGGCCGCCGGCGCAAAGAAATTGTGGCGCCGCGGAGGGTGGAAAAGTCTGTCTGAATTCTGCGGCAGCTGGATGAAATGGTACGCTGTACGGCTCCGCAGCCATAGCCAGCGGCTTTTTGGCGGATTGACGGGCAAAGAAAAATGCGGTACCATACGGGATAAGGAAAGCACAGAAACGTGAGATCAAAAATCCAGACTGTCGCGGTCGGTGAGCATATCACGGGAAGCCGCGGGCGCTCTGGGAAAATACAGGAGAAATTATTATGAGATTGTGCATTGGATCTGCTCCATGCAAGGTCTGAGGACGCTGCATGGAGGAACAGGTTACAGGGAAAGACGGATCGCCTATATACCCCGCAGGGGGCGGAAGCGTATCGGAAACGGAATCCCGCAGGCAGCTTGTCCATGAAGTAACCGAGTCCTCAGGCTTTGCACTTTGATGAAAATACAAAAATCAAAGGAGCAAAGTAAAAATGAAAAATTCCATAAAAGAGCTGAAAACATTTCTTATTCTGTGGAGTACCCAGTCCCTTTCGCAGCTGGGAAGCTCCATGACGGGTTTTGCCCTGACACTGTGGCTGTATCAGCGGACGGGTTCCGCATTGCAGACGGCCCTTCTGTCCATCTGTTCCTACGCCCCTTATGTGGTGATGAGCATTTTCGCCGGGGCCCTCAGCGACCGGTGGGACAAGAAAAAGACCATGCTGGCCTGCGATTCCTTCGCGGCCTGCTGCACCGTGCTGGTGCTGATTTTGCTGAAAACGGACCTGCTGCAGCCGTTTCACATGTATCTGCTGAATGTGGTTACCGGACTGATGAATACCGTTCAGCAGCCGGCCAGCGATGTGGCCATGACGATGATCACTCCGGAAAAGTATTACCAGAAAACCAGCGGCATGCGTTCTTTTTCCAATTCGCTGGTCACCATTCTGAACCCGGTGCTGGCCACGGCGGTATTTTCCTTTGCCGGCATGGACGCGGTGATTTATCTGGATCTGCTGACTTTTGCGGCGGCGTTCGCCGCGCTGCTTTTCGGGGTGAAGATTCCTTCGGGAGAAAACAATGAGGCAGCCGGCCGGGAGCCGTTTCTGGAGACGGTGAAATCTGGGATTTCCTATCTGAGGGACAACCGGCTGATTCTGACTTTGATTCTGTTTCTTGCGGGAGTGAACTTTGTGGCTTCCGCCTTTGACGCAGCCCTTCCCGCCATGATTCTTCCCAGAGAAAACGGGGGAGAGGCGGTGCTGGGGATGGTGAGCTCCTGCGCGGGGATCGCCACTCTGGCAGGAAGCCTGCTGGCGGTATGGCTGCCCGCTCCCGCCAACCGGATCCGGGTGATTTATCTGACCATGCTGTTTTCCCTGGGAACGGAGAATTTCCTGCTGGCGATCTCTCCCAGTCCCATTCTCTGGTGCCTGGCTCAGCTGATCGGCTGGATTCTGGTTCCGCTGATGAACGCGAACCTGGATGTGATTCTGAGAAGAACCATTCCGGTAAAGATGCAGGGAAGGGTGTATTCCTGCAGAAATACCCTGCAGTTTTTCACCATACCCATCGGCCTGTTTGTGGGAGGCGCGATGGTGGACGGGGTCTGCGAACCTTTCATGGCCGCCAGACCGTCCGGGAGCCTGTTTGTCCGGATTTTCGGCAGCGGAAAAGGCTCCGGGGCCGCCCTGATGCTGTTCCTGCTGGGAATCGCGGGGGTTGTCATCTGCCTGGTGTTCGGGCGTATTCTGCGGAAATATAAATATAAAGACTGACGGACGAAAGAACCGCCGCCCTGGCAGAGTGACTGCCGGTGCGGCGGTTCTTTTCGTTCATGGCAATGGAAAGTTGGCGAAGCTTGCTTTCCTGAAAATGCCCTTCCATATAATTTTAGATAGAAGACTTCTCCCGTTTTCTGCTACCATGATCCTGCGGACGGATTATGATTTCAGCGTTTCGCTGGAACAGCAGGCGGCAAGCCGGGGAAAGTCCGTGATTTCAATCCATTTCCGATGGGAGACGATGATGCCCTCCCGGCGCAGGCGCGCCAGATTTCCCGTCACGTTGGGCAGGCTGACGGCAAGAATATCGGCAATATCCTGCTGCGTCAGGTCGATTCTGCCGGGAGTCGCTCCGTGTAGGGAAAACAGGTACAGCAGATTGCAGATTTTTTCAAAGGCGCTGTTATAGTCCTGATGCGCGGATTCGTAGATCAGCAGGTTGATGTACATGGAGTAAGTTTCCAGAACCTGGGAATTTAATTCCATATTTTCCTGATACATCCGGTAAAATTCCTCCCTGGTAAATTCCAGCGTCTCCATCCGGGACAGTGCCTGCGTGCCGATGGAATTTTCAATCTTGAAGACGGAATTCTGGCAGCCCGGAAAAACGGTGCCACTCCCATGGAAATACAGGATTTTGTTGTAGCCGGCCTCGTGGGTCACAAAGGATCTGGCGATGCCGGATTCGATGTAATAGACGTTCCGGATAGGCTCCCCCAGATTCCAGAGCATATCGCCTTTCTTAAAAATACGGCGTTGGTGGGGCCGGGAGAGAAAATAGTCGTAAAACTGCCGGTAATCATCGGAGAAAACGTATCGGGGAATCAGCATGGAAATACCATCCTTTCCTGAAATCTGGCAGGCAGCATGGCCGCCGCACGACTATTGTATCACATTTATTTCCGGACAGGGATGTTGTTTTATGAAAGAGAACAGGAGGATACTTATGGAACACAAGTGCAAGATTACGGTTTTGAGAAAAGAGTGCTACAGGGATCTGCAGGAGGAATACCTGGCAGACCCCAATTCCGGGGTATGTCCCATGTTTGAGGTGGGGCAGGAATTTATTCTGGAGAGAAACAGCGAAAAAGACGATTTCTGGCACATGCTGGACGGAAAATTCTGTTCCGAAGCCTGGGACGCCATCAGCCGGTATGTGTATACGGCGCTGCAGGGCGGTTCCATCATGAAGGGCTGGACCAATGACGAGAAAATGATGATCGCCTGCTGCAATGACGGCACAAGGCCGGTGATATTCAAGATTGAGCGGATGGATGTGGAGGAACCGGAAGCATAATTTTGCGGCAGCCTGTTGTCTAAAGGGCGGAAAACAGATATAATCTAAAAACGGATTCTGGAGGTAATGCAATGATAAAAAATACTTACCTTGACATTGCAAAGAACGATCTGCAGTATCTGGAAACCATAAAATTATAAAACAGCTGATCAGCAAAAGGAACACAAAATGAAAGACTGTGAAATACTGAAACTTCGTGATCATCCCCGGTGGAAAGAAGAGGCATCCGCATGGTTCGCGTCCAAGTGGGGAATTCCCCGGGAGGAATATCTGAGCAGTATGGACACTTGCCTTGCCGGACAGGTTCCGGTGCCGCAGTGGTATATTGTGGTGGACGCGGGGGATATTATCGCCGGGCTGGGCGTGATTGAAAATGATTTCCACAACCGGAAGGATCTGGCCCCCAATGTCTGCGCCGTCTATGTGGAGGAGGCATACCGCCGCCGGGGAATCGCCAAAGCCATGCTGGACTTTGTCTGCCGGGATCTGCGTGACATGGGAATTGCCACATTGTATCTGCTGACGGATCACACTTCCTTTTATGAACACTGCGGGTGGAAATTCCTGTGCATGGTCCAGGGCGACGGGGAAGAAGAAATGTCCAGGATGTATGTAAAAGAAAGCGGAGCAGGTGATGGAACCAGCCTGAACGAGAAAACGCCGGAGGAAAAGAAGAATGGCGTGAAATGAGAAGAGCTGAGAACGTGGCATACGGAAAATATATAATTTCTGTATGCCACGTTCTCATTTTCCTGAAAATGCGAGTTTTTCTTCTGTCTCTTACCGTATTCTTTCATAGTATCCATTTTCATGAAGGATTATAGTTCCGGCATTTACCGCACCACCCAGCGACCCTGCCGCTTTATTTTTGGCATACTGATTGTCAGGATTCAAATCAATTAATTGCCGGTACGCGTCAGCTACTGAAAGCTGAACGCCAATGCTTGTAAACACGCTTAAAATCATGATTTCCCGGCCTCCTTTAATATAGTCAAAATACGGTTAATATAATCCAAAGCCTCAGAATCGGAACGTTCCAAAAGCTTAGCAAACGAAACAATTGCTTCCAAACGATCAACCGTCGGTAATTTATCCGTCTTCACTTCCGGAGAGGGTATTTCAATATAATTTAAGAGGCGCTTCCCTACAAGATATTTATTATATCTGCCGCCACATCGTTTTAATAAATAGGTTGAAATGCCCCGAAGATGATTACCTACTGAAAAAGTATCCACAATCTCTTCAGGAATCTTTAATTCAACTACAACTTTGTTATTATCAATCAACATGGGATACTGCAATTGAACATGATGTCTTGCGTATAGATTTAATGAAGCGGATTCTGCTGCTTTACGAATATCATAAATCGCATCTGCCGCTTGAATACGGCAATCTGTAAATTCTATTTGGATTACCTTTGACACTGACATGTAATGCACCTCACTTTTTACAACGTAAGTTATCGGAGTTAATAGATTATAATTAGCATAGCGCCTTTCTATGCTTTTGTCAATCACGTTTTTTATAAGTGAAGATAATATTTTATACATTCCTCCTCTGGACTGAAACAGCCGGAAAAGATGTACGGGATCCGAAAATAACATTTAGACAGAGCAAGAGAATTTCCTGGTTATACCAGCGGCTTGTTCGGGCTGATTTTTCCGTCTCTGCTGTCTTTTTGCCGGGGATTTTCCGGATTTCATTCTTTACAAATCTTCCGCATCGTGCTAACATAGCCATATGATGATAAACACTGAGACGGAGAGAGTACGCCGGCAGGCGCTGCTACAGAGAATTCCCGTATGCTGAGAGGGAAGACAGGGCGGCAGGCGGAAGATGGCTCCCGAGAGGCGCACCGAGCCGGACAAAAGGGACGGTAAGGCTGCGACAGGTCCGCCTGTTACAGCGGGAGGGTATGCAGGTACCCGGTGAGGCTGATTTCGTGAGGAATCAGTGAATGGAAGTGGTAACACGGCAGTATGCGCGTCTTCTTTAACAGGAGGATGCGCTTTTTTATTTCACAGAAAGTACTTCCCTGTGAAATAAAAAACGCTCCGCGGGGATCGCAGGATCTGCCCCAGCGAAGCGAGGGTACTGCGGCGGAATGGAAGATGTCGCTTGCGCGACCCGCCGCAGGCGGAGAATAAAGGAGGAAGCCCCCTGCGGGGATACCATTATGGCCATTCGGCCAAAAAGGAGGAAAACAATGGCAAAGGAAAAGTATTATATTACCACGGCGATTGCCTACACATCCGGCAAGCCGCACATCGGAAACACTTATGAGGCAGTACTGGCGGACAGTATCGCCCGGTTCAAAAGACAGCAGGGATACGACGTATTTTTCCAGACAGGAACCGATGAGCACGGTCAGAAGATCGAGCTGAAGGCCGAGGAAGCCGGCATTACGCCCAAAGAGTTTGTGGATAATGTGTCCGCTGAGATCCGCAGCATCTGGGATCTGATGAACACATCCTATGACAAATTTATCCGTACCACAGACGATTACCATGAGAAGCAGGTGCAGAAGATTTTCAAAAAGCTGTACGACCAGGGCGACATTTACAAAGGCTATTATGAAGGAATGTACTGCACACCTTGCGAGTCTTTCTTCACGGAGTCTCAGCTGGTGGACGGCAAATGTCCCGACTGCGGACGGCCCTGTACGCCGGCCAGGGAGGAAGCGTATTTCTTCCGTATGAGCAAATATGCCCAGCGGCTCATCGACCATATCAACAGCCACCCGGAATTTATCCAGCCGGTGTCCAGGAAAAATGAGATGATGAACAATTTCCTGCTGCCGGGCCTGCAGGATCTGTGCGTGTCCCGTACCTCCTTCAAATGGGGAGTTCCGGTGGATTTTGATCCGAAGCATGTGGTGTATGTATGGCTGGACGCCCTGACCAACTACATCACCGGTATCGGCTACGACTGCGACGGAAACAGCACGGAGCAGTTTAAGAAAGACTGGCCGGCGGATCTGCATCTGATCGGAAAGGATATTATCCGTTTCCATACCATTTACTGGCCCATTTTCCTGATGGCGCTGGATCTGCCGCTGCCGAAGCAGATTTTCGGTCATCCCTGGCTGCTGCAGGGAGACGGCAAGATGAGCAAATCCAAGGGAAATGTGATCTACGCGGACGACCTGGTGGAACTGTTCGGCGTGGACGCTGTGCGGTATTTTGTGCTTCATGAAATGCCCTTTGAAAATGACGGCGTGATCACCTGGGAGCTGATGACGGAGCGGCTGAACTCCGATCTGGCCAATACCCTGGGTAATCTGGTGAACCGTACCATTTCCATGTCCAACAAATATTTCGGCGGCGTGGTGACAAAGACCGGCGCGGAAGAAGATGTGGACGCGGATCTGAAGGCAGTGGTTTGCCAGACCCGGGACCGGGTGGCAGAAAAAATGGAGAGCCTGCGGGTGGCCGACGCCATCACCGAGATCTTTACCCTGTTCAAACGCTGCAACAAATATATTGACGAGACCATGCCCTGGGCGCTGGCTAAGGACGAGGCGAAGAAGGACCGTCTGGCGGAGGTACTGTACAATCTGGTGGAAGGAATCACCGTGGGCGCCTGCCTGCTGGAATCCTATATGCCGGAAACCACCGGAAAGATCCTGGCACAGCTGAACACGGAAAAACGGGAGTACGAGGTACTGGATCAGTTCGGCCTGTATCCCTCCGGAAATAAAGTGACGGACAAGCCGGAGATTCTCTTCCAGCGTCTGGACGTGAAGGAAGTTTTGGAGAAGGTAGAGGCAAAGAAAGCCGAGACCGCAAAGGAGCAGGAGCCGGAAGCCAAAGAGGAGCCGGTGATCGATCTGGAGCCCAAGGAAGAAATCACCTTTGATGATTTCGGAAAAATGCAGTTCCAGGTGGGTGAAATCATCGCCTGCGAGGAAGTGAAAAAATCCAGAAAGCTGCTGTGTTCCCAGGTGAAGATCGGAAGCCAGGTGAAACAGATTGTATCCGGCATCAAAGGCCATTACACCGCCGAAGAGATGGTAGGCAAAAAGGTGATGGTTCTGGTGAACTTAAAGCCCGCGAAGCTGGCCGGCGTGCTGTCGGAAGGCATGCTGCTGTGCGCGGAGGACGCGGAGGGAAATCTTTCCCTGATGACCCCGGAGAAGGAGATGCCCTCCGGCGCGGAGATCTGCTGACACATTCGGAAGGATTGAAAGCCGGAAAGTGAGGAGATCATGATTTTTGAGACGCATGCGCATTATGACGACGAGGCCTTTGATCAGGATCGGGAGGAACTGCTGAATTCTCTGCGAGACGCAGGTATCGGAACGGTCATCAATGTATGCGCGGAGGTGTCCGGCTGGGACCGGACTGTGGCGCTTACGGAAAAATATCCTTTTGTATACGGCGCGGTGGGTGTTCATCCCGACGATGTGGGTTCCCTGAACGAGGAGGCCATGGAGCGGATGCGGGATCTGTGCCGGCGGGAGAAGATTCTGGCGGTGGGAGAAATCGGTCTGGATTACTATTGGGACAAGGAAAACCATGAAACCCAGATTTACTGGCTGGAACGCCAGCTGGACGTGGCCAGGGAGGAGAAACTTCCCGTGATTATCCACAGCCGGGATGCTGCCCGGGATACGCTGGAGACCATGAAGCGGAAGCGGGCCGGGGAAATCGGCGGCGTGCTGCATTGCTTCTCCTATGGAAAGGAGATGGCCAGGGAATACCTGGATATGGGATTCTATCTGGGAATCGGCGGCGTGGTGACATTTAAAAATGGGAAAAAGCTGAAAGAAGTGGTGGAATACGCTCCTCTGGAGCGGCTGCTTCTGGAAACGGACAGCCCGTACCTGGCGCCGGTGCCCAACCGGGGAAAACGGAATTCTTCCCTGAACCTGCCGTATGTGGCAGAGGAGATTGCCCGGATCAAACAGGTGGATACGGAAACCGTGGTGAGGGTGACTGAGGAGAATGCCAGAAAATTATTTGGAATTTGAAAAAGACGGAAGGATTTCCCGTTTTCGGATTCTTTCCGGGAGGAACGGGGGATTTTCGGAGCGTCTTCTGAGGCAGACGGAGGAACAGGGAAATGGATTTTTTAAAGGAAGCGGCCCGGGTAAGGCCGTCGGAGAATCAGAAAAACTGGTTCGATATGGAATTTTATGCCTTTGTCCATTTTGGACCGAATACGTTTACAGACCGGGAATGGGGAGACGGGACGGAGGATGAGAAGATATTCAATCCCCAAAAGCTGGACTGCGACCAGTGGGTGGAGGCTGTCAAGGCGGCCGGAATGAAGGGACTGGTGCTGACCGCGAAGCATCACGACGGCTTCTGCCTCTGGCCTTCAAAATACACGGAACATTCCGTGAAAAACAGCCCATGCAAAAGGGACGTGGTGCGGGAAGCCGCGGATGCCTGCCGCCGGGGCGGCATCAAATTCGGTTTTTATCTGTCTCCCTGGGACAGGAACAGCGAATATTACGGGACGCCGGCGTACAACGACTATTTCTGCAATCAGCTGACGGAGCTGCTGACAGAATACGGGGAGATTTTTTATGTGTGGTTTGACAACGCCTGCGGCGAGGGGCCGCAGGGCAAACGGCAGGAATACGATTTTCCCCGGTATATCGAACTGATCCGCCGGTACCAGCCCCAGGCGGTGATTTTCAATGATTTCGGTCCGGATATCCGCTGGTGTGGCAATGAGGCGGGAACACCCCGCCATTCCGAGTGGGCGGTGGTGCCGTCGGAGCTGTGCCATCTGGGACAGGTGCAGACCGGGCCGGGGCCTATGGCGGACCGGGGAAGTCTTGTCCATATGTACAATACGGATCAGGAGCTGGGAACGCTGCCAAATATTCTGTATTCCCGGGGGCTGGTTTTCGCGCCGTCGGAATTTGATATGTCCATCCGGCCGGGATGGTTCTGGCATAAGGAAGAGGAACCCCATTCCCTGAGACGGCTGTTTGACACCTATCTGACCAGCGTGGGAGCCAACGCCTGCCTGAACCTGAATGTGCCGCCTGACAGAGACGGACTTCTGGATGAGCGGGATGTGCGGCGGCTTGCGCAGCTGGGAAAGCTTCTGCGGGAATCCTTCGGGAAAGAACTTCCGGCTGTTGTAAGCCGGGAGCCGGGATGCCCGGAGACCCAGCCGGTTTACACCATTGATCTGGATGTGCCTCTGGCGGAAGTAAAGTATGTGGTACTGCAGGAAGATATCGCCCAGGGGCAGCGGGTGGAAAGCTTTAAGATCACCGGGGACTTTCCCGGAGGAGAAAACTATCCCCTGTATCAGGGAACCTGTATCGGCCATAAGAAAATCTGCCAGCTGCAGGATCCTTTTGCCGAACAGAATCCTCTGATCGGGACTGCCGCGGAACAGGCCCGCCGGATCCATGTCCGGATCACCGGAGCCCGTGACACTGTGTTCCTGAGGGAAATCAAGGTGTATTGATACCTGCGCGAAGACAATTCCGGTACAATCTGCCGGAACAGATAAACAGAAAGAAAGCCGTGATAAGGAGCGCATAGTTTCGTTCCTTATCACGGCTTTTCCTGTGTTTTCCGCCTGAAGCGGAGATATCCATGAGAATATCCGGCGCCGGATGAATCCGGTGGCGCCGGTTCCATTGGGCGGCTGTTCTATGATACCGCAGGGGAATCCTCCTGATTCAGCTCCTTCCGCAGCTTCGCGAGAATGATCAGGGACAGGATACCTGCCAGCAGAGCGGTGCCCGCAAAGTTCAGCCAGATTCCGGTAAGGCCCAGCGGCCAGAAAACGCCGATCAGGACCACCGGGAAAACCAGCGCGGTGGAAACGGAGATCAGCGACGCCGGCAGCGGCTTCTCCACGGCCAGCATGTAGCTCTGGGTGGCGAAGGAGAACCACCGGGTAATGTAAGTCAGGCTGAACAGCCGTACAGCGCCGGCCGCCATCTGGAGAATTTCTCCCTGTGCGTCCGCCATAAACAGCAGGGTAATCTGTTCCGGAAATAACGCCAGAACCATCACGGCCGCCAGGGAGACGATGCCGCTGGCGCCGAAGCAGCATTTTTCGATGGCCCGTACCCGGGAGCGTTTTCCGGCTCCCCAGTTATAGCCCACCGCAGGCTGCAGGGAATCGCACATACCGTAGAGCAGCGGCTGAATAAATCCGTCCGCGTACATCAGCACGCCGTAGACAGATACGGCCGTCTCCCCGCCCAGGCGCACCAGAATCATATTCATCAGGATGGATGTGATTCGCCCGGCGATGTTGTTGAGAAAATTCGGACTGCCACAGGCCACGATCTGCCGGATCAGCCGCCCATGGAAACGGGGACGGCAGAAGCGCAGAAGGGTTTTCCCGCGCAGAAACGGCGTCAGCGCGATCAGAGCGCAGACCAGCATACCGGAACAGGTGGCCAGAGCGGCTGCCCAGATGCCCCAGCCCAGAACGCCGAGGAAAATAAATTCCAGCACGGCGCTCAGCACCGACATCAGAATATTTAAAAACATACTTCCCCGGATAATTCCGCAGATTCTGAGAAAGTTATCCATGGCAAAGACAATGGTGGTGATGGGAGAGCAGATGGCATATACGCGCATATAGGCCACCGCCTGCGCGGCAAAGTCTCCCTCAGCGCCCATCAGCCGGATCAGGAAAGGTGCGGCGGCAAAGAGAATCCCTCCTATGAGAATGCCCGTGAGCACAATCATCAGGCAGGCACAGGTGAAAATGTTACAGGCTTCTTTTTCTTTTTTCTGCCCCAGGCAGACGGATATGGGAACCGCCGATCCCACACCGATCAGGTCTGCCAGAGAGAAATTGATGATCACAAAGGGCATGGCCAGGTTGACTGCGGCAAAGGCAGTGGAACCCAGGAAATGCCCGACAAAAACGCCGTCGAAGGTCTGATACAGAGCGGAAGCCAGCATACTGACAGCGCCCGGAAGCGCCGCGATGAAAAACAGCTTCAGCGGCGGTGTTTTGGCGAATAATGCTTCTGAATTCATAAATAGTTATTCCTTTCAGTCAATGGCGGATGGCCATCGGGATGTCTTTCAGTTTTTTCAATATTAAGAAGTTGGGTCCGGAGCAAACCTGTCCGCTTTTGGGACAGCATAATAAGGCATTCCTGCTCTTCGGGGGTCATCTGGTCCAGAGACGCGTTTTCCGCCTCCAGCAGAGGAGGGATGATTTTCCCGGCGAAATTCCTGCCCTCTTTTGTGAAAAGAATTTGTTTGCTTTTCCGGTTCTCTGCCAGAGGTGCCAGGCAGATATACCCCTCTTTTTCCAGATGCTTCAGACAGGTGTTGATGGTCTGGCGGCTGTAATACCAGGTGTCGCAGATCTCCTTCTGAGTAAGTCCGTCCCCTTCCGTCCAGAGAATGTACAGAACCCATAAAACGGAATCGGACAGATGGACGCTAGCTGCATAGGTATGATAAAGATCATTCAGCATCTTGTCTGTCTGATTCAGCAGAATCATTTGCCGTGAAAGCTGTGTACTCATAATACGCTCCCCTTTCCTTTGTTAAATATGGGCCGGATGGCCGCGGGAGAATTTTTAAATCCGAAACCGGACAAAGTGCATTATAATCCGATTACGGATTAAAGTCAATAGTCTTTTACAGAAGGGAAAAGCTTTATCTTGACAGCTTATATACCGATTGGTATAATGACCATACAGAGAAGAAAAACTGTATAAGCAAAGCGTGGAAAGGGGGAGCAGATAATATGGACAACAGAGAGGCGATCCTGAACAGTGCGCTGAATCTGTTCTGGGCCAGAGGCTATGACGCCACAGGTGTGCAGGAAATTGTGGATCAGGCGGGAATCACCAAGCCCACGCTGTACTATTATTTCGGCAGTAAGCAAGGGCTGCTGCAGGAGATTCTTATTACCAACAGCCGGCAGCTGGAGGAAGAGCTACGGGAGGCGGTTTCCCGTAAGGGAGATATTCCCACAACTCTCTACCGGGTGGCAAGGGCATACTTTGATTTCGCGGAGAATCATCGGAAGTTTTATATGTTTATGCTGAGTCAGTTTTACGCAGGCCGGGAGACGGAGGGATTTCGTGCGGTGTACCCGCTGATCCGGAAGTATTATCAGCTGGTGGTGCAGATTTTTGCGGATGCCTCTCAGGAGCTGGGAAATATGGGGGGCCGCCAGGAGCAGTTTGCCATAAGCTTCATAGGTATTCTGGATTCGCATATGATGCTGGCTTTCCGTGATCTGAGCGAAGAGAAGTCGGTGACGATTTCTGATGAACAGACATATGAGATTGTAAGACAGTTTTTGTATGGCATCTATTCATAGAGCCTGATTTCATGAGAGGAGGATAACAGCATGGCAAGATGGTATGAGGAGGCTGTGTTTTATCATATTTATCCCATAGGACTTGCGGGAGCGCCCAGAGAGAACAGACAGACGGAGGTTACCCACCGGTTTGACCGGCTGACGGAGGAATGGCTTCCGCATATTCAGAAACTGGGATGTGACGCGATATATATCGGACCGTTGTTCGAGTCTTCCACCCATGGTTATGATACCAGAGATTACCGGGTAGTGGACCGGCGGCTGGGGGATAATGAAGATTTTACCCGATTTGTGAAGAAGGCCCACAGCCTGGGGATCCGGGTGGTAGTGGACGGAGTTTTCAATCACACGGGAAGAGAGTTTTTTGCGTTTCAGGATATTCAGAGAAATCGGGAGGGATCCCGGTACTGCGGGTGGTACAAAGGAATCTGGTTTGGAGGAAATACCTGGTATAACGATGGTTTTTCCTATGAGGCATGGAGAAACTGCTTTGAACTGGTAAACCTGAACCTGCAGAACCCGGAAGTACGTGAATATCTCCTGGAGACGGTACATTTCTGGATCACCGAGTTTGATATCGACGGCATCCGTCTGGACTGCGCGGACTGTCTGGATTTCGGTTTTATGGAGGAACTTCGCAGCAGAACCGGACAGTGGAAGGAAGACTTCTGGCTGATGGGCGAGGTGATTCACGGAGATTATTCCCGCTATATACAGGATGGACAGCGGCTGCTGCACAGTGTTACCAACTATGAGCTGCATAAGGGGCTTTATTCCGGACACAACGATCATAATTACTTTGAAATCGCCCATACCATCCGGCGCCAGTTTGATCAGAACGGCGGGATTTACCGGGGGCTGCGGCTGTATTCTTTCGTGGATAATCACGATGTGGACCGGCTGGCCAGCAAGCTTCGCCAGAAGAGCCATCTGCCGCTGGTCTATGCGCTTCTGTATTTCCTTCCGGGTATTCCCTCCATATATTACGGATCAGAATGGGGGATTGAGGGACGAAAGGAAGGTGGAAATGATGATCCTCTGCGGCCGGCGCTGGAGCTGGATCAGATGGAAACAAACAGTTTCGGACAGGAACTTTCCGGCTGGATTTCCACGCTTGCATCCATTCGCGGGGAGCATCCGGAGAGTGTAAACGGAACGTACAGGGAGCTGATGCTCACTAACCGGCAGTATGCCTTTGCGAGAGTTTTGGAAGACCGGTCTCTGGTTGTGGCTGTCAATAATGATGAACAGCAGGACGGACTAATCAGTTTTCCGGCGCCTCATCCGGAGAGCGCGTATCAGGACGCGGTGACCGGGGAAAAGTTTGATGTGGAAAATGGGAGGATTACGTTTCTGCTGCCGCCGTCCGGATGCCGGATACTGGTGCAGGCGCGGCAGGGAGAGTAAGTTACAATTCCTGAAGGATACCTTTAAGGCCATACGGCCGATAATAGAAAGGAGAAGGACTTATGAAGGGAATGATGCATTTTGGAGAGCTGGATCAGTATCTGTTTGGCCAGGCGACCCATTACGATATTTATAAAAAGCTGGGGGCGCATCTGACTACCCGGAACAGAAAGAAGGGAGTCTATTTTGCCGTATGGGCCCCAAACGCTCAGGCGGTTTCTGTGGTGGGGGATTTCAACGAATGGGAGGACAGCGCGGACCTTATGGAGAAAGTGGGCCCCATTGGTGTCTGGGAGGTTTTTGTGCCCGGAGCAAAGCTGGGGGACTTGTACAAGTTCTGTATCCGCACTATGGATGGGCGGGAGATCTACAAGGCGGATCCATATGCCAACTGGTCGGAGATGAGACCGGGAACTGCCTCCCGGGTGGCGGATATCACGAAATTTGTCTGGAGCGACGCCAACTGGATGGAAAAGAGAAAACAGACGGATCCCAAACAGCAGGCGCTGGCCATCTATGAGGTGCATCCCGGCTCCTGGAGAAAGCATCCGGCTTCGGAGGCGGATCCCGACGGATTTTACGGGTACCGGGAGTTTGCCCATGCCCTGGCGGAGTATGTGAAGCGGATGGGCTACACCCATGTGGAACTGATGGGCATTGCGGAGCATCCGCTGGACGCCTCCTGGGGATATCAGGTGACAGGGTATTACGCGCCCACATCCCGGTACGGAACGCCGGAGGATTTCAAGTATCTGGTGAACTATCTGCACAAGAATAAGATCGGCGTCATTCTGGACTGGGTACCGGCGCATTTTCCCAAGGACGCCCATGGCCTGGCGGAGTTCGACGGCACCTGCCTGTATGAGCATGCGGATCCCCGGCAGGGTGAACATCCGGACTGGGGAACAAAGATTTTCAACTACGGCCGCAATGAGGTGAAAAATTTCCTGATTGCCAACGCCCTGTTCTGGGTAGAAGAGTTCCATGTGGACGGCCTGCGGGTGGACGCGGTGGCTTCCATGCTGTATCTGGATTACGGAAAGCAGGACGGCCAGTGGGTGGCCAACAAGTACGGAGGAAACCAGAACCTGGAGGCCATCGAATTTTTCAAACATCTGAATACGCTGATCCGGGGAAGAAACCAGGGTGTGATGATGATCGCCGAGGAGTCCACCGCATGGCCCAAGGTGACCGGAGATGTGGAGAAAGAAGGGGGGCTGGGATTCTCCTTCAAGTGGAATATGGGATGGATGCACGATTTCCTGGAATACATGAAGCTGGATCCGTATTTCCGCAAATACAATCACAACAAGATGACCTTCGCCATGACCTACGCCTTCAGTGAGAATTATATCCTGGTGCTTTCCCACGATGAGGTGGTGCATCTGAAGTGTTCCATGATCAACAAGATGCCGGGGCTTTACGACGACAAGTTTGAGAATCTGAAAGCGGGCTACTCCTTCATGTTCGGCCATCCGGGCAAGAAGCTGCTGTTCATGGGGCAGGATTTCGGCCAGTTCCAGGAGTGGAGCGAGGCCAGGGAGCTGGACTGGTATCTGCTGAAGGAAGCAAGACATCAGCAGCTGCAGGAGTATGTGAAGGATCTGCTGGCAATGTACCGGAAATATCCGGCCCTTTACGCCAATGACAATGGATACGAGGGCTTTGAGTGGATCAATGCCAACGACGGGGACCGGAGTATTTTCAGCTTTGTACGCTGGTCGCCCACGAAGCGGAACAACCTGCTGTTTGTCTGCAATTTCACGCCCATGGAGCGCGGCGATTATATGGTGGGCGTTCCCAAAAAGAAACAGTACCGGCTGATTTTGAACAGCGCGGATCCGAAGTACGGTGGAAGCCATCCGGTGGAGGATACGGTATTCCGGGCAGTGAAGGGTGAGTGCGACGGGAAACCGTTCCATCTGGAGTATCCGCTGCCGCCTTATGGGGTTGCGGTGTTTGCGTTCTAGTTCTGCATGGCGCCGGTAATCTGCGGTATGGGTAAAAAGAACGTACAGAATGCGTAATAAAAATGCAGCGTTGAGGATGATGCGGGATCAGGAATGCCTGATTCCATGTCATCCTCTTTTGCTGTTTCAGGGAAAGAATATTCTCATGAAATGGAAAGCGCGCCGCGAGGATTGCGCCGTGGCCAGGAAGACGGTGCCGGAGCGGTATACATCGAAACCCGGCGCCTGATAAATATGTCGGTCAAGAAACAAATTATAAAATTTGCTTAATAATATTTAATAAAATAAAGGTTGTGGTTTAAAGGGAAAACTATTAGAATAAGTATTGTTATTAAAAAATATGATAGGGGTATTATGATATTTTTTGCGGCCAGGCCGCATGGGAGAAATAAATGACAAATATACAGGAAATTTTATATAGATATCTGAACCTTCAGCTGCGACTGATGGTGTTCAGCGGGGCGAGAAGCAGTGAAGGGGCGTCCCGGATCAAAGTGAGACCCGTGATGCTGCGGGATAAGCTGGTGTTTCAGTGTGCCAGCACGGTGGGAACGAAGGAATTTCATGAGAATCTGGAGCGGGACGCGGCGGTTTTGCGGATGGAGGAGTGGATCTTCAGGGATTTCCGGCAGCTTCAGATCGACAGCGAGGCCGGCAGTGTGACCGTGCTGGTCAGCAAGAAGGGAAAGGTGACGGTTAAGGAAAAAAGCAGGAAAGAATGTGACTGCGGCAGCCCGGAGGCTGTGGAGGAGAGAAAGCGCCAGCTTTCTCATAACCGTAAGAAGCGGTATATTCTGGAAGAGGGAAAACCGGTGGATTTTCTGGTGGATCTGGGTGTGATGACCGGGGAAGGCAAGGTGGTGCATGCCCGGTATGACAAGTTCCGGCAGATCAACCGTTTTCTGGAATTTATCGAGGATATCCTGCCCAGGCTTGACCGGGACAGGGAACTGACCATACTGGATTTCGGCTGCGGCAAATCCTATCTGACCTTTGCCATGTACTATTATCTCAGGAAACTGAAAGGGTATGATGTGAAGATTGTGGGGCTGGATCTGAAGGAGGATGTGATCGCCCGGTGCCAGGCGCTGGCTGAAAAGTACGGCTATGACAAGCTGCAGTTCTGTCAGGGGGATATTGCCTCCTACCGGGGTGTTGACCGGGTGGATATGGTGGTGACCCTTCACGCCTGCGATACGGCTACGGATTTCGCGCTGGCAAAAGCGGTGGGCTGGGGAGCCTCCGTGATTCTGTCGGTACCCTGCTGTCAGCATGAGCTGAACAGACAGATTTCCAATGAGGTGATGAAGCCGGTATTTTCTTACGGGGTGCTGAAGGAACGGATCGCGGCGCTGATGACGGACGGACTGCGGGCGCAGATGCTGGAGAGGGCCGGCTATGAGACGCAGATTCTGGAGTTCATCGATATGGAGCATACGCCGAAGAATCTGCTGATCCGTGCGGTCTACACGGGAAAGAAGAAGGACAATGAGAAAGAACTCCGGGCGTGTCTGGATGCGTTTCATCTGCATCCCACACTGGAGAGCCTGCTGTTTCAGGGAGGCGCGGAAAAATGAAAAAGGGGTTAATAAAAGCGGGAGTACTTCTGCTGCTGTTTGTGGGGACAGCCGCAGGAACATTATGGTATATCAACCGGGGAACTACCCAGGAGACCCGGGAAATGGAAGAACCCACCCTTCCGGTGCTTTACATGGAGGTGGAGGGCACTCTGGTGAATCCCATGTACGGCTATGCGGATGAAATGGAGGAACAGTATATTCGCGACAGCCTGACACCGCTGTCTACGGGAAGAGCGCTGACGATGATCGTGGAGCCTATGGGAAGTAAGGTGGAGGCGGTTAATTACCGGGTTTCCACCGCGGACGGAACAACGGTAGTGGAAGAAGGCAAGATTAAAAGCCTTCAGGATGACGGGGAGAATCTGCGGGCGGAGTTTCAGGTTGAAAATCCTATCCTGATGAATCAGGAATATACGCTGCGGTTTGAGATTCAGCTGGAAAATGGTGAGAATTATTTTTATTATACCAGGCTTTTGCAGCGGGCGGGACTGAATATTCAGGAGTATCTGACGTTCGCAAAGGATTTTTACGAGTCCTGCACCACACCGGAGACGGCCTCCGATCTGTCGGCTTATCTGGAGCCGGATGATACGCAGAGCAACAGCACATACACCAGTGTCAACATTCATTCCAGTTTCGACATGATTACCTGGGGAGAACTGAACCCTGAGATTGTACAGGAGGCAGTGCCGGTTATCAAGGACATGAACGAGACTACCTGCAGTATTGTTATGGAGTATGTACTTTCTTCTACGGAAGAAGACAATCCTTCTGACCTTCTGCAGGTGACGGATTTTTACCGGATGCGCTACGATCAGTCCAGAATGCGTCTGCTGGATTTTGAGAGAAATGCCGAGGAACTGTTTGACGGAGAGAACACGGATCTTACCAGCAACGGGATTAACCTGGGTATCACGGACCGGACGATCCAGTACCAGTCCAATCAGAATGCGGACATTGTGGCTTTTGTGCAGCAGGGAGAGCTGTGGTCCTATAACCGCAGTGCCAACAAAACCACCCGGGTATTCAGCTTCCGCAACGGTGATCTGGATGCCAGGGAGCTTCTGCAGGAACACGGGATCAAGATCGTCCGGGTAGAGGAATCCGGCGACATTGACTTCGTGGTTTACGGGTATATGAATAAAGATGCCCATGAGGGAGAGGTGGGGATTGCTGTATACCATTACGGCGCGGAGCAGAACCTGATTTCCGAGGAACTGTTCATTCCCATGAATACTTCCTATGAGTACCTTAAGAGCGATATGGAACGTCTGTCCTATGTTTCCAGGGAAGATATGCTTTACCTTTTGCTGGAGGATGATCTTTATAAGATTGATATTGCCAGGAAAACGTATGAGATTATTCAGGAAAATATTCAGCAGGATTGCTGTGTTATTTCCAGTTCCCAGGCCAGCATTGCATGGATGGATCAGATGTCTCAGAACGCGTCCACCAGCATAACGGTGCTGAGTCTGGAGAGCGGAGAACAGTATACTGTGCAGGCGCAGGAGGGGCAGAAAGTCAAAGCGCTGGGATTTATTAATGAGGACTTTATTTATGGTATCGCCAATGATGCGGATATTGTTACGGACGACACGGGGACTACGGTATTTGCCATGAATACGGTACGGATTCAGAACTTCAGTGGGGAAGTGGTAAAAGAATATCACGAGGACAATGTATGGATTTCCGGAGTGAATATTCTGGAGGGATCTGTGGAGCTTCTGCGTGTACAGTGGGAGGATGACGCGTATGTGTCCATAAACAGTGACCATATCATGAATAATCTGCAGACCAGTGAGGAAACTGTCAGTATAAGGCTGATCACCACAGACAGGAAGGCGACACAGATCGGTCTGGATTTTGACCGGTCGGTCAGCAGCAGCAACGTGCTGTATCTGGCATCCTCGATTCTGGAAAACGAGGAATCAACACAGCTGGGGCTGGAGGTGACCAGGCAGGAAGAGGAGATTTATTATGTATATGCCAAGGGAAGCCTTGACAGCACATGGCTGAATGTGAACGAAGCGGTGACCCGTGCCTATGAGCAGATGGGTGTGGTGCTGAACCGTCAGCAGCAGTACGTGTGGGAGCGGGGTAATCAGCCGGATCTGCAGCAGCTGGATACGGAGACGCTTCCGGCCTCTGTGCTTGCCGGATCGCTGGATCAGGAGGCACTGGCCGCGGAGCTGGGAGACGGCTATACGGTGCTGAACCTCACCGGATGCCCGCTGGAGAGCGTACTCTACATGGTGGGTAAGGGATATCCGGTAATTGCCAGGACCTCCAGTTCGGAGACGGTGGTGATTATCGGCTACAACAGCCTGAATACGATTCTGTATTATCCGTCCACCGGCGAGCAGGGATATTACGGAATGAATGACAGCACAAATCTGTTTGAAGCCGCCGGAAATGTATTTATCACCTATATGGAAAATATGGGAGAACCCAGTAAAGGAGAGTAACATCATGGATGAAAGACTGAAAAAGCTGGCCAGAAATCTGGTGCGCTACTCTGTGAGCGTAGGAAAGGATGACAAGGTGTATATTCACTATATCGGACAGTCCACGGAGGACCTGGCCCGGCTTTTGGTAAAAGAGGTTTATGAGGCGGGAGGTATTCCCTTTGTGCATTATGCGGAACCCCGGCTTCAGAGAGAGGTGCTGCTGCACGCCACCAAAGAGCAGCTGGAGCTGATGGCGCAGATCGATTCTGCGGAGATGGATCAGATGGACTGCTATATCGGCATCCGCGGATCGGACAACGCCTCGGAGCTGTCGGATGTGCCGGCGGAGAACATGGCCATGTACAACAAGTATTACAATACGCCGGTGCATATGGAGCGCCGGGTGGCTCACACCCGCTGGGTGATTCTCCGGTACCCCAATTCCGCCATGGCGCAGCTGTGCGGAACCAGCCGGGAGGCTTTTGAGGATTTCTATTTCGATGTGTGCACGCTGGATTACGCGAAAATGGGCAAGGCCATGGAACACCTGGTGGAATACATGAGCCGGACCGACCGGGTGCGGATCGTGGGACCGGGAACGGATCTGACTTTCTCCATCAAGGGAATTCCTGCCATCCCCTGCGCCGGCCATGCCAATATCCCCGACGGAGAGGTGTACACGGCGCCGGTGAAGGAATCGGTAAATGGCGTGATCACCTACAATACGCCGTCCTCCTATAACGGATTTACCTATGAGCAGATCCGGCTGGAGTTTGAAAACGGACAGATTGTGAAGGCCACGGCCAACGATACGGAGCGGATCAACGAGGTGTTCAACACCGATGAAGGCGCCCGGTATGTGGGAGAATTTGCCCTGGGCGTGAATCCCTATGTACTGGATCCCATGAAGGATACGCTGTTTGATGAGAAGATCAGCGGCTCCATTCATTTTACGCCGGGCAGCTGCTATGAGGATGCCTGGAACGGCAACCGTTCCGCCATCCACTGGGACCTGGTGCTGATCCAGAGACCCGAGTACGGCGGCGGAGAGATTTATTTTGATGATGTGCTGGTGAGAAAGGACGGACGGTTTGTGGTGCCGGAGCTGGAGTGTTTGAATCCGGAGAATCTGAAATAGAGTGGATAGAGATGTGACGGCAGTTGTATGGAAGGTATCTGCCGCGGACGTTTTGTTGTGAACAGGGAAGGGCTGGCCGATGAGGCCGGCCTTTCTGTATACAAAACAAAACTCTGCTTGTGAATCTGATAAAAATGATTATAATAATTATTAGATTAGAATATAATTAGTATTATCCGGAGGAGTTATTATGCTCACAGAAAATAAGACAACAGAATTCAAGAGAGAATATGTCGATGATATAAAGAAGACAATAATTGCTTTTGCCAACAGCGATGGAGGAACGCTTTATATTGGCGTGAATGATGACGGCACAGTCTGCGGTGTTGATAATGTGGATGATACGATGCTGCGAGTGACCAATGCGGTCCGGGATGCGGTTCGTCCCGATATTACTCTGTTTGTGGAATGCCGTAATGAGCTGGCAGATGAAAAGGAAATTGTCATTGTTACTGTTCAGAGGGGAACAGCCAGGCCCTATTACCTGCAGGGAAAGGGAATCCGTCCGGAAGGAGTCTATGTCCGCCAGGGGGCGTCTACCGTTCCCGCGACAGAGGCGGCAATTCTGAACATGATTAAAGAAACCAGCGGTGACAGTTATGAAACTGCCAGGTCTCTGAATCAGCAGCTGACTTTTGAAAAGGCGGATGCGTTTTTCCGGAAACGGAAGGTTGAGTTCGGAAAATCACAGATGCGTACGCTTCACCTGATTGGAGAGGATAATATGTACACAAACCTGGCATTTTTGCTGTCAGATCAGTGTACCCATATGATTAAACTGGCTGTTTTTCAGGGGAGCAGGAAATCAGTATTCAAGGACCGGCGGGAATTAACTGGTTCGCTTCTGGAACAGCTGGATGAAGCTTTTGCCTATATCGATCGTTACAACCGTACCCGTGCGGAATTTTCCGGGTTAGACCGGGTAGATACGAGAGATTATCCTCCGGAGGCAGTTCGTGAGGCATTGTTGAATGCTGTTGTTCACCGGGATTATTCTTTCAGCGGCGCCGGGCTTATCAGTATTTTCGATGACCGGATCGAATTTGTGACAATCGGCGGTTTGGTGAAGGGTATTACGCTGGATGATGTGAAGCTGGGGGTATCCGTATTGCGCAATCAGCATTTGGCAAACATTTTTTATCGTCTGCGTTTGATTGAAGCATATGGCACAGGAATCCTGAAAATCAATGAATGTTATGAAGATGATATGGTGAAGCCGGTAATCCAGACAACAGACAATGCTTTTAAAATTACTTTGCCCAACCGAAATTTCGTAACTGAAGATCAGGAATTTCAGCATATGGAAAGAAACAGCAGAATTACCATCCCGGAGAAGAAAGAAAAACGGATTCGCGCGGTTTTGGAATTGTGCCGCAATAAAGGGTCATTTGTGCGTGCGGATGTAGAGTCGGCCCTGGGGATTTCACAGGCCACTGCGATTTTGCTTCTGCGGGAATTGGTTGAAGATGGTGTGCTGATCAAAAGAGGTAAAGGAAAAAATATCCGTTATTCTGAAAATAAGTAGTCTATTCAGCCTTTCAACGTCCCGCGGACTTGCTGCTATGAACAGCACGATTCTGATTGTGTATCGAATTCCACAAAAACCCCCATCCAAACTTGTGGATTATCATGAATCTTTTCTGACGGACAGAAAGCGCTTGCAATGCAAAGACCGCAGGGCTATATTAAAGTAAACCGAATTTACTTTAATGCTCCGGCTGCATCGGCACCCGGAGGGAAGGGAGGATCCATGAAACGATCAGAGATCAACAGCTGCATCCGCTATATGGAGCGGCTGACAGGGGAGCATGGGTTTGTGCTGCCGCCTTTCTGCTCCTGGACACGGGAGGACTGGGAACAGAAGAGCCATGAATACGATGAAATCCGGGATAATATGCTGGGCTGGGATATCACGGATTTCGGCATGGGAGACTGGGAGAAGGTGGGATTTGCCCTGATTACCCTGAGAAATGGAAATCAGAATGATGACCGGTACCAGAAGGTTTACGCGGAGAAGCTGATTATGCTCAAGGAAGGCCAGCGGGCGCCTATGCATTTTCACTGGAAAAAGAGCGAGGATATCATTAACCGGGGCGGAGGAAATCTGATCATCACGGTTTACCAGGATGACGGGGAAGGCGGTCTGTCCGATCAGCCGGTTCTGGTGAATTCCGACGGCCGTTCTTACTATGCGCCGGCGGGAACGGGCGTGCTGCTGCGCCCGGGAGAGAGTATTACCCTGTGGCCTCATCAGTACCACGACTTCGCGGTGGAGCCGGGAACCGGCGACGTGCTGATCGGGGAGGTCTCCATGTGCAACGATGATGTGAAAGATAACCGTTTTTATGAGAATGTGGGACGATTCCCGGAGATTGAAGAGGATGAGGAGCCGTACCGGCTGCTGTGCTTTGAATATCCGGACGCGAAATCCTGAGAAATACGGCTGCGCGGCCGATGAAGAGGAAATCCGAAATCTTCTTCCGCAGCGTGTGGCTGCCGGCAGGGAAAGCAGGAAGGAACCTTCGGTGGTTATGCGCCGTCAAAAAATGAAAGAGAGAGGCGATTGGTCATGAGAGAAAAAAATGTGACTGGGAAGTTCAAAGAGCTGAAAAAGAATGCCTGGTCCGGCATCTGGGCCAAAAGAATTTTATCGGAGCTGCAGTATCTGCTGGAGCTGCAGGATTTTATGAACGAAAAACAGAACGGACTGGTACATGGAGCGGTGGAAAAGCTGTGGTTCTGTACGAGGGAGCAGGGAGCCATCACAAAGGATACGGTGCTGGCGCTGGAGAAGGATCTGGAGCCTGTAAAGGAAACGGCCAGGTCGCTGACGGTGCTGGTGGTGGCCCACGCGCATATCGATATGAACTGGATGTGGGGATTTCAGGAGACGGCGTCCGTGACGGTGGATACCTTTGAGACGATGTTGCAGCTGATGGAGGAATATCCTCAGTTCAAATTCTCCCAGTCGCAGGCTTCCGTCTACCGGATTCTTGAGGAATACTATCCGGAACTTCTGGACCGGGTTCGCCGGAGAGTTCAGGAAGGCCGCTGGGAGGTTACCGCCTCCAGCTGGGTGGAAAATGATAAAAATATGTCCGGCAGCGAGGCTATGGCCCGCCATCTGCTGTATACAAAGACGTATCTTTCCGGACTGCTGGGGATTCCCCAGGAGTCTCTGAACATTGACTTTGAGCCGGATACTTTCGGTCACAGCGAAAATGTGCCGGAGATTTTAAACCAGGGCGGCGTGAAATACTATTATCACTGTAGGGGATACGACGGAGAACATGTATACCGGTGGAGAGCGCCCTCCGGCGCCCAGGTGCTGGTGTACCGGGAGCCGGTGTGGTACAACGACGAGGTGGTGGAGTATGACTGCCTGGGTTATGTGCCTGGTTTCTGCAGAAAATACGGACTGACCACGGCCCTGAAGCTCTACGGGGTGGGAGATCACGGCGGCGGACCCACCAGAAGAGATATCAGCCGGTGGATCGAGATGCAGAGCTGGCCGCTGATGCCCGAAATCCGTTTCGGAACCATGAGGGAATTTTTCGCGCAGCTTGAAAAGGTCAGAGATCAGCTGCCGGTGGTGGAGCAGGAACTGAACTATATTTTCACCGGATGTTATACTTCCCAGGCCAGAATCAAACGGGCCAACAGGATCGGGGAGGACCGGCTGTATGAGGTGGAGGCCCTGGACGCCATAGCCCGCCATCTGGCGCCGGATTACCGTCCCGGATCGGATTTCAGAAGCGCCTGGGAGAAAATTCTGTTCAACCAGTTCCACGATATTCTTCCCGGTACCGGCGTACTGGAGACCGGGGAATACGCGCTGGGTGAATTTCAGAGAGCCATGGCGGCATCCCAGATCAATCTGAACCACGCCATGCGGAGCATCTGCGCCCGGATGGATACCAGTGCCCTGGGCGCTCCGGAGGAAGCCGCCCGTTCCTTCGGCGCCGGCGCCGGTTTCGGCATGGAGGACGCTTACGGCTATATGACCGGTTACGCGGAGCGTACTTCCGGCCCCTCGCGGATTGTGACCGCTTTCAATCCCCTTCCCCATACCAGGCGGGGCGTGATCCGCACGGTTCTCTGGGACTGGCAGGGAGATGCCCGTCTGCTGACCGCGAAAGATCAGGCGGGAAATCCCGTGGACTGCCAGGTGGTGGAGGAGGGAACCCACTACTGGGGACACCATTACCATACGGTTCTCCTTTACGGAGAGGTGAAAGGCCTGGGCTATGCGTCCTTTGTTCTGGAGGAGAAGGAGGAAGAACGGCTCCATAAGGAATGGGCCTCCTATTCCAATTCCCCGGCAGAGGATCCCCGGCTGGATCATTTCACGGACCTGCCGCTGGTGATGGAGAACGAGCTGGTAAAAGCGGTATTTGACAGAAATACCATGAAACTGATTTCCTTTGTGGATAAGGAAACCGGAAAAGAGCATATCCAGGAGCCCTCCTGTACCTTCCGGCTGATCCGGGAGAACGCGGTGCAGGAGATGACCGCCTGGCGGGTGGGTCAGTGGATGGAGATCCATGACCTGAACCGGGAGGCTCCGGTGAAGCTGCTGGAATGGACGCCCGGAATGTTGCGGCAGCAGGCAGTTTATGAGATCCCCTTTGGCCAATCCTCTCTGAAAACATCGGTATCCCTGGAAAAGGGAAGCCGCACGCTGGCCTTTGATGTGGCGGTGGAATGGCATGAACTGGGAAATTGCGCGGACGGCGTGCCGCAGCTGAATTTCACTGTTCCCTTTGCGGGCAGCTGCGAATCCTATCTCTGCGCGGTGCCCTTTGGGGTGAAGGAGCGGAGCCCGCTGGCGCAGGATGTGCCGTGTACAGGCTTTATGGGCCAGAAGGCACCGTACGGGGACCGGGCAGTGATGGTGATGAGCGACTGCAAATACGGTTTCCGCGGATGGCAGGATTCCATCAGCCTGGCGCTTCTGAGGGGATCCTTTGACCCGGATCCCACCCCCGATCAGGGAACGCATCATATGCGGATCGGCGTAGGGCTGGCGGCAGCCTCCGGGGAGGACATGACCAGAGCGCATCAGAATTTTGTACATCCGGTATACGCCTGCTCCAACAGCGCCCATACCGGTACGATTCCCTGCGCAGGTTCTCTTCTTCAGGTGGAGGGCTGTGCCGGCGTGGACGGCATCAAAGTTTCCGAGGATGGAAAACGTCTGGTGGTAAGACTGCACAGCCTGTCCGGGGATGCTGAGCAGGTGATTCTGAAAACAGGATGGGAGCCCAAGGAAGCGGCGCTGACAGATGTGATGGAAAAAACGGCACAGCAGCTTCCCGTGGAAGACGGAGCGGTCCGCCTGGAGCTTCCCGCAGAGGCCGTCCGCACGGTTTCCATCGGGTAAGCCTATGGATCGGGCGGTAAACAGCAGAACCATGCGGGCCACCAACCGGGGGCTGGTA
>DVON01000078.1 GCA_018713585.1 Candidatus Pullilachnospira stercoravium | reverse complement strand
GCAGAGAATCTACAAAAGAGATGAATGATTTTAGTGAACAACCTGCCGGAACAGAACAGCTTCTTGTTCCGTTCCTAACGGGTTGTTCAGTGACAAAGCATGGAAACATGCAGGGTTTGGAGCAGATATGGAACAGCGAAACAACTTTTTCTTTATAGTACAAATAAATAGTGTTTTTGATAGAAAGCAGACGTGTGTAACGCATGTATATACGCGCGTAAGGAATTTTTGGTTCGGCTGTTTCGGGAGAGGAGGAAGCATGAGAGAGAAAACAGTGGAGCAGAAGCTGGTAAAAGCGGTAAAGGCGGCAGGCGGGATCTGTCCCAAGTGGACAGCGTCTGGATTTGATGGCCTGCCGGACAGGATCGTGCTTTTGCCGGGCGGGAGGATGGGCTTTGTGGAAGTAAAGGCTCCGGGGAAGAAAGCAAGGCCATTGCAGGAGTCCAGGCATGGGCTGCTGCGGTCTTTGGGGTATCGGGTGTATGTGCTGGATGACCCGGGGCAGATTGGAGGGATCATTGATGAAATACGAACCGCATGATTACCAGGTTTACACATCGGAATATATCAAGGAGCATGAGACGGCGGCGGTATTCCTGGAATGCGGGCTTGGGAAGACATCCATTACATTGACGGCAATCTATGATCTGATGTTTGACCGTTTTGAGATTCGCAAGGTGCTTGTGATCGCGCCGATCCGGGTGGCAAAAATGAGCTGGCCGGATGAGATCGAAAAATGGGACCATATATCGGATCTCCGCTACAGCGTGGCAGTGGGAACAGAGACAGAACGGACGGCGGCGTTGGAAGCACAGGCGGATCTTTACCTGATCAACAGGGAAAATGTCCAGTGGCTGGTGGAAAAGAGCGGCCTGCCGTTTGATTATGACATGGTAGTGGTGGATGAGCTGTCGTCTTTTAAGAACTGGCAGGCAAAACGCTTTAAGGCATTGATGAAGGTGCGGCCGAAAGTGAAGCGGATCGTGGGCCTGACCGGGACGCTTTCTTCCAACGGGCTGATGGACCTGTTCGCGGAATATAAGCTTCTGGATATGGGGCAGAGGCTGGGAAGGTTTATCGGGCAGTACCGGAATCGGTATTTCATGCCGAATAAGACGAACGGGCATGTCGTATACAGCTATAAACTCCTTCCGGGGGCGGAAGAAGCGATCTATGACAGGATCTCTGATATCACGATTTCCATGAAATCAGCGGATCATTTGAAGATGCCGGAACTGGTGAATTCCAGATACATGGTACATCTGGATGAACCGGAACTTGAAAAATATGAGCGGATGAAGCGGGATCTTCTTTTACAGCTGCCGGAAGGGGAAGTGACAGCCGCGAACGCGGCGGCTTTGTCCGGGAAGCTGTCCCAGATGGCAAACGGGGCGGTGTATTCTGATGACGGCGCTTATGAAATGATCCATGACCGGAAGCTGGATGCTTTGGAGGACATCATTGAGGCAGCGAACGGGAAGCCGGTCCTTGCGGCCTATTGGTACCAGCATGACCTGGAACGGATCCAGGACAGGCTTTCCGGACTTAAGATCGGTTTCGCCAGACTGGATCAGGAGCGGAATATCCGGCGGTGGAATCAGGGAGAAATTCCTGTGGGGCTCATCCATCCGGCATCCGCCGGACACGGCCTGAACCTTCAGAGCGGCGGGAATATCCTGGTGTGGTTCGGGCTTACATGGAGCCTGGAACTGTACCAGCAGACAGTGGCGAGGCTTTGGCGGCAGGGACAGAAGGAGACGGTGTCCGTGATCCACATCCTTGCGGCGAAGACCATTGATGAACAGATCATGCGCGCGCTGGAAACAAAAGACCACACACAAAAGGCATTGATTGATGCCGTGAAAGCGGAGGTGATGGGGCATGGCGATCGTCAATAAACAGGCAGGGGATCCTTATGAGAACCTTGCGAACGCGGTCATCGCGCAGGCGGCGGAGGATTACAGGGCAGCGCTGAAGAAAATAAAAGCGCATCCCAAAAACAAGGATGCTATAGATGAGGCTTTGCGGATTGAGAGGTTTTTCCGTTCCGGCTGGTATCAGACATTTACTTCCGTAGATGGAGAATGTTTGATCCGCAGACTTCAGGCGGAGATAAGGTCATCATAGTCAATCAAGGGAGGCAATCCGAGGGGAACGATTTACAGATTTCAATCGGAGGTGGCTTATGAACAGAAAGCAGCAGGAAGCAAAGAAGTATTTATCCCAGGCATTCGGGCTGAACCAGCGGATCGAGAGCAAGCTGAATCAGATTGAGGAACTTCATAATCTGGCGGCCAAAGTCACAGCGGCTTATTCGGATATGCCGAAGAGTCCGAACAGGGATGGTTCCAGAATGGAAGATACCGTCTGCAGGATCATAGACCTGGAATCAGAAATCAACCAGGATATGCTTTGGCTGGTGGAATTGAAGAAGGGGATTGTCCGCAGAATCAAAGCTGTGGAGAATACGGAACTTCAGATGGTATTGGAACTGCGGTACCTGTCCTATATGAGATGGGAAGAAATCGCGATTGAGCTTGGCTACGGCATCGATAATGTATTCCGGCTTCACCGGAAAGCCCTTGCGGAAATCGAAATTCCTGAAACAATACAGTAAAATCAAGTACATTACAGTATGCCTTTCTGATATTGTTAAGGTGCGGAAAATAAAAAGAGAGAGCCTTGAGGAAGCGATTCCCCAGGGCTTTCTTTATGCCCGAAGGAGGTGGGAGTATTGCCGAGGAAACCGAAGCGGCCATGTTCCTGGCCGGGATGTCCGAACCTGACGGAGGGAAGGTTTTGTGAGGAACATCAGAAAGAAGAGAACCGCCGCTACGAGAAGTACGGCAGGGATCCTGCTGTACGCCGCAGATACGGACGGGCATGGAAACGGATCCGCGATAAGTATGCATCGGAGCATCCGCTGTGTGAGCAGTGCCTGAAGGCAGGACGGTATGTGAGGACCGAGGAAATCCACCATAAGCTGCCGCTGTCTCAAGGCGGAACCCATGAACGGAGCAACCTGATCGCCCTGTGCCGGTCCTGCCACGCGAAGATCCACGCGGAGAACGGAGACCGCTGGCATAACCGGTGAAAGTTCAGCCGGAGAGGGGCGGTCAAAATCTCTGTGCCTTTTCTTTTGGGGAACGGTGCGGGGGTGTCGTGTACAAAAAATGGAAATCAAAGGGGGTATTGCCCCCGGAAAGGAAAGGGGTGAAGGCCATGGCCAGGGATGGGACAGGCCGGGGCGGCGCAAGGGTCGGCGCCGGAAGGAAAAAGAAAGCGCTGACAGACCGGATCAATGACGGCGGTACGGCATTGGTCCTGGACCTGCCGGAGCCTTCGGAGATGTCCGGGGAGGAAATGCCGCCGGTGAAGGATTACCTGAAAGCAAAGCAGAAAAGCGGAAAGAGTTTCTGCGCGGCGGAGGTGTATGAAGAGACATGGAAATGGCTGAGGGAGCGGGGATGTGACCGGCTGGTCAATATCCAGCTGGTGGAGCAGTACGCGGTGTCCGTATCCAGGTGGATCCAGTGCGAGGAATGCATTTCAGAGTATGGCTTCCTTGCCAAGCATCCCACAACCGGGAACGCCATCGCTTCCCCGTATGTTTCCATGTCCCAGCAGTATATGAAGCAGGTCAACCAGATCTGGTATCAGATTTACCAGGTAGTGAAGGAAAACTGCTCGGTGGAGTGGCAGGGGTCTACGCCCCAGGATGATGTGATGGAGCGGCTGCTCCGGGCAAGAAATGGAGGAATGTGAGATGGAACATAAAATGCGGATGGTGGAGACCGCGAAGCTGGTACCGTATATCAACAACGCAAGAACCCATTCCCCGGCGCAGATCGCGAAGCTGCGGGCATCCATCCGGGAATTCGGGTTCCTTAATCCGGTAATCATTGATGGGGACTGCGGGATTATCGCAGGGCATGGGCGTGTGCTGGCCGCGCAGGAGGAAGGTATGGAAAAAGTTCCCTGCGTGCTGGCGGACCATCTGAGCGAAGCCCAGAAGAAAGCGTATATCCTGGCGGACAACCGTATGGCTATGGACGCCGGATGGGACGAGGAACTTCTGAGGATCGAGATTGAAAGCCTGCAGGGAGAGGACTTTGACGTATCCCTGACCGGCTTCCGCGAGGATGAGGTGACAGACCTGTTTGCGGTCCGTGAGGACCCGGACGATACGGGAAGCAATAAGGAGTATGACGAGGAGGAGTTTGGGGATGAAGAATTCGCGCACGAATGTCCAAGATGCGGCTTTAAATTCAACTGACCACAGGTTCCCATGGAAATGGCGGCTGGATGATTTGAAGGATGTTCCAAGGAACGGGAAAACGGTATTCAGCTGTTTCTCCTGCGGCGGAGGCTCTTCCATGGGATATAAGCTTGCCGGGTACACGGTGCTGGGGAATTGTGAGATTGACCCGGAGATGATGAAGCTGTACAGGCGGAACCATCATCCGCAGTATCCGTATCTGATGGATATCCGGGAATTCAATCAGCTGCAGGTCTACCCGGAGGAATTAAGACATCTGGATATCCTGGACGGGTCGCCGCCCTGTTCCGTATTTTCCACTGCCGGGGACCGGGAGAAGGCATGGGGAAAGGAAAAGGCATTCCGGGAAGGGCAGAAGAAACAGCGGCTGGATGATCTGTTCCTGCATTTCATCCGGACAGCGGAGATTTTAAAGCCCAAGGCAGTGATCGCGGAAAATGTTTCCGGCCTGCTGAAAGGCAACGCCAGGGGCTACGTGAATGAACTTCTGAAAGCCTTTAAAGCGGCGGGCTATGTGACACAGATCTTCCTGCTGGACGCCCACACCATGGGGGTTCCGCAGAGGAGGAGGCGTGTCTTTTTTATTGCCCATCGCAATGACCTGGACCTGCCGAAACTGAAGCTGGATTTCCATGAGAAGCCGATCCGCTTCGGAGAAGTGCGGAGCGAGCATGGGATTCCCTACCAGAAAGCGCTGATGACGGAGCTGGTGGCGAAAAGGAAGAAAGGGGATACCTGTTTCGCAGATATCTCCCTTAGGGAACGCGGAAAACTGTCCATGTTCAACAATGCTATTGTGCAAGACAGCCGGGTAGCGCCGACCAATACCGCCTGTGCGATTGTAACCAGGTTCTGTGACGGGGAAAAGTATTCCGTCCATGATTATGTGGCAACTCAGACGTTTCCGGAAGACTATGATTTCATGGATCAGGAAGTCAATTATGTCTGCGGGATGAGCGTGCCGCCGGTAATGATGGCGAACATTGCCAGTGAGGTGTACAGGCAGTGGCTGAAATACGTGTAAGGAGTTGGTTTATATGGGAATGCGGAAACTGAAAAAATATAAGCCGACGGAATTTAAGGCGAAGGACAGCCAATACTGCAAAGAAGCAGCAGACTTCGCGGTGGCTTTCATTGAGAGTCTGTGCCATACCAAGGGGACTTGGGCGGGAAAGCCATTTGAGCTGATTGACTGGCAGGAGCAGATCATCCGGGACCTGTTCGGGATCCTGAAGCCAAATGGATATCGGCAGTTTAATACCGCATACATTGAGATCCCCAAGAAACAGGGCAAATCTGAACTGGCTGCGGCGGTAGCCCTTCTGCTCTGCTGCGGCGATGGGGAGGAACGCGCGGAAGTGTATGGCTGTGCCGCTGACAGACAGCAGGCCTCCATTGTTTTTGAGGTGGCGGCGGATATGGTGCGGATGTGCCCGGCGCTGAACCGGCGGGTAAAGAT
>DVON01000077.1 GCA_018713585.1 Candidatus Pullilachnospira stercoravium | reverse complement strand
CCGGAAACAGCAGCAGCGGCGGTGAAAGCGGCGGCAGTGAGCAGGGCGTCGACAACAGTGGAAGTATCGTGCCTCCCGACGAGGAGGAAGAAGTTACCGGCGGCGAGAAGCAGGAGGACGGCGGAATTACCAACGAGGACGCCCAGCTGCAGAGCGGGAACTGACGGGAACTTCCGGGAAGAACGCAAAGACTGCCGGGACGGATTTTAAAAGAATAACCTCACAGAAGAATCCATAAGATTTAAGGAAAGCTTCTGTGAGGTTTTTTCATGCGCAAAAATATGACCTTCCACAAAAAAAAGACCGTGGTGGTATTTTTCTGCTGTGTGGCCCTGCTGGCCGGGCTGGTGGGCCGGCTGGTGTACCTGATGGTTTTCCGGTCCGAATATTACGCGGAGAAGGCGGATGACCTCCATGAGCGGGAGCGGGATATCAAAGCGGCCAGGGGGAAGATTCTAGACAGGACGGGAACGGTTCTGGCGGATAACCGGACGGTCTGCACCATTTCCGTGATCCACAGCCAGATTACGGAACCGGAAAAGGTGATCAGCATGCTGGTGCAGGAGCTGGGCCTTGACGAGGAGAAAGCCAGAGAGCGGGTGGAAAAGGTGTCCTCCATCGAGCGGGTGAAAACCAATGTGGACAAAGAGACCGGGGACCGGATCCGTGCCATGGGGCTGGAAGGGGTAAAAGTGGATGAGGATTACCGGAGGTATTATCCCTACGGGCAGCTGGCTTCCCGGGTACTGGGATTTACCGGGGGCGATAACCAGGGGATCATCGGACTGGAAGTAAAATATGAAGAGATCTTAAAAGGCATTGACGGGAAAATTCTCACCACCACCGATGCCAGGGGAATTGAAATCGGAGAGATCGGGGAGAGCCGCATAGAACCGGTGGCCGGCTATGATCTCACCGTGAGCCTGGACCGGAATATCCAGGAATACGCCCAGCAGGAAGCGCTGCGGGTGATGGAACAGAAAGAGGCGGAAGCGGTGTCCATTCTGATTATGAATCCGCAGAACGGAGAAATTTATGCCTGCGTCAATGTGCCGGAATTTGATCTGAATGATCCCTTTACCCTCAACGACGGCACCGATGAAAGCACGCTTTCGGAGGAAGAGCTGCAGGAGCGGCTGAATCAGATGTGGAGGAACATCTGTATCAACGACACCTATGAACCGGGCTCCACCTTCAAGGTGATCACCGCCGCCGCGGGGCTGGAGTCCGGGGCAGTGACGCTTAAGGATTCCTTTTACTGTCCCGGCTACCGGGTGGTGGATGACAGGAGAATTCACTGCGCCAACCGGAACGGCCATGGCAGCGAAACTTTTGTGCAGGGGGTGGAAAATTCCTGCAATCCCGTATTTATCGATGTGACGCTGCGGATGGGCGTGGATGAATTTTATTCCTATTTTGAGAAATTCGGCCTGATGGAAAAGACGGGAATCGATCTGCCCGGCGAGGCGGGTACCATCACCCACCGGAAGGAGGATATGGGCCAGGTGGAGCTGGCCACCATGGCTTTCGGGCAGTCCTTCCAGATTACGCCGGTGAAGCTGGCGGCCACGGTGTCCTCTCTCATCAACGGGGGATACAGGATTACGCCGCATCTGGCCATGGAGGCCCGGGACGGGGACGGAAATGTGATCCAGACTTACAGCTACGAGAAGGGGCAGCAGATCCTGTCGGAGGAGACCTCGGAAAAAATCCGGTATGTGCTGGAGCAGGTGGTCAGTGAGGGCGGAGGGAAGAACGCGCAGGTGGAAGGGTACCGGATCGGCGGGAAAACTGCCACCTCCCAGACACTGCCCCGGAGCGCCAACCGGTATATTTCCTCTTTCCTGGGCTTTGCGCCGGCGGATGATCCACAGGTGCTGGGGCTGTGCATTATTTATAATCCCCAGGGGATTTATTACGGGGGAACCATCGCGGCGCCGGTGATTCAGAATATTTTTGAAAACATCCTGCCTTATCTGGAGATTCCCAAAACCAAGAGTGAGGATGCCTCCTGACTGCCGGAAAGAAACCGGGACACGGCGGAAGGCACCCCCTGCATCAGGGGCAGAATCCTCCCGGAAAATGGTTGCTGGATGGAAGGAAAAGTATTATACTAAGAAGGATAAAATAAAAGGGGCAGTCTGCGTCTGCAAAGAGGTGCTGCCTGAAGGTACGAGGTGAAGTATGGATTTTAAAGTATTGATACCGGTGCTGATTTCCTTTGTGATCAGCGTGATTCTGGCCCCCATTATTATTCCGTTTCTGCGGCGGCTGAAGGCTTCCCAGACAGAGCGGACGGACGGCGTGCAGTCTCATCTGGCAAAAGCGGGCACCCCCACCATGGGCGGGCTGATTTTTCTGATTGCCACTACGGTGACAGCACTGCTGTATGTGAAGGATTATCCCAACATTATACCGATCCTGTTTCTGACGCTGGGATTCGGGCTGATCGGATTTCTTGATGATTATCTGAAGGTGGTGCTGAAGCGCTCCGACGGACTGCTGCCCTGGCAGAAGATGGCTGGCCAGATTCTGGTTACCGGTATCTTCGCTTTTTACCTGATCCGGTTTACCGATGTGGAACTGACGCTTCTGGTACCCTTTTCCGGCGGATATTACTGGGATATCGGCTGGGTGGCGGTGCCGCTGCTGTTTGTGGCGGTGATCGGAACGGTCAACGGTGTGAACTTTACGGACGGCCTGGATGGTCTGGCGGCCAGTGTGACCATCATGGTAGCCACATTTTTCTCCGTGGTGGCGGTGGGAACCGGCAGCGGCATCGAGCCCATTACCTGCGCGGTGGTGGGAGCCCTGATGGGATTTCTGCTGTTCAACGTTTTTCCGGCCCGGGTGTTCATGGGAGATACGGGTTCCCTGGCACTGGGAGGATTTGTGGCTGGAACTGCCTATATGCTGCAGATGCCGCTGTTTCTGCTGCTGGTGGGCCTGATCTATATGGTGGAGGTACTTTCTGTCATCATTCAGGTCACTTATTTCAAGAAAACAGGCGGAAAGAGAATTTTCAAGATGGCGCCCATTCACCATCACTTTGAGCTGTGCGGATGGTCGGAGACCAGAGTGGTGGCGGTGTTCTCCATCATTACGGCGATCCTGTGCATGATCGGCCTGCTGGCTCTTTAGGAGGAAACAGTCATGGATATAAAAGAGAAAAATGTATTGGTATTTGGATCCGGGCTCAGCGGCATTGGCGCTGCGGATCTGTTAAAGGAAGTGGGCGCGTGCCCGGTGATTTACGACAGCAATGAGGATCTGGATCCGGAAGCGATCCGGGGGAAGATGAAGGACGGCGCCGGCGTACGCGTGTGCCTGGGGCAGCTTGTGCCAAAGATGCTCGCGGATATTTCCCTGGCGGTGCTGAGTCCGGGAGTTCCCACAGATCTCCCGGAGGTAGAGAGGATTCGTCAGCAGAATATCCCCATCTGGGGAGAAGTGGAGCTGGCTTACCAGATGGGAAAGGGCCGGGTGCTGGCGGTGACGGGCACCAACGGAAAGACCACCACCACGGCCATGCTGGGAAAGATCATGGCGGATTATCTGCCGCAGGTGTATGTGGTGGGAAATATCGGAACCCCTTATACCTCGGTGGCTTTGAAAACCACGGAGGACACCGTAACGGTGGCGGAGATCAGCAGCTTCCAGCTGGAAACGATCCAGGATTTCTGCCCGCAGGTCAGCGCCATCCTCAACATCACGGAGGATCACCTGAACCGTCACCACACCATGGAGGAATATATCCGGGTGAAGGAGCTGATTACGGAAAATCAGGGAGAGGATCAGGTCTGCGTGCTGAATTATGAGGATCTGACGCTGCGGGAATTTGGAAAAAACCTCCGGGCAAAAACGGTGTATTTTTCCAGCCTGCAGAAGCTTCCCCAGGGCGTCTGGCTGGACGGAAAGAATATTGTGCTGAAGGATGGGGACCGGGAGGAGATCATCACCTCCACGGACCGGCTGAAAATCCTGGGACGCCATAATTATGAAAATACCATGGCTGCCGCTGCCATGGCCTATTACGCGGGCGTGCCGGTGGATTCCATCCGCCGCAGCGTAGAGGAATTTACGGCGGTGGAGCACAGAATTGAGTATGTGACGGAGAAAAACGGCGTTGCCTATTACAATGATTCCAAGGGCACCAATCCGGACGCGGCCATCAAGGGAATTCAGGCGATGAACCGCCCCACGCTGCTGATCGGCGGCGGTTATGATAAGCAGTCCTCTTATGAGGAATGGATCCGCTCCTTCGACGGCAAGGTGCGGTATCTGGTGCTGATCGGACAGACCCGGGAGAAGATCCGGGACGCGGCCGCCCGCTGCGGATTTACCAATACCATTCTGGCGGAGGATCTTGAGGAGGCCGTGAAACTCTGCGCCCGCATGGCCCACCCGGGAGACGCGGTGCTGCTGTCGCCGGCCTGCGCCAGCTGGGGACAGTTTAAGAATTACGAGGAGCGGGGACGGATGTTCAAGGAGTATGTGCGGGCCCTGCCGGAAGAGACGGCGGAGTGAGAAGACGGAGAACCGCAGAGTCACTTGCTCTTTCAGGGGCGGAATGATACAATTCCGGTATGAGAAAAGAAATGGAAATTCAAGTATCAAAGGAAATTCTGGGGCAGATGGAAAGGCTTCCGGGAGCGGCGGATGTCCAGAAGCTTCTGCGGCATCATGCGGGACTTTCAAAACGGGAAATCCGCCAGGCCAAGTTCCGCGAGGAGGGGATCCGGAAAAACGGGAACCGCTGCCGGGTGACAGAGCGGGTCGGGCTGCAGGATGTAATCTGCGTGTGCCTGGAAACGGAAGAAAACCGTTCGGACCATCTGGAAACTTTTCAGGGGGCAGGGGAACCCATCCTGCGGGTGCTGTATGAGGACGCGGATCTGCTGGTGGTTGAGAAACCGGCCGGGATGGCCAGCCATCCCTCCGGAGGGCATTACCGGGATACACTGGCAAATCTGGTGCAGTCATATCTTCTGAAGAAAGGAGAAGCGTGCAGGATCCGCCCGGTGGGACGGCTGGATAGGGAAACTTCAGGCATCATGGTGTTCGCCAAAAATCAGGCGGCGGCCGCCAGGCTGGGAGAACAGAGAAAAAACGGAGCGTTTCATAAGACGTACACGGCCCTGGCTGTGGGAGAACTTCCGGAAGGAAGCCGGGGGTGTATCCGCCGGCCCATCGGGCCGGATCCGGAGGACAGGCTCCGGATGCGTGTGGATGACGGAGGAAAACCGGCGGTGACCCACTGGGAGGTGGAAGCGTCGGGAGGAGGCCTTTCCCTGCTGAGACTGACGCTGGAGACGGGCAGAACCCATCAGATCCGGGTGCATATGACCTGGCTGGGCTGCCCGCTGGCCGGCGACAGTCTCTATGGGGGAGCCCTGGAGAAGGAAATTGGCAGGACAGCTCTCCATGCGGGAAAGGTGCGGCTGGTTCAGCCGTTTACCGGGGAGGTATTGGAATTTGAAGTTCCGCTTCCCCGGGATATGGAACGGCTGGCAACGCGCGTTGGCAGAGATGCGCAGAATGTGTGAAAGAATACTGCCTGCTATTCTTCCAGCGGAACAACATACAGGTTCTCTTCGTCACACGACGATTCATTTTCCGGAGAGTTACGATAGAATAAGAGGCTTTCCACCTGGTTCACCTCAATTGCCGGTTTAAAGGCGGCGCTGTAGAGATAAACGCCGGGATCTTCCGCATATCCCATGGATGCCATGATGGAGATCCCGGTGCAGACGGTGCCGTCCTTCATGCGTACTCCGGCAAACCTGGGGGGATCCTGAAAGGTCCGATAAAAAGTTTCTTCTCCGTTTTCATCGAGGGAGGACTCCATTTTTTCCTGATAGGGGAAATCGTAGGAGAGTGCGATGGAAATAGGAGAAATCTCTGCTTCCAGAACTGTGGCGTTGCTGTCCCCCAGGGAAGCCTGAAGGGAATATGTTTTGATGGAATCGCATCCGGTAAGCGTCCAGTCAAAGCTCCAGGTTCCTTCAGTCTGTACAGCCGGCGCCGTCGTTTTGCCGGTGTAGATCCCCAGATCGTGAAATTCCACATGAATGGAGTTCCCGATAAAATAGCCTTTTTCATTACTGCGCATGATTACATGATATTCCAGCGTTCCATCTTCAAGCGTATAGGAGGAATGATTTTCCGACCCCGCAGTTTCATCAAAGTAGAATCCTGCGGAGCAGGACAAATTGCCGTCCCCTGCGAAAAAATCCACTTGGGAAAATTCCGGAACCTGGCCTTCCTTTAGAGAAAAACCTTCGATTTCAAAGGAAAGATAAGCTGTATAGTTATCTACAATGCTTTGCCGTGCGGTTATTGTCACATTGTTCTGTGTAACGGCCTGATTCACAAAAGCAGTCATATGGTCAGCTTCCATTTCCTGCTGTTGCTGTGAGGAAACCTGCAGACGTTTTTCAAGACCATGGCTCCACCGGATAGCGGCACCGGCGCTGACTGTGCCAAGGGCCAGGACGGCCGCCGCGGCTGCGGGCCAGAGATGTTTCCTGAGTCCCCTGTGGGAAGACGTATCTGGTTTCCGGTCGGGAAGTCCGGAAAGTGTCTCCGTATAGCGTGTCCATACCTGCTCCGGAATATCCGTATCGTTCCGAAGATGTTCCATCATATCTTCAAATCTGTTCATATAAGAATCTCCTTTCTGGATGGTCAGATAGCCATGAAAAGTTTTTAGCCCTCACCTTTCCGCCTGAATAGTGACGGAGTGATCCTTCGTGGTTGCCTGCCGATGCTGATCCCGGTATTGTGTCTCCAGTTTACATCTGGCGGTAGCCAGCCTTCCCCTTACCGTGTTTTCGTTGAGCTGAAGAATATCTGCAATTTCTCTTGTCTTGAAGCCTTCCACATAATAGAGAATAATTACGACGCGGTACTTTTCTTCCAGACCATTCAGAAAGTCCGTCCATTCGACGCTGGCATATCCCGTTTCCTGAAACGATGCTTCGGGAATGGTTTCTCCCGATACTGTCCTGGTCCGCTGGCGGCAGATGGCATTGCAGTTATTGATCAGGATACGCACCATCCATGTTTTGAAATATTTGTCTTTTTTCAGCGTGTGGATCTTCTCCCAGCAGGTCAGCGCAGTTTCCTGCATGGCATCGGCCACATCCTCGTCGTTTTTTAAGATAGCCCGGGCAATTTTATACATGGAGCTGCCTTCCTGTTGCATTAGCTGCTGAAATGCGGCTTTGTCGTGCTTTCGGGCCTTTTTTACCAACAGATTCATAAAACCCCCCTTTCTTTGAAACCGGAATCCGGATTTCTCCAGGAATTCCAGCGGCCTCTCCGATATCCCTGTTACTGTATTACACTTATTAGATGAAAACAAGCGGGGATTTGTTTGAAGGATTTTCTGATTTTTGAAACCTGGCGATGACTTTTGGAAAAAACAGATTGAAATGCGAATACTGCGGTGATTCTTGTTACACGGCTATGGAGGTGATATAATGAGCGAAAGCGAGTCGAAGAAAGCGAAGCTTGCTTCAGACGAGCGGCGAATGTCGTTCGCGGGCGCAGCCGGCGAAATAATCCAGCGTAAGAATATACGCATAAACATCCCTGGAAGATAAGGAGGACAATATTCTATGAGCGAACAATATCAGATTCCGGAGGGAACTTCCCCTCAGTTTCAGCTGCAATACGATTCCGAGGGAAGAATTCTCTCTCTGCGGCATCCCGGCGACCGGTATGGGATGAACTGGGCAAAAAGCGATGAGGGAATCTGGGGAACGGTGACGGGCTGCCAGCAGCTGGATGTGCGGGTGACGCGCGCTTTTACCGATGCGGGACGGCTGCGGGAGACGTACTATTTCGTCAACAATACGGATTTTGATATTTACACGGTGGGAGGCGGGCCGGGGATCCGCCTGGTGCTGCCGGATTACTATACGGAGGCGGGCGTCTGCATGACCAGCTGCTGCCATACCCATCTCTGGTGCGGAGGGACCAGCAGCTATGTGATGGCGTTGCGGATGGGCGGCGAGGCGCCGCATCTGGGCCTGGTGCTTACGGAGGGAAGCCTGCAGGGCTACAGCGTGGAGCGGATGACTTCCGTTCCCGGCAGTGAGGGAAATCTCAGCAATCACAGAGGAAACTTTCTGCTGCATCCGGAGCCGTTCCATCTGTGTCCGGGAGAGGAATACCGGATTTCCTGGGAGCTGTTATGGTTTGAAAGCCGGGAGGAATTCGCCGGGATCCTGGAGCGGACGCCGGGATTTCTTACCGTGCGGGCGCCCCGCTGGATCATTCTTGGCCAGGAGGAACTGGAGTTTTCCGTGACGGCGGGAGGCCCAGAGACGGCGGAAGATCCGGTGATCACCTGCCAGGGCCGCCAGGTGGCCTTCACCCGGGAAAATGGAAGGGTCCGGGTGCGGGAGTTGCCGGAGAAAACGGGGGAATACCGGTATGAAATCCACTGGGGAAAAAGCAGAACCTTTGCCGAATTCCGGGTGCTGCCCGACCGGGAAGAGCTGCTTTTTAGCCGTTGCCGTTTCCTGGCAGAAAAGCAGCAGTGCCGGGAGGAGAAAAGCCATCTGTACGGGGCATTTCTGATTTATGATCTGGAAGAGGGGCGGCAGTTTTACAGCCACAAAAACGATTATAACGGCGGCCGGGAGCGGGTAGGCATGGGAGTCCTGCTGGCCCACGCGCTGAGAAAGCATCCGGATCCGGAGCTGATGGAAAGCCTGAAGCTGTATGTGGATTACGTGATACGGGAGCTGTACGACGGGGACACCGGAGAGGTGTTCAACGATATGCCCCGGTGCAGAGATTATATCCGGCTGTACAATTATCCCTTTGTCGCGCAGTTGTTTCTGGAAATGTATCAGCTGGAAGGAAAGGACTTGTGGTTGGATGAATACAGAAAGGTGGTGGAGTGCTTTTACCGGGAGGGAGGCAGTCATTTTTACGCCATCGGAATACCCATGAAGGAATCGGTGGATGTTTTCCGGAAGGCCGGGAGAGAAGCGGAAGCGGACCGGCTGGTGGAGCTTTACCGGAAGCAGGGAGACTTTATGGCCAAATGCGGCAGAAATTATCCGGCCCATGAGGTAGATTATGAACAGAGTATCGTGGCGCCGGCGGCCATCTATATGTGTGAACTGTATCAGATTACCGGGGAGGAAACGTATCTGGCGGAGGCCGCCCGGCAGCTTCAGGTGCTGGAGCTGTTTCAGGGGGATCAGCCGGATTACCATCTGAATCAGGTGGCGATCCGGCACTGGGACGGCTACTGGTTCGGAAAGCGGAAGCTTCTGGGCGATACCTTCCCCCATTACTGGAGCTCCTTGTCCGGATGGGCCTACCGGGCAGCCGGCCGGATTCCCCAGCTGGAAACATACGGCCGCCGGGCGGAAGCGACGCTCAGAGGTGTGCTGAGTCTTTTCGGGGAGGACGGAAGCGCCTCCTGCGCCATGGTATATCCCATGAGCGTCAATGGACAGTCGGCGCATTTTTACGATCCCTGGGCCAACGATCAGGACTGGGGCCTGTACTATGCGGTGAAGTATCAGGAGGATTAATATTTCCGGGAAAAACGTCATAAGCTGAAATAAGTTGAAGATGGGCAGCCGCCCACCATGGTGGAAGGCGGGACGGGATGAAAACAGGAACGGAAAGGAAACGGGCGGATCTGTCGCTGCTGTTTCTTGTGCTTCTGCTGCTGGTGCTGGGACTGGTGCTGCTGTACAGTACCAGCGCTTACAACGGACGGGTGAAATTTCAGGATCCGGCGTATTATTTTAAGAAACAGCTGTTTGCCACAACACTGGGACTTCTGGCCCTGTATCTGGTATCCCAGATGGATTATCACCGGATCGCCCGGCTGGCCTGGCCGATCTATGGCTGTTCCCTGCTGCTGTCCACGCTGGTGTTGTTTGTGGGGCGGGAGTACAATGGCTCCAAACGATGGCTGGCGCTGGGACCGCTGTCCTTCCAGCCGGCGGAATTTGCCAAGGTGGCGGTGGTGATATTTCTGGCCCGCCAGATCAGCGAGAGCAAAAAGCGGCCGGACAGTTTCCGGTTTATGGCGCGGACCATGGCCATGCTCCTGCCCATTGTGGGGCTGGTGGGAACCAACAATCTGAGTACCGCGGTGATTATCCTGGGCATCGGCGTGATCCTGATTTTCGTCTCCAATCCCAGATACCTTCCTTTTGTGGGAATCGGGGCGGCGGGGCTGGCGTTTGTGGGAATTTTCCTCAGTCTGGAGAGCTACCGGCTGGAGCGGCTGGCCATCTGGAGAAATCCGGAGGCCTACGAGAAAGGGTTTCAGACCATCCAGGGACTGTACGCCATCGGCAGCGGCGGCATTTTCGGAAGGGGGCTGGGAAGCAGCCTGCAGAAGCTGGGGTTTGTGCCGGAGGCCCAGAACGATATGATTTTTTCCATTATCTGCGAGGAGACCGGGCTGGTGGGCGCCTCCCTGGTGATTCTGGTGTTTGCCCTTCTGATCTGGCGGCTGATGGTCAACGCGGTACACGCGCCGGATCTTCTGGGGGAACTGATCTGCACCGGGATCATGGGACATCTGGCAATCCAGGTGATCCTGAATATTGCCGTGGTCACCAACACCATTCCCAACACGGGCATTACCCTTCCGTTCGTCAGTTACGGAGGTACCTCCGTGCTGTTTCTGATGGGGGAAATGGGGCTGGCGCTGTCGGTGAGCCGCAGCGCCGCGGGAAAGAGAAAATAATTTGTAACAGTTCAGCCTCACGGCTTCACTGTCACAAAAGCATGCACACAGGCTGCATTTCCTGCAGCCTGGCGCTTGCAGACCTCGGGATCCCGCTGCAAAAGCAGCGGGACGCCTCGCGGGACAGCGGAAGGCAGAACTGTAACGATAATTCACATAAGGGCGGCCGCCCGGGCAGGAAGTCACATATTTCCTCCGCACGCATAGACTAAAATAAGTGGGAGTGCGGGAGTGAAAATTTTGAGTGAAATGATCCTAGAGGGCGGACGCCCTCTTTTGGGCTGTGTCAGAATTCAGGGTTCCAAAAACGCGGCGCTGCCCATGATGGCCGCGGCCGTACTGCACGAAGGAGAGGTAGCGCTCCATAACTGTCCCCGGATCGCGGATGTTTTTTCCATGGAACGGATTCTGCGCAGTCTGGGGGCGGAAACATGCTGGGAAGATCACACGCTCCGGATTTGCTGCAGAAATCTGCACGGATTCGAGATTGACCGGGAGGATGCCGCCAGCATGCGCTCCTCTGTGATGCTGATGGGAAGTCTTCTGGGAAGGCAGGGGTGCGTACGGATTGCGTATCCGGGAGGCTGCACCATTGGAGCGAGGCCCATCGACCTGCATCTTAAGGTATTTCAAACCATGGGTGCCCGGGTGGAGGAGCAGGGGGATCTGCTGGAGGCCAGGACGCCGGATTGCCTTTGGGGAACCAGAATCTGCTTTCCCATCTCCAGTGTGGGGGCTACGGAGAACGGAATTTTAGCGGCGGTAAAGGCCCGGGGGACCACGCTTCTGGAAAATTGTGCCCTGGAGCCGGAAATCACCCATCTGTGCCATTTTCTCCAGGCCATGGGGGCGGAAATCGGCGGGATCGGCACCAGAAGGCTGCGCATCCGTGGGGTGCGTATTCTCCGGGACGCCCAGTTTTGGGTGCCCCCGGACCGGATTGTGGCGGGGACGTATCTCTATGCGGCGGCGGCCACCCGGGGGAAGGTGGAACTTCTGGATGTTCCTCTGGGTGAGATTGCTTCCATATTAAGGGTGTACGAGAAAATGGGTGGACAATGGGAGTGCAACGGTGGTAAACTAAAAGCGGACGCATCCGGGGTTCGCCGTATGGTGGAGTATACGAGAACCCAGTGTTATCCCGGATTTCCCACTGATATGCAGTCGGTGCTGATGGCGGTGCTTCTGACCATTCCGGGAAAGGGAAGAATCCGGGAGGAAATTTTCGAGGATCGTCTGAAAACGGCCGGCGAGCTGAAAAAGCTGGGCGGCAGGATCCACACGGCGGGAAGGGATGCCTGGATCATCGGCGGAGGGCCGCTTACGGGCGCCCGGGTGGAGGCCCGGGACCTGCGGGGAGGCGCGGCTCTGGCGGTGGCTGCCCTGGCGGCTTCGGGAACGACGGTGATCGGCAACGCAGGATTTGTGGAGAGGGGATATGAAGCGATTGATGCGGATCTGGCAGGCCTCGGCGCCAGAATTGAAATGAGATAGCGGCGTTTGGAACTGGCACGGATTGCGCCGGAGAATATGCCGGGAGGGTATCTGGGAGAACGGAAGATACGTTCCGGGGGCAGGCTGTTGTCATGAATAAGAGGTTAGAAGGGGACAGATGAAAAAAAGACGGGTAAAAATCGTACTGACTAAGGATGGGAAGAAGGTGGCGGCATGCGCGGCGGCGGTCGTCGTGCTGCTGGCCCTGCTTTTATTTTTTGCATTGTTTAAGGTGGACAGCGTTTCCGTGGTGGGAAGTACCCGCTATTCGGACGAGGAGATCCGCCAGATGGCCATGGGATCGCCGCTGGACAGCAATACCCTGCTGGCCGTATGGCTTCACAGACATCAGGAGGCGGAGGATATACCCTTTGTGGAGTCCTTTGACCTGGAAATGCTGGATTCTCATTCCATCCGGATCCATGTGAATGAAAAAGAGATTGTGGGTTATGTGGCCAGGGACGGACAGAAAATGTATTTTGACAAGGACGGCAACGTGGTGGAGTCGGAGGCCCAGGAGGAGAGCGAGATTCTGGATCCGGAAGCGGCTCGCCAGGAACTGGAAACGCTGCGCCAGGAAGCCGAACAGCAGGAGGCTCTGAAAGAACAGCAGGAAGAAGACGGGGAAAGTCAGCAGGACGAGGAGAATGACGGGACAGGCAGTACCCCGGTTCAGCAGGTGCAGGTTCTGGAACCGGAGGTATCCACAGAGTCGGAAGACGGCAGCGGCCAGAGCCGTGTGGCCGTAACGGATGTGCCGCTGATTCTGGGGGTGGACATGCAGAACGTTCAGCTGGGAGAAAAAATCACCGTGGAGAACGACGGTATTTTCAATACCATCCTGGGGATCACCCGAATGGTGGAAAAATACCAGATTCTTCCGGAAAGCGTTCTTTTCGACAGCGACTATAATATTACTCTGGTATATAATGAGGGAAAAATTCACTGCCAGCTGGGACAGGATACCCTTCTGGAAGAAAAAATCACCCGGGTGGCGGCGCTTCTGCCCGAACTGGAGAACCTGACCGGTATCCTGCATCTGGAGGACTACACGGAGGAGACGGTGAATATTTTCTTTTCGGAGGAATCTCTGTATACGCTGAAGCTGGCTTTGGCAGAGGCGGAGGGAATTCTGGATGACGCGGAAAGCCAGGAGGAATCCGCGGATAACCAGACCGGGTCGGAGGAAGACGGGCAGGCGGCAGACGGGTCCGGATCTTCGGAGGACAGCTCCGGAACACAGGAGGGAGATAGCGGGGATGGTTCCGGCCAGGATGGCTCCGAAGCTGACAGCAATTCCGATACGGGAACCGTCTCCGGCAGCCAGAGCGGAACCGGATCCTCGCCGGGAGTTACAGATCTGGTGGGTGGCTGAGAAGGCCCGCCGCAGATGTGGCGTGGTCTGCACTCTGTTTCGGCCCCGCGAAACGTATGCAACCGGCACATAGCGCCCTCACGGAACAGTGGAAGGATGAATTGATACTAAAAAATCTATGAATTTCATAAAAAATGGTTGCGAAACGGACGAGAAAATTATATTATAGTCTATATGTAACTTAAGAAGATAAGGCAAAAG
>DVON01000076.1 GCA_018713585.1 Candidatus Pullilachnospira stercoravium | reverse complement strand
CATGGAAGAAAACTGGGTGCTTCATTTGTATCCCAGAAGCGGACTGGGCTTCAAGTACCGGCTGCAGCTGAACAATACAGTAGGTATCATTGACAGTGATTATTTCCATTCCGACAATGAAGGCCATATCTTTGCCAAAATCACCAACGACAGCCGGGAGGGAAAGACGGTAGAACTGAAAGCCGGCGAAGGATTTATGCAGGGTATTTTCCTGGAGTACGGAATCACTGAGGATGACTGCGCTATGGAAAAAAGGAACGGAGGATTCGGAAGCACCACCGGAAAAGCCTGAGATTTAACCTGGATTTTTCCAGGGTCAGAGGATGATTTTACATAAAAGAGTTATAATTACACTGCACAGCGGGTATACCGCGGTGCCGAAGCGGGGGATTCGTCCTGTTCTATCCCTCGGATCTCCGTGTTCGCGGACGGAGAAGCCTGTTTTCTTGTTTTCAATCAGAGCGGGCGGATCTTCCGCAGGAAAAAAGACTGCTGCACACCCCTGCGGCAGTTTTTTTATGTCATAGGAAATTGCTTTCCTATGACATAAAAACGCTCCGCGAGGTTCGCACTGCGGCGGAATGGAAGATGTCGCTTGCGCGACCCGCCGCAGGCGGAGAATCCTGCAAAGCAGGATTCTTTCTTGTTCATGGCAATGAATTCTGATGATATTTACAGCCAATTAACGTTGTTTAACAATACTTTAACAGGAACCTTCGAATAGATTTTGCAAACATGCTGCATACTATAACTGTCTCAAGAGAAGTACAACAAGAAAAGGGAAACCTGATCCCGCAGATCCATAAGAGACGGATCTGAAAGAAAAAGAAGAGGTAAAAGGAGAAAAAATTATGAAATTGAAAAAAGTAGCAGCAATTTTTGCAGCATGTGTAATGGGCATGAGCATGGTGGCCTGCGGAGGAAATGACACAGGAAGCACGGATTCCGGAGAGACCACAGAAACCACCGAAAATACAGACAGCGCTGAAAGCAGCGATGACAGTGCGGCGGCAGAAACCACTGAAGAGCCCACAGAGGAAGCAGCGGCTGAGGACCTGAGCGGAGCTATCGCCACCGGAGGATCCACCAGTGTGGAGGATGTAATCGGATCTCTCAGCGAGGCATTTATGGAAGAATATCCGGATGTGGATATTACATATGATCCCAACGGAAGCGGCGCCGGCATCACCGGAGCATCTGACGGAACCTACGATCTGGGACTTTCCAGCCGTGACCTGACAGATGAGGAGACCGGACAGGGTCTGGTTGCCACCACATTCGCGCTGGATGGAATCGCCATCGTGGTACATCCGGACAACACCGTAACAGACCTGACTCTGGACAACATCAAAGCGCTGGCTACCGGCGAAATCACCAACTGGAGTGAGGTTGGCGGACCTGATGCACCGGTTGTTCTGGTTGGACGTGAGGCAGGAAGCGGAACGAGAGACGGTTTTGAGAGTATTGTTGGCGTGGAAGATGCCTGCGTATATGAGCAGGAGCTGACCAGCACAGGTGCCGTTATGGCGGCCGTTGCAGCCAACCCCAACGCATTCGGATATGTTTCCCTGTCCGCAGTGGACGACACTGTAAAGATGGTAACGGTTGACGGAGTGGAGGCTTCCGAGGCCACTGTTCAGGATGGTTCCTACAAGATCCAGCGTCCCTTCATCTTTGTCACCAAAGACGGCGAAGAACTGAGCGCACAGGCACAGGCATTCGTTGATTTTGCCACCAGCGACGCGGCTTCTGATCTGATTGCAGGAGCAGGCGCGGTACCGCTGGCATAAGAGATACAGCCAAAAACAACAGGATAGCATGTAAGGCAAAAGCCACGGAGGTTTCTTCTGTGGCTTTTGTACGGACAAGGGTGAGAAAATAAATGAAGGTAAAAAATATCATAGAACGTGTGATGAATACGGTATTCTTCGTCTGCGGCATCATTTCCATCGCGGCGGTTCTGATGATTACTGTATACATGATTATTGCCGGAATCCCGGCTATCAGAGAAGTTGGACTGATCGATTTCCTCTTCGGCACTGTGTGGGCATCCACCGCCGCAGAGCCCAAGTTCGGTATCCTGCCGTTTATTATGACCAGTGTGTGGGGTACGTTGGGAGCCATTATCATCGGAGTCCCCATCGGCCTTATGACGGCGGTATTCCTTTCCAAAATCGCGCCGCCCAAGCTTGCGGGCATTGTGCGTCCGGCGGTGGAGCTGCTGGCCGGTATCCCCAGCGTTGTATACGGTCTGGTGGGTATGATGGTGCTGGTGCCGGGAATCATGAATCTGTTTAACCTGAAGAGCGGAAGCTGTCTGCTGGCGGCCATTTTAGTGCTGGCCATCATGATCCTTCCCAGTATTATTTCTGTCAGCGAAACTGCCCTGAACGCGGTTCCCAGGGAGTACGAGGAAGCCAGTCTGGGACTGGGCGCCACCTGGATTGAAACCATTTTCAAGGTAAGTATTCCGGCAGCGAAAAGCGGTATTGTCACCGGTGTGGTGCTGGGCGTGGGACGTGCCATCGGAGAAGCTATGGCGGTAATGATGGTGGCCGGAAATGTGGCCAACATGCCGGGACTGTTCACCAGTGTCCGCTTCCTGACCACAGCCATTGCCAGTGAGATGAGCTACGCGGCGGACGGCAGTCTGCAGAGAAACGCGCTGTTCAGTATCGGTCTTGTGCTGTTCATCTTTATTATGATTATCAACGGCCTGCTGGGTCTTGTTCTTAAGAAGGGAGAAGAGAAGTAATGAAAGGTGCATTCGGGCGAAAAGCCAAGGGAAATATCTTAAAAGGGCTGATTTATTTCTGCGCCGGATTTACGGTTCTTCTGCTGGTGGCGATCCTGGGATATATTTTCGTCAGAGGAATTCCCCATATCACCTGGGAACTTCTGAGCACCAGCCCCAGCCATATCCGTGATACTATCGGAATACTTCCGAATATTCTGAATACCTTATATATTATCCTGCTGACCCTGTTGATTGCCCTGCCTCTGGGTGTGGGTGCGGCCGTATATCTGAATGAGTACGCCACCAACCGGAAATTCGCGCGGACCATCGAGTTCGCCACGGAAACTCTGTCCGGTATCCCCAGCATCATTTATGGTCTGGTAGGTATGCTGGTTTTTGTAAAGGTTCTGGGATTCGGCAGCAGCCTGCTGTCCGGCAGTCTTACGCTGGTGATCATGATTCTGCCTACGATTATCCGTACCACGCAGGAGAGTCTCAAGACGGTTCCCGCCAGCTACCGGGAGGGTGCGCTGGGACTGGGCGCCACCAAATGGTACATGATCCGTACCATTGTGCTTCCTTCCTCCATCAGCGGTATTGTTACCGGCTGTATTCTGGCGGTGGGACGTATCGTGGGAGAGAGTGCTGCCCTTCTGTTCACCGCGGGCAGCGCCACCATCATTGCGGACAACATCCTGGAGGCATACACGAGAGGCGGCGGAACCCTTTCCGTAGCACTGTATATGTACGCTTCCGAGCGTGCGGAGTTTGACGTGGCCTTTGCCATCGCTTCCATTCTGCTGATTATGGTATTTATCTTAAACGCAGCGGCAAAGCTGGCAGGAAAGTTTTTGGATAAGGAGAAACAGGGATGAACAATACAATTATAAAATCCTCCGATCTGCACCTGTATTACGGGGAGACTGAGGCACTGAAGGGAATCAATATGGAAATTGCCCAGAATGAGATCACAGCACTCATCGGGCCGTCCGGATGTGGTAAATCCACATTCCTGAAAACACTGAACAGAATGAACGATCTGGTACCCAGCGTGCGGATCACCGGAGAGGTGACGCTGAAAGGAAAAGACATTTTTGCCAAGGATGTGGACGTGACCCAGCTGCGCCGTCAGGTGGGAATGGTGTTCCAGAAACCCAATCCCTTCCCCAAGAGCATCTACGACAATGTAGCCTACGGCCCCAGACTCCACGGCGAGCACAGCAAGGCACAGCTGGATGAGCTGGTGGAGAAGTCCCTGCGGGGCGCCGCCCTGTGGGATGAGGTGAAGGACCGCCTGAAAAAAAGCGCCATAGGTCTGTCCGGCGGGCAGCAGCAGCGTCTGTGCATCGCCAGGGCCCTGGCCGTACAGCCGGATGTGCTGCTGATGGATGAGCCTACCAGCGCCCTGGATCCCGGAAGTACGCTGAAGATTGAGGATCTGATGGCGGATCTGAAGAAAGACTATACAGTGGTCATCGTTACTCATAATATGCAGCAGGCCAGCCGTATCTCCGATAAGACCGCATTCTTCCTGCTGGGCCAGCTGATTGAGTACGGAACCACAAAGCAGATCTTCGGAAATCCGAAGGAAAAGCAGACGGAAGACTACATTACAGGCCGTTTTGGCTGATATTTTTGGGAGATTTGTGAAATGATGAGAGGAAACTATACAAGGGAACTGGATGAAGTAAGCCTGCGGATCCAGAATATGGGAACACAGATCGGTGAGGCAGTGGAGAAAACCAGAATTGCGCTGGAGAATGTGGACGCGAAAGCGGCAAGAGAGCTGATCGACGGCGATGAGGTTTTTGATCAGATGAATCTGGAAATTGAACAGGAATGTCTGAATATGGTAGTGCTGCAGGCTCCTGTGGCCGGCGACTGGCGGCGACTGGCATCCATCATGCGGATGGTGGCAGATCTGGAGAGGATCGCAGATCACTGCAGCGATATCGCCGAGTACATCATCAAGCTGTCTCAGGGAGACAAAGTAAAGCTACCTGTGAATTTTGACAATATGTTCCGGCTGGTAATCAAGATGCTGGACGCTACGGTGAAAGCGTTTATTGATCTGGATACGGATGCGGCGCTGAAGGCTGCCGGAAAAGATGATATTCAGGACGATTACTTCGAGACAACGGTAGAAGAACTGGTGAGTCTGATGAGAGAGGATCCGGCCCATATTTCTCAGTATGTGGACTATCTCATGATCGCCAAATATCTGGAGAGAATGTCCGACCACACCACCAATCTGGCGGAGTGGATTGCCTATATCGCCAAAGGCGAGCTGACCAACGTGCAGTAGCCGGAGACACCTCTTTACGAGTTGAAGGCTCCGCTGTTTCCGTAAAAAAATCCCGGGATATCCGCAAAGGATACTCCGGGGTTTTTGGATTCACAGGAAACTGCCGTCCTGTGTTACAGATCCTTGCCGTCCACGATTTCATCGTACTCGGCTTTGTCCAGCAGTTCATCGAAGGCGTCCGCCGCAATCTCGTACTCCTCGTCGTCCAGGATATTTTCCAGCTGGGGTTGCTGTCCTTCCTCCTGGGAAAAACGGTACAGGTATACCTCTCCGTCCTGATTCTCGCCATTTTCATCCAGCGGGAGCAGCGCAATATATTTTTTCTGGCCGGCGGGAAAGATGGTCAGCACCGCACATTCCAGTTCCGTGTCATCGTCCAGTGTCAGCGTAACGGTAGCATTGGGATTGGAAAAATCCAGATTGCAGTCATCCCCGCAGGAAGAACAGTCGCCGTTACAGTTGGTGTTCTGAATATCACTCATTGACAGATCCTCTCTCTTTCTTAAATGTAAAGCTGTAAGCTCTTCTCTACTTTACCAGATGCGGAAGGGAAAAGCAATGAGAAAAGAAAATATGGCGTCACTGTAAAGTTTTACTGAAAGAAAGCGATTTGGTATTGACGGACGGATTCAGGAGTTTTATACTTAAAGCATCTGTTCAGGAAATCGGGTTTTCCTGACAAAGTTTGCCAAAGGCAGGAGGAGATATTATGGATATCAAATTTATAAAAAGAGACCAGCTGAAAGAAAAACCGGATGAGACGAAGCTGGGCTTCGGAAAGTATTTTACAGACTATATGTTTGTGATGGATTATGATGAGGCGCAGGGGTGGCACGACGCCGTGATTATGCCCTATGGACCCATCCCCATGGATCCGTCCACGGTGGTGCTGCATTATGCCCAGGAAACCTTTGAAGGCCTGAAAGCATACCGGAGAGCTGATGGAAAGATCCAGCTGTTCCGCCCGGAGATGAATGCCAGAAGAATGATGCGGTCCAATGAGCGGCTCTGTATGGCAGTATTTCCGGAAGAGATGTTTGTGGAGGCAGTGAAGGCTCTTGTGAAGGTGGAAAGTGACTGGGTTCCTTCCCAGCCGGACACCTCTCTTTACATCCGCCCCTTTGAATTTGCCACCGAGTCCACTTTGGGGGTTCACCAGGCAAAAGCATATAAGTTTGTGATCATTCTTTCCCCGGTTGGCGCTTACTACGAGGAGGGTCTGGATCCGGTGAAAATTATGGTGGAGGACGAATATGTGAGGGCTGTGAAGGGCGGCACGGGATTTGCCAAATGCGGCGGAAACTATGCAGGCTCCATCATCGGCCAGGTGAAAGCGGAAAAAGCCGGTTGCGCCCAGGTTCTGTGGCTGGACGGCGAGCAGAGAAAATATGTGGAGGAAGTGGGATCCATGAACATCATGTTCAAGATCGACGGCGAGATTTATACGGCCCCCATCGAGGGAACCGTGCTGCCCGGCGTTACCAGAGATTCCATTATCCATATTCTGAAGGACTGGGGCTATAAGGTAAATGAGACGAGACTTTCCATCGACGAACTGATGCAGGCGGGAAGAGAAGGACGCCTGGAGGAAGTGTTCGGAACCGGAACTGCAGCTGTGATTTCTCCGGTGGGAGGACTGGTGTATAAAGAGGAAGAGCTGACTGTTAACGATTTTAAGATTGGTGAGCTGACCCAGAAACTGTATGACTGTCTGACCGGTATCCAGTGGGGCAAGCTGGAAGACAAGTACGGCTGGACCACGGTGGTGGAATAAGGTATGTCAAAGCGCTGCGGATATTCCGCAGCGCTTCTGTTTTTACAGGAAATTGTTTTCCTGTGAAAAACGGAAGATGCTCCGCGGGGATAGCAGGGTCTGCATGGGCGGAGCGAAGGATTCTTTATGATTAAAAATGAAGGAGAAATTTATGGATCAGAACAGGACACCGCTGCTGGACGCGGTGGCAGCGTATGCCAGGAGGGAGCCGGCCTATTTTAAGATCCCGGCTCACCGGTTTGAGAGGGGGATCAGTCCCAGATGGAGAAAATGGACAGGTGACGGGATTTTCCGTTTTGATTTGACAGAGGCGGAAGGTCTGGATGACCTTCACTGTGCCGAAGGAGTGATCCGCCAGGCCCAGGAGCTGGCTGCCGAATTGTATGGGGCCAGGAAAACCTGGTTTCTGGTCAACGGAACCACCTGCGGCAATGAGGCTATGATCCTGGCCGCCTGTCGGGAGGGCGATAAAATTCTGGTGCCCAGAAATGCTCATAAATCCGTTCTGATGGGGCTGACCCTCAGCGGCGCCCGGCCAGTGTATCTGATGCCCAAACAGCAGGAAGACTGGGGAATTTCCGGGGGGATTACGCCCCGTCAGGTGGAAGAGGGGCTCCGGCAGCATCCTGACTGCCGCTGTGTATTCCTTGTGAGCCCCACCTATTACGGTGTGCTGAGCAATATCCGGGAAATCGCCCGCATCTGCCATGAACATGACGCGCTGCTGCTGGTGGACGAGGCTCACGGCGCCCACCTGTATTTCGGCGGGGGCATGCCCAGGGGGGCGATTCTTGAGGGCGCGGATATGTGTGTCCAAAGTACCCATAAGGTGGCAGGTTCGCTGACGCAGAGTTCCATGCTGCATGTGGGTACAGACCGGGTGGATATCGGAAGACTGGAGAGCTGCCTGCATATGGTGCAGAGTACCAGTCCGTCCTATCTGCTGATGGTCTCTCTGGATGCCGCCCGTTATGAACTGGCAAAGAACGGAACACAGATGATGGAACGGGCCTGCCGGATGGCGCAGGATGTCCGCGGAGTTATCTGCCGGATTCCGGGAATTTGCTGCATTGGAGAGGAGATTCTGGGGGAGTCCGTGTATGCCCTGGATCCTACCAGACTGGTGATTTCGGCCCGTCAGATAGGACTTTCCGGCTATCAGCTGGCGGATCTGCTCTATGAAGAATATCAGGTGGGGATGGAACTGGCGGATGACAGCCAGGTGGTGGCGGTGGTCACCTGGGCCAACACTGAGGAGGAGATAAGACGGCTGACGGAGGCTTTGGAGGATATCAGCAGAAGATACGGGCATGCCCGCCAAAGTCCGGCCCCTTCCTGCCGGCCCCTCCCGGCGCTGCCGGAGTATGTACGCAGTCCACGGGAAGCGTTTTTTGCTCCCCAAAAAAAGGTCCCCTGGGAAGAAACTGTGGGAAAAATAGCCGGAGAATCCCTGATTCCCTATCCGCCGGGTATTCCTCTGGTGAATCCGGGAGAGCGGATCAGCCGCGAAATCTGGGATTATATGGAGGAATACCGGCAGGCCGGACTACATTTTCACGGGCCGGCGGACAGAAGTTTATCCGAATTTCAGATAATTCCGGAAGAAATACTGTGACTTGACCGCAGGGTTCATGCTATAATAAAAAAGGCATTTATGAAAACTGCGTACAGGAGGACAGATAAATTGAAACTGATATCTTGGAATGTGAACGGGCTGAGGGCCTGCGTCACGAAAGGATTTATGGATTTTTTTGCGGAGGCGGACGCGGATATTTTCTGTATCCAGGAGAGCAAGCTTCAGGAAGGACAGATTCAGCTTGAACTGCCCGGATATTATCAGTACTGGAATTATGCCGGAAAAAAGGGATACTCGGGAACTGCCGTGTTTACCAGGCAGGAGCCGCTATCCGTGTCTTACGGCATCGGAATAGAGGAGCATGACCAGGAGGGCCGGGTGATCACCCTGGAGTTCGGGGATTTTTATCTGGTGACGGTGTATACCCCCAACTCCCAGAATGAGCTGGCCAGACTTTCCTACCGCATGGAGTGGGAGGATGCGTTCCTGGCTTATCTGAAGAAGCTGGAGGAAAAGAAACCGGTGATTTTCTGCGGAGATCTCAACGTGGCGCACCGGGAGATCGATCTGAAAAATCCCAAAACAAACCGGCGCAACGCGGGCTTCACCGATGAGGAGCGGGAAAAGTTTTCCCGGCTCCTTGAGAGCGGTTTTATCGATACTTTCCGGTATTTTTATCCGGATCAGGAACAGATTTATTCCTGGTGGTCCTATCGCTTCCGTGCAAGGGAGAAGAACGCCGGGTGGCGGATCGACTATTTCTGCGTGTCGGAGAGCCTGAAGGAGAGACTGGTGGATGCGAAAATTCTTACGGATGTGATGGGATCGGATCACTGCCCGGTGGAACTGGATATACGATAGCAGGAGGATGGCATGAGTGAGAGAAAAGTACAATGGAAGATCCGGCCCGGAGATCCGGAACGGCTGGGCGTAACCAGAACGGCTGACGGCTGGAATTTTGCCCTGGAGCTTTGCGGGGAGGAGGATGTTTCCCTGGAATTTTTCCGTAAGGGACAGCAGGAGCCCTGCATGGAGATTACGCTGCCCCGCAGGTACAGAACCGGCAATGTGTGGGCGGTGACAGTGATGCAGCCGAAGCTGTCTTCTTTTGCCTACCGGTACCGGCAGGGAGAGCGCACCTTTGCGGATCCCTGGGCGCCGTTGCTGTGGGGAAAAGGGGCTTTCGGGACGAAACCGGAGGATTATGGAATGTTTCTGGGCGGCATCCTGCCGGAGGGAGAGGTGAGTGAACTTCCGTCTCCGATCTCTTTTGAAGATATGGTGATCTACAAGGTTCATGTGAGAGGATACACCATGCAGAAAAATTCAAAGGTTAAGAAAAAGGGAACGTTCCGGGGACTGCAGGAGAAGATTCCTTATTTCCGGGAGCTGGGCATTACTTCCCTGGAGCTGATGCCTGCCTATGAATTTCAGGAGTATCCTCTCCGGCAGGAAAAGGCGGCCCGGTATCAGCCGGCGTCTCCGGCCCCGGAGAAGCTGAATTACTGGGGTTATGCTCCGGGGGATTATTTCGCGCCGAAAACTTCATACTGCGCGGGAAAGGATCCGGGACGGGAGGTAAAAGACCTGGTGGAAGCCCTCCATGAGGCGGGGATGGAATGTCTTATGGATTTTTATTTTCCCGGGGAGATCCGTCCGGATCTGACGCTGCAGGTGCTGCGGTTCTGGAGAAGAGAGTACAGGGTGGACGGTTTTGTGCTTCTGGGAGATGGGGTGCGGATGGAGTATCTGGCAAAGGATCCCATGCTGGCGGATGTCAAGTTTTTCTGCCCGGGCTGCGATATCCGGCAGATTTACGGAAACAGACTGCCCCAGAAGAAACAGATCGGAGAATATAACTGCGGTTTCCAGGATGCCATGCGCCGGTTCCTGAAAGGAGACGAGGATCAGATCAACAGTTTTCAGTATTATGTGAAGAAAAATCCTGCCGGATGCGGCACCATACAGTATATGGCCAACCATGACGGCTTTACGCTGGCGGATCTGGTATCCTATGATTACCGGCACAATGAGGAAAACGGGGAATCCAACCGGGATGGTACCGGCTACAATTACAGCTGGAACTGCGGGGCAGAGGGCCCCACCCGCCGGACGGCGATTCTGGAGCTGAGAAGACGGCAGATGAGAAATGCCGTGCTGCTTCTGATGCTTTCCCAGGGAACGCCGCTGCTTCTGGGCGGGGACGAATTCGGAAACAGCCAGGGAGGCAACAACAATGCCTACTGCCAGGACAACGCCACCGGCTGGACGGACTGGAGTTCTGCCAGAAAATTTGCCGGATTTACGGAATTTGTGAAGTCTGTGATCCGCTTCCGGAAGGCCCATCCCATTCTTCATATGCCCTGTGAGCTTCGGGCCACGGATTACCGTTCCCTGGGATGGCCGGAGATTTCCTTCCATTCCGAGCGGGCCTGGTACGCAAACCAGGAGAACACCTGCCGGGAAATCGGAGTGCTTTACTGCGGCGCTTATGCCCGGAAAGAGGATGGAAGTCCGGATGATTTCCTTTATGTGATTTACAACATGCACTGGTCAGACCATGTGTTTGCGCTTCCGGATCTTCCGGAAGAACTGCGCTGGCATCTGGCGGTGGACAGCGGTAAAAAGGATGAGGAGGCTGTCTGTGCCGCCGGAGAAGAGATCCCTCTTAAGGAAAAGAAGAGTCTGAAGGTGGGACCGAGAAGAATACTTGTATTGATTGGAAAGCAGGGATGAGATGAAAGCCTGGGAGCATTTTAAAACCATCACCACCCATAAGCTGCTGGTGATGAAATACTGTTTCCGGATCGGACTGTACCGCCAGGGACTGTGTCATGATCTGTCCAAATATTCCTGGACAGAGTTCCGGGTGGGAATCAGATATTATCAGGGGAACCGGAGCCCCAACAACGCGGAGCGGGAGGATACGGGACTGTCCACCTCCTGGCTGCATCACAAAGGAAGAAACAAACACCATTTTGAATACTGGATCGACTACGGAATTCAGTCTGACCGGGTGATCGAGGGTGTTCCCATGCCCCGCCGCTATATCGCGGAGATGATCATGGACCGGATCAGCGCCTCGCGGGTATATTCTCCGGACACCTATACGGACCGGTCGCCGCTGGAGTATTACCAGAGGGGGAAGGAGAGGCTGTGGTTCATTCATCCGGACACCAGGGAACAGATGGAATATCTGCTGCGTATGATCGCCGTTAAGGGAGAGGACGCGGCATTGTGGTATATCCGCCATGTCTATCTGAAAAATAAAGGGCGGTTCGCGTGTCCGGGAGATACTTATCTGTCCCGGGCAACGAGACAGAAGATAAAAGACAGAGGGGAGAAACGGACATCATGAATTTTTCAAAACGTATGGACCGGTTTGGCACCAGTATTTTCAGTGTGCTGCTGGAGAAAAAGAGGGAAAAGCTGGCGAGGGGAGAAGAAGTGATTGATCTGAGCATCGGCACTCCCAATATCCCTCCGGCACCTCATATTATCCGGGCGCTGACGGAAGCGGCCTGTGACGGAAAAAATTATGTCTATGCCATCCGGGATCTGGATGAGCTTCACCAGGCGGTGGCTGTATGGTATCAGAGGCGGTACGGGGTGACCATCGATCCGGACCGGGAGGTGGTGTCTCTTCTGGGATCCCAGGAGGGCCTTTCCCACATCGCCCTGACGCTGGCGGATCCCGGGGATGTGGTTTTGGTGCCGGATCCCTGCTATCCCATCTTCGGCGACGGCCCCCTTCTGGCGGGCGCCAGGCTCCATTATATGCCGCTGAAAAAGGAAAATGACTATCTCATAGACTTTGACGCGATCCCCGAAGAGGTGGCCCGGGCGGCGAAGATGATGGTGGTATCCTATCCCAACAATCCCACCACGGCCATTGCCCCCGGCTGGTTCTATGAGAAGCTGATTGCCTTCGCGAAAAAATATGAGATTGCCGTGGTTCACGACAATGCCTACAGTGAGCTGGCCTTCGGAATGGAGACCAGCGGAAGCTTTCTGCAGTATCCGGGGGCGAAGGAGGTGGGCGTGGAGTTCAATTCTCTGTCAAAAACCTATGGGCTTGCGGGGGCCAGAATCGGTTTCTGCATCGGCAACCGGGAGATTGTGGAGAAACTGACCGCCCTGAAGTCCAACACGGATTACGGGATGTTCCTTCCTGTTCAGAAGGCGGCCATTGCAGCCATTACAGGAGATCAGTCCTGCGTGAAAACTACCAGGGAAGCCTATCAGAAGCGGAGAGACTGCTTCTGCGAGGGGATGACATCCATCGGCTGGAAGATCGGGAAATGTCCGGCCACCATGTTTGTGTGGGCTCCCATTCCCGCCGCTTACGATTCTTCCGTGGAATTCTCCGCCCGGCTTCTGGACCGGGCCGGCGTGGTGGTGACGCCAGGCAGCGCTTTCGGCCCTTCGGGGGAAGGCTTTGTGCGGGTGGCGCTGGTGCAGGACGAAGAACAGATTCTGCGGGCAGTGGAACTGGTGAGAGACAGCCATGTGCTGGACGGACCTGTGTAAAAAGACAGAGGAACAGGGAAACCGTAAGGCGGAATTGCTGCAAAACAGTAGAAAAGGAAAAGCGCCCTTCGGGGGCATCGAAAAAGGCCGTATGGCTGTACCGCAGATGATATTCCGCGGCAGCCATACGGCCTTTTTGACGGATGAAGAAAACTGCCGGAAAAGCTCCATCCGCTTTTTCTGCTTTCGCAGAAGTTATTTTCCGGCGGCAACCCGGTCGAATTCGGCTATAATCTCTCTGGAGGGTGCCTTCGTGGCCAGCGATACCACAACGATAACGATACTGGAAATGATAAATGCGGGGAACAGCTCATAGATGCTGAAAATACCGCCCAGAGGACTCAGCACCAGGTTCCAGACAAATACCATGATTCCGCCGGAGAGCATACCCGCGATGGCGCCGGCCCGGTTGATCCGTTTCCAGAAAAGGGAGAACAGCATCACAGGTCCGAAGGTGGCGCCGAAGCCCGCCCAGGCAAAGGATACGATGGAGAAGATCACACTGTCTTCATCCCAGGCAATCACCATGCCGATGAGGGCGATCAGCAGCAGCACAATCCGGGAAACCCGCATAACCACTTTGTCGTCCGCCTGATTTTTTTTCATGATGCCTTCGTAAATATTTTTGGAGAAGGCGGAGGCCGCGATCAGCAGGTAGGAATCGGACGAACTGATGGTGGCAGCCAGGATGCCTGCCATAATCACACCGGCCAGAACCGGAGGCAGCAGTGTCTGAGACAGCATCACGAATACATTTTCCGCGCCGCTGGAGGTGGCCAGACTGGGTTCTGCAGGAAGCAGCGCCCGGCCGATCAGACCGATCGATACGGCGGAGAACAGAGAAATCACGCACCATACGGTGGCGATTCTTCTGGACTGCTTTAACTGCTCCTCCTTGCGGATGGCCATAAAACGCAGCAGCACCTGGGGAACTCCGAAGTATCCCAGTCCCCAGGAAAGGGTGGAGATGAT
>DVON01000075.1 GCA_018713585.1 Candidatus Pullilachnospira stercoravium | reverse complement strand
GATCTCCGCTTCCACCTGGCGCCAGCCCAACTCGCCGGCTCTCTTCAGTATTCCGGAAATCGCCTCCCGACCAATGCCGCGGTTCTGATACTCCCGGCAGATCACAATAGAAACCGATCCGCGGCACAGAGAAATGTCTCCTACCAGGCGCCATCTTCCCTGATCTCTGAATTTTATGTAATAACACTCACCATTCTTTGACAGAAAGCGATACATCCGCTTCAGCCTGGCCAGATCGTATGGTTCCTCCCTGTTATCCACCTGGCGGCACAGGGTGGGATCCTGGTACCAGGGCAATGTTCTTTTGTAATATGGATAATATTTTACCAGTTCCAGATTGTCATACAGGAAAATCTTTTTCGGTTGCGCAGAATAATCCGGCATATTATCTCCTTTCGGATGTTTAAACAGTTTACGAGGACTGCTCTATATTATAGCACGCAATCTATCGAAGATACAAACCTCCCGCCCAAACACAGTCCCCTGTGTCGGACGGAAGGTTTTCTCTAGTTCACAGAACGTATTCTGTTTCGCCTTTATAAGCTTTTCGGGGTATTTTGCTTTTTAAGGGTTGTAGTATCTGCCTGATTTACAGGCTTTTCTGTTTCATATATATGGTCCTGCTGTTATCAGCCGCCCATATTAAATTCCACCGTATCCTGCGCTGCCTGGATCTCGCTGTCGATATCCGCGCCGGACTGGGTGATGTTGGACAATGCCACACCGATGGCATCTCTTGCGTCATAGTAGAACGGACCGGTGATGTTGGAAGGAATCTTTCCGGCAAATTCTACGATGTCAGCGTAGATAGCCTGGCCTCCGAAGAACTCCTGGGGCTCGTTGTACACATCGGACTCGCCTGCCGGCAGCCATGTGGACAGTGCGCCGGAGGAGGGCAGGATGGTCTCATAGAACTCCTGGCTTCCAGCGAAAGTGCTGTTCATGAAGTCGATGGCCAGATCCGGGTTCTTGCAGTTGGATGTAATTACCCAGGAAGAACCGCCGTTGTTGGAATAGTTGGTGGCATTCTCCACGCCGTCCAGAGCCGGAATGTTGGTTACTGCCCATTTTCCGGACTGATCTTCCTGTGCCTGTACGGATGCCAGAATCCAGCAGCCGTTTACAGTTCCCACGGTGGTTCCGTTGTTCAGGGAAGCGATATACTGATCGTTATCGGTAACCTCCACCAGAACGCCGCTGTCAACCAGCTCAGAGTAGGTCTCCATAGCTGCTTTCAGGGCTTCATTTCCCACCATGTTTAAGCTTCCGTCCTCATTGAAGCAGGAAACTCCGCAGGACTGCAGCATTTCCATAATCAGGTCCGGCATACCAGCCTGTGCGGTCAGCATGGGATTTCCGGTAACCTCCAGAACCTTTTTACCTTTTTCAATAAACTCAGACCAGGTGATATCGGTAAAATCTTCCACGGTAAATCCGGCCTGCTCCAGATAATCGGTTCTCAGGCAGGTGATGGAAGCGCCGTTGTCGAAGGGAATACCATAGTTTTTCCCGTCCACGGTGGAATAAGCAACCTTTGCCTGGGAGAACTGGCTGAAATCAATTCCGGAATCTGTCAGATCTGTGAAGATGTCCGGATAGTTTGCCACATATTTCTGGAAGGAATTGTCCTGCATCAGGAAAATATCCGGCAGTGTGCTGAGGTCTCCGGCAGAAACCGCTGTCGTCAGCATGGTCTCGATATCGTCGGAAAGGATTTCCGTCACCTCAACGCCAAATCCCTCGTGATCCTTCACATAGAGATCTGCAGCTGTCTCAATGGCATAAATATTAAACTTGGGATCCCAGCACCATACGGTCAATGTTTCCCCGCCTTCAGAGCTTTCTGCATCTTCTCCCTGGTCTGCGGAAGCCTCTTCCGTCCCCTGAGTATCCTCTGCGCTCTCCTGGCTGTCTGCTCCGTCCTGAGAACCAGAACCGCATGCAGTCAGAGAAGCTGTCATAATGCCCGCCATAAGCAGAGCAAATACTTTTCTTTTCATGATTTTTCTGTTCCTCCTGAATTTCTTCAGGCGCGCGTCTGAACTTATTTTTATTCTACACAATCTCCCCCGGTTCATCCACGCATTTTCGCTGATGGAGAGGTCATTTTCGATTATAACCTTATCCGATTGTCAGACTTCCCTTCATGATCTCCCAGTTGACAATTTTCTGATCATAATTCTGAGGTACATGCTTCCACTGTACCGGTGAGATCCCCATAATTTTCCGAAAATTTCTGTTAAAGGTGGACAGAGAGGGAAATCCCACAGCCTGGCCAATTTCCAGTATGGATTTTTCCGTCTTATTCAGCATCTCGCAGGCCACCTGAACCCGCACCAGACTCATGTAATCGGTGGGCGTCATGTTCATTTTCTCCCGGAAAAGCTTGCGGAAATGGGACTCACTGAGGTAACACACCTCTGCCAGTTCCCCGATTTTCAGCGGCTGGTCATAGTGCTTGCTGATATAATCCAGCGCGGGAGCCAACTGAGAGATGCCGGCCTCCTCCATCACCACCGGCTCCGTTCTCCTGGTAGTCATTCGGGCAGCCGCCAGCAGAAGCGCGTCCAGACAGCTTCCTGCCTTCTCCTGGTAAAACCAGTCCCGTTCCTCCATCTCTTTCAGGATGGCGCGGATCAGGCGGCTGATTTCCTCGTTCTCACCGGCTTCCAGCACATATGCTGTTCCGTTCAGCAGCCTCACAGCCCGGTCTCTCATGATCCGTTTTCCCGCGAATATACGGTCCGCCAGCCCCTCCACATCGGCAAAAATATATTCCCACCGGCTGAGGGTTCCCGGCCTGCTCTTGGTGGTATGGGGGATATTTCTTGGGATCATGGTACAGGTGCCTTCCCGGAACGGAATCACCTGGTCACCGATCAGCATTTCCCCTTCCCCGTAATAGCAGTACCCAATCTCCATATGGTTGTGAAAATGAAGAGATTCCACCCCTTCTCCGAAACACTGAATCCATTCATCTCCCTGCAGCGCCAGCATATGGGTATCCTCCGGTACCGCATAATAGCGGAATTCTGTCCAGTCTCTTTCTTTGTTTTTCTTTACTCTGTTCTCATTGGTTCCCATATTTCTTCATCTCCATTATGCCGTCGCGAAAGGCCCGCGCCTCATGGGCCGGCGGCTGGTCTGAATCATTCTTTTCGCAGCTTACAGGCCGGATATTGCCAAAAGACCCCGGCAGCCAGATTTTCCGGCTCCGGGGCATTTTCCATACAGCGCGTTCGTTTTTCCGAAATGCTGCTGCCTATTTGTCTCTCCAGATAATTCTTCCCTTGGAAAGATCATAGGGTGACAGCTCCAGCGTCACCTTGTCTCCCGGAAGGATCCGGATAAAATTCATTCTCAGCTTTCCACTGATATGGGCCAGAACCACATGTTTGTTCTCCAGCTCCACTTTAAACATGGCATTGGGCAGTTTCTCAAGAACTGTTCCCTCTACTTCAATAACATCTGCCTTAGACATCTCATACCTCCTGTTGACAGCCGTATTCTCTCATTGCTCTGATGATATCAGAATTCTGTATCGTCTTTCCCTGGTCCAGCACTGCTGCGATCCAGGGAGAAATCCGGCGGTCTATCTGTATATGTTTTCTTTTTTTTCGTTTCGGGCGGTCCAGTGTACGGCACTTCCCGTCCGCCAGATACACATATGCTGCATCCGCATGGATTATCAGATAGACTTTTCCCCTGTCGTGGCCGGCAAGGGAAGTCGCCGTCATACCTGTACAAATCTTCTCCATCGGGCACCTCTTACATCGTAAGTGTGAGAATTTCCGGTTCGCCGTCAGTGATGAGAATGGTATTCTCGTAATGGGCGGACAGAGAACCGTCCTCTGTAACCACCGTCCAGTCGTCGTCCAGCCAGCACACATCGGGGCGTCCGATATTGATCATGGGCTCAATGGCCAACGTCATGCCCGGCATCAGACGGATCCCACGGCGTTTCTGTGCGAAATTGGGAATCTGGGGATCCTCATGCA
>DVON01000006.1 GCA_018713585.1 Candidatus Pullilachnospira stercoravium | reverse complement strand
TACCAACTGAGCTATCTGGGCGAGAACAAATGAATCTTATCATATTTCTGAAATGATTTCAAGTAGAAATTTACAAAATATTACAGTATTCCTGCCGGTTTGGGCTTGTACTGGGGAAATGGGGTGTGGTATAATCTGTTCAATTGTTATAATACACGAATGTGATAAAGAAAGGAGTCTATCATGTATTCGTTTCACGAGATTGAAAAAACGGACCCGGAAATCGCCGCTGCGATTCAGAAAGAGGTGGAGCGTCAGAACTCGCATATCGAGCTGATTGCTTCGGAAAACTGGGTGAGCAAGGCTGTTATGGCAGCCATGGGAAGTCCTCTGACCAACAAATACGCGGAGGGCTATCCGGGAAAGAGATACTACGGCGGCTGCGAATGTGTGGACGAAGTGGAGAACCTTGCGATAGAGAGAGCGAAAAAACTGTTCGGCTGTACCTATGCCAATGTACAGCCCCATTCCGGAGCTCAGGCCAATATGGCGGTATTTTTTGCCATGCTGAAGCCCGGGGACACGGTGATGGGTATGAACCTGGCACATGGCGGGCACCTGAGCCATGGAAGCCCGGCGAATTTTTCCGGAGCTTATTTTAAGATTGTTCCCTACGGGGTCAACGAAAAGGGCTTTATCGACTATGAGGAAGTGCGCCGTCTGGCTCTGGAGAACCGGCCGAAAATGATTGTGGCAGGAGCCAGCGCTTACGCCAGAATCATTGATTTCAAGAAATTCCGCGAGATTGCCGATGAGGTAGGCGCGTATCTGATGGTGGACATCGCTCATATCGCCGGACTGGTGGCGGCGGGCCTGCATCCCAGCCCCATTCCCTATGCCCATGTGACCACGACCACCACCCATAAGACTCTGAGAGGCCCCAGAGGAGGACTGATCCTCTCCAGCCAGGAGATCGCGAAACAGTTCAACTTCAATAAAGCAGTATTTCCGGGAATCCAGGGCGGCCCGCTGATGCATGTGATCGCGGCGAAGGCTGTCTGCTTCCAGGAGGCCCTTCAGCCGGAATTCAGGACATATCAGGAACAGGTGGTGAAGAACTGCCGCACCCTGGCAGAAGGACTTACCAGAAGAGGCATCCGCCTGGTATCCGGCGGTACAGACAATCATCTGATGCTGGTGGATTTGAGAGATACCGGCATCACCGGAAAAGAGATGGAGAATCTGCTGGATGAGGTCAATATCACCTGCAACAAAAATGCCATTCCCAACGATCCCCAGTCTCCCTTTGTCACCAGTGGTGTGCGTCTGGGAACCGCTGCGGTTACCTCCCGGGGAATGAAGGAAGAAGATATGGAGCAGATCGCAGAGGCTATCTCCATTGTACTCCAGAGACCGGAAGAAAAAGACACCGCAAGACAGATCGTAAAACAGCTGACGGACAAATATCCCCTGGAAGCCTGAAATCCGGCACCGGGCAGCTAAAAATGAAAAAACGGGACCGCGCGTAAAAAGGCGGTAAATATGCCCCCATTTCCTCCCTCCCAATGCGAAATATCCATTGAGAAAGAAATGGGGGCATGGTATAATAGCCGCAGAAGCGGCTGTTATACCTGCGCATAAGCGATTTCTGCGGACCCGCAGAAAGTCGCTGCGCATCCGCCGGAGGCATCGTGACCGCGGCAGCGGTCAGGATATAATAGGCGCACAGGCGATTTCTGCGTGCGGGAAAGCCGCCGCATATCGCGAAATTTCGGAGAGAAAAGAGGAATTTACAATGTTTGATGTGACTGCCTTAGGAGAGGTACTGATTGATTTTACACCCTGCGGAAAATCGGAGGCGGGGATGGCGCTGTTTGAGCAGAATCCGGGAGGAGCTCCGGCCAATGTGCTGGCGGCTCTGGCAAATCTGGGTTCAAAGACGGCTTTTATCGGAAAAGTGGGAGACGATATGCACGGAAAGCTTCTCAAGGATACCCTGGACGCGGCGGGAATTGATACCACAGGCATGGTGGTGGATCCTAACTTTTTCACCACGCTGGCTTTCGTGTCCCTGAATAACGGGGAGAGAAGTTTTTCTTTTGCCAGAAAGCCGGGAGCGGATACCCAGCTTAACCGGGAGGAAGTGAATCTGGATATCGTGAAGAATACGAAGATCTTCCACTGCGGTTCCCTGTCCCTGACGGACGAACCGGCCAGAAGCGCCACCTTCTACGCGGTGGAGGAAGCGAAAAAGGCGGGAGCGGTGATTTCCTATGACCCCAATTACCGTCCGCTGCTGTGGCCCGATGAGGAGACGGCCATCCATCATATGCGTTCCATGGTGCCCTATGCGGACATCATGAAGATCTCCGACGAGGAGACCGTGCTGCTGTCCGGAAAAGAGGATCCCAGAGAGGCCGCGAAGGCGCTGCTGGAAGCGGGTGTGTCCTGCGTGGTGGTGACACTGGGAGGAGACGGAGCGCTTCTGATGACAAAGCAGATTGAAGTTCAGGAAAAAGGAAAAGCCAGAAACGTGGTGGATACCACAGGCGCCGGGGATTCCTTCTGGGGAGGTTTGCTGTCCCGCCTGGCTCTGAATAACGTGAAGCCTGAGGATCTCACAGAGGAGCAGGCCAGAGAGTACCTGAAATTCGCCAACGCGGTGGCCGGCCTCTGCGTGGAGAAACGGGGAGCCATTCCCGCCATGCCCACCCTGGAGCAGGTAATGAACGAGTTATGAAGTTTCTGCTTGTAGCCATCAACGCGAAATACATTCATTCCAATCCCGCGGTATACAGCCTGCGGGCCTACGCCGGAGAATACGGGGAACAGATTTCTCTGGCAGAATACACCATTAACCAGTCCATAGATGTGATGCTGAAAGGAATCTTCCGGCGAAAGCCGGAAGTCCTTTGCATTTCCTGCTATATTTGGAATATTTCCATTGCCAGGGAGCTGGCGGAGGAGGTGCACCGGGTGCTGCCGGACACGAAGATCTGGCTTGGCGGGCCGGAGGTGTCCTATGACGCGAAGCAGGTGCTGGAGCGGAATCCGCAGATTACCGGCGTTATGATGGGAGAGGGAGAGGAAACCTTCCTGGAACTGGTGCGCCATTATGCTGTCGGAGCGCCCGGGATTTCGGAAATCCGCGGGATCGCCTGGCGCGGTGGGGACGGCCTTATCCGGGACAATGGATTTCGCGGGCCGGTGGATCTGGATACGGTGCCCTTTATTTATCAGGATCTTTCCGGATTTGAAAACCGGATTCTTTATTATGAGTCCAGCAGGGGATGTCCTTTTTCCTGCAGTTACTGCCTTTCCTCCATCGACCGGAAGCTGCGTTTCCGTTCCATGGAGCTGGTGAAGCGGGAGCTGCAGTTTTTTCTGGATCACAAAGTCCCCCAGGTGAAATTTGTGGACCGGACGTTCAACTGCAGCCATCAGCGGGCGTTGGAGATCTGGCGGTATCTGACGGAGCATGACAACGGTGTGACTAATTTTCATTTTGAGATCGCCGCAGATCTGCTCAATGAGGAGGAGCTGGAGCTGATTGCCTCCATGCGTCCCGGAATGATTCAGCTGGAGATCGGCGTGCAGTCCACCAATCCGGAGGTGATCCGTGAAATCCGGCGGAAAATGGATTTTGACCGGGTGGCCCGCGTGGTGCGGAGATTGTCGGAAAACCATAACGTACATCTGCATCTGGATCTGATCGCCGGGCTGCCGCTGGAGGATTTCACTTCCTTTGGCCGTTCCTTCGATCAGGTATATGCCCTCCGGCCCCAGCAGCTGCAGCTGGGATTCCTGAAGGTACTCAAGGGGGCCTATATGTACGAAATGGCTGCTGATTACGGCTGTGTGTACCGGAAGAAGGAACCATATGAGGTGCTGTTTACCCGCTGGATTTCCTTTGAGGAGATTCTGAGGCTGAAGCAGACGGAGGAAATGGTGGAGGTCTATTACAACAGCGGCCAGTTTGCCCGGACGGTGGAGGAGGCGGAGAAGTATTTTT
>DVON01000074.1 GCA_018713585.1 Candidatus Pullilachnospira stercoravium | reverse complement strand
TCCGCCAGTACCAGATAATGGATCTGTTTTATCACACGCTCTGATAAGGGCACCTGCTCCTTTACCAGATCCCGCACAAAGTAAAAAGCTTCTTTGTGTCCCACCGCCTCCATATGATCTTTCAGCGGTTTCTGATCAATCGTAAGGCCACGCAGCACCATATCTGTTTCCCGCAGGGTCAGCGTGTTGCCTTCAATAGCGTTGGAATTGTAGGTATACTCCACCACAAATTCCTCTGTAAGACGCTCCACCTCTCCTTCTGTCAGCGGACGCCTGGAGTCCAATTCCGCTTTCTTTCTGTCAATCATCTCCAGCAGGCTTTCCGCAGACCTGTATCGTCCATCCTCCGGTTTTTTTGCGTCCTCCGGAATTTTCCAACTACGTCCCTCGCGGGTAACGCCCGGAATTTTCCCTTCCGAACATAAGATTCGTACTCTTCTGTCTGAAATTCCCCACTTCTCTGCCGCCTGTTTCACTGACATATACATAAGTTTATCACCTCGCTTAAACAATACTATACCCGATTATCGGAACAATAACAACACTATCGGAATAATATTTAACACTTATCGGAACAATGCAAAAAGCCCCAGAGTCTTGTTTCAGCTTTTCCATTCCCCTATAATCAGAATATAAAATTTTTTTCACTGTAACATTTCGCGGACATTTACCTGTTATACTATCTGTAAAAAAGGAAGTGAGGATATGAAACATCTTTTAGTTGTCGAGGACGACAGCTTTCTGAATAAAATGCTTTCCTACAATCTGGCGGCGGACGGATATGAAATAACATCCGCCCTGAACGCAAGGACAGCCGCACAGGCCCTGCGTTCACGGGAATTCGATCTGGTTCTGCTGGATATTAACCTGCCGGACGGAAACGGATTTGAGCTGTGCAGGCTGATAAAGCCGGAACATGCGGACACCATTGTGATTTTCCTGACCGCCAACGATCAGGAGAGCGACCAGATCCGGGGCTATGAGGCGGGCGCGGTGGATTATATTACAAAGCCTTTCGTCATAGGGGCCTTGCAGAGAAAAATCAAAGCCATGTTCTCCATGCTGGAACATCAGAAACCGGCAAAGGATATTTTCGATGACGGCAGGCTGTTTCTTGATTTCTCGGAGCAGACAGCCTCTTTGAATGGGAAGCCACTGACGCTCTCCCCCATGGAATACAAAATGTTGAATCTGTTTCGCAAAAATACAAAACAGGTTTTAACCCGCAGGCAGCTTTTAGAAAAGTTATGGGACACAGATGAAAAATTTGTGGATGAGCATACACTGACAACAACGGTAAGCCGTATCCGCGGCAAAATTGAATCCGACGGCGGCACCCCCTATATTAAAACCATCTACGGTATGGGGTATCAATGGACGGGAGGCGAGGCAAAATGAGCATCCGCACCTTCTCCGTCAGGCGCCTGTTTGGGTGGATTTGTCTTGGACTGCTGCTCTCCATGACGGCCATCACGCTTATCTTGTTTTCTTTGACCCTTGAAACCGCGGTATTGGCAGCAGGAGGCGCGCTTATCCTTTGTGTCCTTGCATGGTTTTTTGTGTTGACGCAGGTTTTCGGGAAACGGCTTTCTCTGTTTACTTCTGACCTGTGCAAAACCCTGGACCATATGATGGATGGCGATGAAGAACCGAAACCGGCAGACAATGATGAAACCCTCATTGCCCGCATCAGCCACCGCCTGACCCGTCTTTACAAAATCATGCAGGAAAACCGCCGCAGGGCAGAAGAAGAACGGCAGGAATTGCAGGCCCTTGTATCGGATATTTCTCACCAGGTAAAAACACCGGTCAGTAATCTGAAAATGGCGGCAGATACTTTGCTGGCAAGGCCGGTGACGGAAACCGAACGCATCGACATTCTGAAGGGAGTCCGCAGCCAGACGGATAAGCTGGATTTCCTGTTTCAGGCTCTTGTGAAAACTTCTCGCCTTGAAACCGGCGTTATCCGTTTGGAGAAGGCGCAGGGACGGATTTATGATACGGTGGCCCAGGCCATGTGCGGAATTGTGTATGCCGCTGAAAAAAAGCAGATTGACGTTTCCGTAAACTGCCCCGAAGATCTGACGGCTGCCCATGACAGTAAATGGACGGCCGAAGCCCTCTTTAACTTGCTGGACAATGCGGTAAAATACACGCCGTCAGGCGGAAAAATCACCGTAACCGTTGAAGGATGGGAAATGTACGCGGAAATCAAAGTTACCGATACAGGGAAGGGTATTCCCGAAAGCAGTCAGGCCGCCATCTTCCGCCGCTTCTATCGCGAAGAGGAAGTACACGAACAACCAGGGGTTGGTATCGGCTTATATTTGACGCGTGAAATCATCACACGGCAAGGCGGCTACATGAAGGTGGCATCGGAACCGGGAAAGGGTTCTGCTTTTTCCATTATGCTGCCTTTGCGATAGATTGGCGGCGGACAAGGTTTTCAAGCCGCCTGCCGCGATTTCTTTTTGAAAGGTCCGCACTTTGCGGCATTTAGGGGGCGCGCGGACATTTCTGTGACATTTGAATTTTATACTATCCTTATCATCAGGCAGGAAGCCTCGAAAGGAGTTGGAGTATGGGCGTTTTACAGACAATTGGCCTCAAAAAATATTATGGGGAGGAGCCGAACATCACCCGCGCCCTTGACGGAGTGGATTTTTCCGTAGACGATGGCGAGTTTGTGGCTGTTGTAGGTACCTCCGGCAGCGGAAAATCCACCTTACTGCATATCATGGGCGGGCTGGATACCCCCACTTGCGGCAGCGTGTTCGTGGGGGACAGGGATTTATCAAAGATGAATGACGAGCAGCTTACGATTTTTCGCCGCCGCAATATCGGCTTTATCTTTCAGAATTATAATCTCGTTCCTATTCTGAATGTATACGAAAATATTGTGCTGCCGGTGGAACTGGACGGCGATACGGCAGATCCGCGTTTTATGGACAATGTTGTGAATATGCTGGGACTGGACGGCAAACTGAACAGTATGCCGAACCAGCTCTCCGGCGGCCAGCAGCAGCGTGTGGCCATCGCCCGCGCTCTGATTGCCAAACCGGCCATCGTGCTGGCCGACGAGCCCACCGGCAGCCTGGACAGCAAAACCAGCGCGGATGTTCTCGGCCTGATCAGGCGCACCAGCACTGAGTTTCATCAAACCGTGGTTATGATTACCCACAATAACGATATTGCCCGCCTTGCAGACCGGATCGTCCGCATTGAAGACGGAAAAATTGCGGGCTGAGGGGGTGAAATGCTATGACATGGCCTTTTGAAAATGACACTGGCGCCATCATAAACAAACTGGCAAAAAGAAATATGCGAAGCGAAAAGCGCCGCAATCTTATGGTGATCATCGCGGTGGCTCTGGCATCCTTTTTGATTTGTTTTACCGGCACCATGGGCGTTTCCCTGTCACAGATTCTGAAAAATCAGGTGACCGACACCTGGGAGGTCGTCTTTACCGGAACCACAGAGGAAACTGTGGCCAGGCTCCATCACGTTCCGGAATTTGCCCGGGTTGGGGAATACTACATGGCGGGATCGGAAACCGATGCCAAAGGCTATACGCTTTCTTTTGTATACAGTGACAGGGAAACCCTTTATATGTTCCGTGACCAGATGCGCCTGCTGGAAGGACGTTTGCCCGAATCCGCCAATGAGATTGCCGTCAGCGATTATTTTCTCTCACAGTTTGCTCCTGCCACGGGAATCGGCAGTATCATCCAGCTAGACACAGAGAGCTTTCACGGGGAATATACGATTTCCGGCATCCTTGGCAGTTTCGGAGAAAAGGAAACGGATAACTTTGGCGTGCTGATTTCCAAAGCGATGCTGCAAAACTGGACCGGCTTTGACCCGGCCGGATACCGTGCCTATGTACATTTCAGCAATGACCGGGACCTGGATGAAGATACCATGCTTTCCTTCTGCCGCCGGATCGCGGAGGATTTCGGGCTTCCCATTCCCGGAACAAACACCCAGTATTTCCGCTATAACAGAGGGCTTAATCTCGATACTGTTTCTCTGATGGGAGTTGTCGCCGTACTGGTGCTGATTGGCAGCAGCATCGTGATTCAGAGTATTTTCCGCATTTCTGTCAACGATAAAATTCAAAGTTACGGGCAGCTTCGCACTATTGGCGCCACGCAAAAACAAATCAGGGGAGTGGTGAAAAAAGAAGGCCGTCTGCTGGGAGCAATCGGAAGTGTAATTGGTTCTCTTCTCGGCGCGGCTGTATCCGCGATTCTGTGGTCCAGAGGCTTTCACGGGCTGCTTTATCTGGGCATGGTACTGCTGACAATAACCATCTGCCTTTTTATTGTCGCCATCGCCATTCGCAGGCCCGTTAAAATTGCCGCCGGCATTTCGCCGCTGGAGGCGGTCCGCCATTCTCCTGCACAGGGAAAATCCGGACATGGGAAGAAAACCCACAAGAAGTTAAGCCCTGTATCCCTTGGGTTTATGAATTTTACACGGGACAGGAAAAAATCCGCAGGTATCGCTGTTTCTCTCAGTGTCGGCGGTATTCTTTTGCTGGTGATTTCCTCGATCCTGCTGGTTCGGGCTCCCCAAATGCAGGCCAGACAGTATTTCCCTGACGGAGATTTCAAAATTTACCTGGACTCTGAGCGGCCGGACGTTGAAATCATGGCCGAAGGGAATCCGCTGGATGAAGCATTGAAACAGGAGATTCTCTCCATTGACGGTGTAACTGACATCCTTGTGGAACGGCGGTCTGTTCACGCCGAATTTTACACCGAAAGCGATTCCGACGGCGCTCAGTGCGATATGCTGACGGAAGAAAACCGGGCACGGGTGGAAGAAGTTCTGACAGCGGGAACGATACCCGCAAACGACCGCGACATTCTTCTGGCCGACGATATGCCGGAAGCTTATGAAAGCATCTATGTGGGCGCCCGGATAACGCTTACCTTTGGGGATGTTTCTCTGCCGGTCACAGTGGCGGGATTTTATGATGTCGCCGCGCTTCCGATCGCCAATGGCCCGGTGGGACTGAATTCACCGCGCCTGTACGCCACAGAAGCGCTGTTTTGCCAGCTGCTGCCCGAAGTGGAAAACTTCGACTATGCCTGGAGCATTGTCAGCGACCCGGAAAAATCCCAGACCGTGGAAGCCGGGCTGGAAAATATCGTGGCCGGGTATGCAGATCTCAGTCTGGATACCATGGCCGGAAAAGCAGAGTATTTTGAGCAGATGGACGCCATGGGTTTCGGATCCTTCCAGATTCTGTCCTGGCTCATCTTCCTGTTTGGTGTCGTGAACCTCATCAACACCACCCTGTCGAACCAGATGGCGCGCAGACAGGAAAACAGCATCCTTCGCTCGGTAGGGCTGACCCAGAGGCAGCTTTACCAGATGATCGTCTGCGAAGGGCTCTGTTATGCGCTGACCGCTGTTATCACTACGGTGGTCATAGGATTGCCCATTTCCCTCGTTGCTTGCAGAGTGGTAAGCGCCATGACCTATGGGGGAAAAATTGTCGCCTATCGCTTCCCGTTTTTGGAAATGGGATTGTTCCTGGCAGCACTGCTGGGGTTGGAAATTGTCCTCTCCCTCTGGACAATCCGCAGGGAGAGAAAACAGTCTGTTATTGAACAAATACGGACGATGGAATAATCTATGTATATACCGTCCGGTTTTCGCACTTCAGGAGGGCTGTTTCCGTACCTCATGGGTACAGTTTTCAGCCCTTCGGCGTACCACAGCCGGGCAGGTCAACCACTTCACAGATAAG
>DVON01000073.1 GCA_018713585.1 Candidatus Pullilachnospira stercoravium | reverse complement strand
ATGGCGCTCCCTTTTTCTACGGCAGGATCAGCTAAACTTCTATCTCTGCCGTAGGAAGTCTCGCTTTTCTGCGGCGGATTTGTAGCTTTTTCATTTCCTGCCGTATCACTCACCTATTTTATACGGCCGGTCTGGCAGATTCCTGATTTTCGGCGGTAGTCTGAACGGTTGGCTGGAAGATTCCTGTTTGACCTGGCAACCGTTCCGTTATTTCTGCCGTCTCAAAATCACCAGCTGCGAACGCTGTCTCCGTTTTTATCTGGCCGACTTTTTTTACCTTGCTCCATAGATGAAGTGGTCTTCCAGGGCATTTTCCACATTTCAGGAACCGCAAAAGCGGCGGTATCCACAGTATCCGCCGGCCATCTGTGTAGAAAATTGCCAGCCGGCCAGCCAAAACTGCCGGCCCGGCGGCATTTACAAACAGCGGAAAGTACGCTGCGCGAACTTTCCGCTGCCATGAATAATCGGTACTGCAAAAAATTTTAAGAAAATTAATTCTCATCTTCCGGTACCGCCAGCGCCTTTCCCAGTCCGAAGGAATAAATCCACGTCTCCCGTACCGGCTTTCCGGTGATCCGCCCCAGGGCTTTCCGGTAATAATCCAGCTGGGTCTGATACTTTTTCAGCAGAAGCTCCTCCTGCCCCTTTTGGACGTAATCGGTCTTATAATCCACCAGCACCAGGCCATCCGCCTCCTCAAAGAACGCGTCGATCACTCCCTGCACCAAAATCTGCTCCTTCGTATCCCAGAGGGGATTCTTCTCGGAAGCGGGGATTTCCATCACAAACTGCTGCTCCCGCACCAGGCGTCCCGCCGCCTGCGCCCGGGCCATGCGCCTGCCCAGAGGCGAACCGGCAAACCACAGGATCTGTGCCGGGCGGACGGACGCCGCCATGGTCTCCGTCAGTTTTCCATCCGCGGTCATTTGCTCCAGCTGTTGGCGGATGGCTTCCTCGCTTGCGGCATTTCCGTAATCCAGGCCTTCCAGAAAGCGGTGGTAGGCGGTTCCCCGGTCGCTTCCCACCAGCTCCTGCTCCTCCGGCTGCATAAAGGCAGGGATCAGGTTGGGCGCCTCCTCCGGGAACAGCCGCTCTCCCTGGAAATCCTCCATCTCCATGGAGGAGCGCTTCAGTTCAGAGACGCTGACCACCGCCGGAATTTCCTGAAGAAAGGTGTAGGGATACTCCCAGGAAAACCGCCGGGCCAGCTCCTGCCTCAGTTCACTATCTCCCTCCATGGTCTCCCGTTCTTCCAGCAGCTGATGACGCCGTTCTTCCCGGTACATCTGCCGGGTCAGCTCTTCCTGTGTCTGAGAAGCTCCCCGCACACAGCGTACCGCAAACCGGGCTTCATCCTTCCGGCAGATATGCACCGGATCCGGCGTCCGGCCGATCCGCTGCCAGATAACGTCAAAAGCCGGATGGCGGGCCAGCGCCGGAAGAATCCAGCCCCAGAAGGAAGAGGCGCTCTCCAGAATCCCGTAGGGCAGCCGCTCCTGGGGCTGTCCGTAAAGCCGGTGCCACTGGGCTGCCTTCTGATCCAGTTTTTCCACGGTTCCGGTGAGAATCAGCCGCTCCTTCGCCCGGGTCAGCGCCACATACAACACCCGCAGCTCCTCTCCCAGACTCTCCAGTTTCAGCTGCTTCTGGATCACCTGCCGCATCAGGGACGGCGCCTTGATCCGCAGTCCCGGCCGGATGGCATTGCATCCCACGCCCAGATCCGGATGAATCACCAGACCGGCATTGGCGTCGGTCATATTGAACCGCTTGCCCAATCCGGACACAAATACCACCGGAAATTCCAGCCCCTTACTTTTGTGGATACTCATAATCCGGACCGTATCCTCATTTTCCCCAATGGTACTCACCTCTCCGAAATCCACCTGGTATTTCTGAAGATTTTCGATATAGCGGATGAAATTGAAAAGCCCCCGGTAGCTGGTTTCCTCAAACTCCATGGCCTTTTCCTCCAGCATTTCCAGATTGGCCTGCCGCTGCTCTCCCCCCGGCATAGCCTGGGCATACAGGCCGTAGCCGGTCTCCTGAAGGATCAGGTGAATCAGCTGGTGGATGGGCGTATCCGGCACCCGCCGGCGGATCCGGCCGTAAACCGCGAAAAACCGCCCCAGCTTTTCCCTAAGCTCGTCATCCGTCCCTTCCCGGCTGTAGCTCTCCGCCGCCAGATACATCTTCTGTCCGGGAAATTCTCCCCGGATCCGGGCCAGTTCCTCCGGACAGAAGCCCCCCATGGGGGAAGCCAGCACAGCGGTGAAGGGAATCTCCTGCATGGGATTGTCGCAGATATGGAGATAATTCAGCACCGTCACCACTTCCAGCGCGCTGAAATATCCGGTTTTCGAGGTGCTGTAGGCGGGAATTCCCATATTCATCAGCACCCGCACAAAGACGTCCGCCCATCCGGTGATGGTCCGAAGAAGCACCACGCAGTCCCGGTAGCGGGCCGGCCGGTATTCCCCGGTCTCCTTGTCCAGCACCGGCACCCGGCCCACCATGCGGCGGATTTCCTCCCCCACAGCCCTGGCCTCCAGCTCCTGGGCCGTAAGCTCCGTGGCGTCGTCCTCCGTCTCCGGGGCATCCAGCTCTGTCAGCAGCACCTGAACTTCCTCCGGCTCCTGTCCCTCTTCCATGGGAGGAAAGGACGCGCCGGGATACAAAGCCGCCGCCTGGTCGTATTCCACACCGCCCAGCTCTTTCCCCATAATCTGCCGGAAAATAAAGTTGACCCCGGAAAGCACCTGGGTGCGGCTTCGGAAATTCCGGTGCAGATCGATCCGCTGGCAGGGCCCGTCCTCCAGAGAGTACGTCTCGTATTTTTCCATGAACAACTCCGGCCTGGCCAGCCGGAACCGGTAGATGCTCTGCTTCACATCTCCCACCATGAAAATGTTGTGAATCCCCCGGCGGATCCGGGACACACTGGTAAGAAGCGTCTCCTGCACCAGATTGCTGTCCTGGTATTCGTCGATGAGAATTTCCTCAAACCGGTCGGAAAATTCCTCGGCTGCCTCCGTGTACCGAAGGCTGCCGTCCTCCCCCCGCTTCACCAGGATTTCCAGGGCAAAATGCTCCATATCCGAGAAATCCACCAGGTTTTTCTGCCGCTTTTTCTCCGCAAAAGCCCGCATAAACTCCAGTGTCAGATCGATCAGCTCCTCCACCGGCCCCCGGCAGACCGCCAGCTCCTCCATGATTTCCTGGGAATTTCCATAGAAATACCGCCCCTTTAAATCCTTCAGAATTTCCTTAAACCGGTCCCGCCCCATCTTGAAGGCTTCCTTTTTCTCCTCGGACGCCTCCGGATCCTTCTTTCTGGAAAGAGCGGCGAATTTCATCTGGTCAAAAGCCCCGGCCAGGCCGTCAAAATCCCGCTGCCGCCACAGATCCCAAAGAGCGTCCAAAAGCATCCGGTCCGCCCGGGCCGCCTCCTCATAGGTATGCGGGCCGTCCTCCTGGCCTGTCAGCTCCTCATTTTCCGTCAATACCCGGTCTGCCTCCGCCAGATCCCTTCCGGCGTCCTCCCAGAGCATCCGCATCCAGGCGCTCTCCTGCAGCTGTGAGAAATCCTCCGCCTCATAGGTGATCCGGCACTGGTTCAGCCATTCTTCGGGCCAGGGATTGCTCATGGAAAATTCGTACAGCCGCAGGATCATATCCCCCAGGCCCTCGTCCGTCTTTCCGGCGGAAAAACTCTCCACAAACTGGTGATACCGCTCCTCCCCCCGGGCATAGGCCGCCTCCAGCACCTCCTGCACCACGTCGGTTTTCAGAAGCTTCAGCTCGCCTTCGCTGGCGGTGCGGAAGCCGGGATCCAGATCGATGGTGTGGAAATAATTGCGGATCACGTAGGAGCAGAAACCGTCAATGGTATTAATCTGGGCATTGTGAATCAGCGTCTGCTGCCGCTGCAGATGCTCATTGTCCGGCTCCTCCTGAAGCCGCCGCTCCACCGCCGCTACCAGCCGCTCCCGCATCTCCCCGGCCGCCGCCCGGGTGAACGTCACGATGAGGAGACGGTCGATATCCACCGGATTTTCCTGGCGGGTCATCATGGTCAGAATCCGCTCCACCAGCACCGCCGTCTTACCGGATCCTGCGGCGGCACTCACCAGGATATTCCGGTTGGTCAGGTGAATCACCTGTTCCTGTTCTTTTGTCCACTGTACGGGCATGATTTCCTCCTATTCCGGCCGTATGGCCATAAAGGTATCCCTGGGGGATTTCCTCCATTTCCGGCCGTATGGCCATAAAGGTATCCCCGGGGAATTTCCTCCTGTTCTGGCCGAATGGCCATAGCGGATCCTTCCCGGGGGATTCTTCCTCTAATTATCTGTCTATCGCCTGCCGGGCAGATCCCGCATGTCTGGATAAACCAGCAGCGGGATACCCGGAAAGTCTGCTGAAAAATTACAGATCTTATTATACAGGAAAAATCCACACTGTGGCGGATTTTTTCTGTGGATTTGGCAGTGAGAATGTGTACAAGTTTGATACCTTTTCATAAAATGGTGTCAAATCACAGCAAAAGCGTCCAAAAGCGGTCATAAAATCAATCGTAAAAAAATACAATTGTTT
>DVON01000072.1 GCA_018713585.1 Candidatus Pullilachnospira stercoravium | reverse complement strand
CCCCATTAAACAGCTCGATGTTTAAGCTATCATATTGCTGATTATATACTGCCTCCTGCACAGAAAACCCTTTTGGCACCCAACTTATTTTATAAACTGGGTGAGCTATTTCTTCAGTGATCTTCTTGTTTAATTCTTCTATGCTTGAAGCAGAAAGCGTAATTTGACTCTTTTTTTCAGAATCAATATTCAAACTTTCCTCATTAGTCCCCGCCATCCCATACCGTCTGCCATTCATGAAAATATTTTCCTCAATCAACTCCAATATCCCATCCCCTTCAACCGTCTCCGTCCCCACAACTCCAATTAAAGGAACCGAAACAATCAAAACCGCAGCCGCGGCTGCGATGGTTCGGCGGAGTTTTTTGCGATGGCGCTGTCTGTTTTCTTCATTTACCTTTTCCAGAATTTCCCGGAAGTCCTGATCCCACTCTTCCGGCATGGTCATATTTCTGGTTTCCTCATCCCCCTCCAGTTCTTTCAGAATATCGTCCAGATTTTCTTCGATGTGGCGGTACTCCGGGCTGTTGAAAACATCCTTTCGCCTACTCATCAAGCTCTCCCTTCTCAAACCGTTCTCTCAGCTTCTTTCTGACACGATATTTTCTGCATCGTTCCGCATTGTCGGAAAGCCTGTGTTCCTCCTGGCAGGATTCCCCGCAGAAAGAATATAAAACTTTCCATTCCGGCTCTGTGAGACTACGGATAATCTCCAGCGCCTCAAGTCTTTCCAGTACCAGATCCTGCACCGGATCAGGGAGCAGATGTCTCCATGCGCCCTTCCTTTCCTCTTCCTGTACTTCCTCCAGGCTCTGAAACTGCATTTTCTGGTTCTTCCGATACCATTCGCAGGCTTCAATCTTTCCCACTGCCAGAAGCCACTTCAGCCGGTCCGTCTCGTCCAGCGGGATCAGCTTGTGAATATCTTTCACCAGATCCGCCCACACATTCTGCATGATATCACGAAGATCTTCCTGCGGTATATCGGGAAACTTATGTTTCAGATAGCGGTATATCCGATCCCTGTACTCCTCATAAATCCGCAGACACAACTCTTCTTCCCTTCTTTTCAACGTTCCTTCCTCCCGTACAGACCGCCACGCAGAAAGCCACAAGTCTTTGCCGGCAGATCGTTTCTTCCTCTGTCGGCTTTCCTTTTTATTTTACCATCTCCCACAGAGGATTGCCACCCTTTTCTTACGGAGCGCAGGCAGTTCTGCTCACCATTCGCTCCCGGGGTAGAAATCCGCCTCATCCATTTTTCTCTCCAGCTTTCTCCGCAGCCGGTATTTCTTGCAGGTTTTCGCATTGTCCTGCAGCTTATCCGATTTCGGGCCGCAAAATTCATCACGGAAAAAGATTTTCTCCTCTTTGGAAAGCTCCCGGAGAATGTCTTCCGCGATCATCTTTTCCAGGATATCATCCGGCAGATAGACCTTACTTGACAGCAAGGGCTCGTACACATCCAGCTCGGTTTCCCTCCGGTATCTCCGCGCATTGCTTCGGATCCAGTCAATGGCCTTATTCCTTGCCACCGTCAGCAGCCAGGAACGATTTTCCCTGTCGGTTCTCTTTTGCGCGGCAGCAATATCCAGGCCGAACTGCTCCCATACTTCCTGCGCAATGTCTCTGGCATCCTCCTCGCCGATACCCGGAAAGTAATGTCTCAGAAAAGCTTTCACGTCCTTATCGTACAAAATATATATTTCCCTGTAAAATTCTTCATCCTGCTTTTTCAAAGGCGACCCCCTCTGTTCATTTTAACGAACCGTCGGTATCCCTTTACTCTGTTTGGGATTTTTGGTAACTTTTTTCATTTAAGCGGGATTTTTGTACGCTTGAATATCCGATACGGCCGGTGCTATAATGAAACACATGAAAATAATTTCACAGGAGAATGATTCCAATGATTAATGATTCCGGCTATTTTTACCCCGATGAAACAGGTGCCTGTGACACCCGGTATGAGCTGTCCGTCAACAGCGCGGGACGTTATAAACTGATCCGCCGGGAAAGTTTTGAGACAATCCGCCCTGCCGGGAGAAATGATTTCCAGCTTCTCTATCTTGCCGGCGGCTCCGCGGATTTTGTCATCGGCGGAAAAAATTTCCATCTCACAGAAGGCCATGTGATCCTGTATTATCCCGGGGAACGGCAGTACTATCTCTATGAGCGGAAAAACCATCCGGAAGTATACTGGCTTCATTTCACCGGAAGTCAGGCGGCCAGCTGGGCGAGCCGGGCCGGATTTTCCCACAGCGGTTTCTGCAGAACCGGACTCCAGAGTGAATTTGTCCTGCTGTTCCGCCGGATTATCCGGGAGGTGCAGCTGAAAAAGCCCCGCTGTCATCCCCTGTGCGCCCTCTACACCCGGGAGCTGCTGGAGCTGCTGATCCGGCAGACCCAGTCTCAGCAGGATACCTCCGGGCATGGCAGCGAACTGGTGGAAAAGGCCATCGTGCAATTTTACCAGTCCTACCAGCAGCCCCTCCAGATCCGGGATCACGCAGATGCCCTCAACGTCAGCGTCTGCTGGCTGATCCGATGCTTCAAAAGATATACCGGCGTCACCCCGCAGAAATATCTCACAGACATCCGCATCGCCAAAGCCAAAGAGCTTCTCTACTCCAGCACCCTTTCCTGCGGAGAGATTGCTGCCAGCGTGGGCTATCCGGATCCGCTGTATTTCAGCAGAGTCTTCCGCCGCGAAACCGGCCAGTCGCCCCAGACCTTCCGGAAAACCCTGAGAGAGGGATAAATAACACTTAAAATATTTTTCCGTCAACAATATGCAGCAACGAAAGCTCCCCCCGCAGGATTTCCGTTGCCATAAACAATGGAAAACACGCTATGAGAACTTTCCATTGTCATGAACAAGGCCGGGAACCTGTATTCAGACTCCCGGCCAACACGCTATATTACATATCTGACGGATCCGCATAAGAAAATCATCTTCAAGCAGCCGAAACCCTATTATTAATTTTCCGGAATTTTTTTCAGCTGTGATTTCATTGTTGTCAAAACTTCTTCCTGTTTTCTCCTGATTTTCTGTATATTTATACTATCATAAAGCCTTCACCATTTCAAGCGCATCATAACTATTCTCTCCGCTTCACAGCCATATTCCATTTGCTATCCTCACCCCAATGAGTTTTTGAGCCGTCAGCGATTTCATCTTCATAATCCACATCACTGAACCGTTCCAACTCTTCTAAGTCGTCTTCTGTGCTGTCTGCTTCATTTGCTTGATAGGAAAGCGGCGGATATTCAATTTCATCATCCTGCACCCCGAAGAGGATAATATGGGCGTTGACACCGTCCCATACAACTTTGCGGACGAGTGTGCGGATCGCCGCACGTTTCTGTTCTACGGTCATTTCATCTATGCTTGTCTTGAAAACGGACAGCAGTTGCCGCATGACGTCAAATTCGATATCGCTGAAAGTGTGCTGGGAAGTCAGTGCTTCCAGTTCATGGATCCGGGTGTCTGTTTCCTCACATTTCTGATTCAGCTGTTCAATGCGTCGTGCCACCTGATTCCTAACCGTGCT
>DVON01000071.1 GCA_018713585.1 Candidatus Pullilachnospira stercoravium | reverse complement strand
AGATGGAGTTCAGGCATTTCTCCAGGGTCTCCTTCTGATCCCGGTTGGGAATCAGGATGGAAACCAGAGGCTCCCCCTGCACCGGATATTCCACCCGGTAAAAGCCCAGATCCTTCCTGAGGCTCACCGTTCCCTCCTGGCCGCACCGGGCCAGATGCGCTTCGATGGCCCGCTTTCCCGCCTCAAAAGCGTACATTTTGCTGGCGGGATTGTCCGCTGTGGAGGCTTTGTGGGTCCGCCAGTGGTACAGCACCTCCGGTACATGGAGAACTTTTTTGGCTTCTTCCGTACAGCGGAAAATGAAGTCATAGTCCTGGGCGCCGTCAAACTCCTTCCGAAATCCTCCGGCCTCACTGGCCAGCCGCGTTCTCACCACAAAAAAGTGGGTGATATAATTGTTGGACCGCAGCAGATCCAGGTTGAAATCCGGTTTAAAGTGGGGCTGAAAGTGTTCCGAAAGGTCCGTGGTCACCTTATCCTCGTCCGTGTAGACCGCGTCCGCCTGCGGATCCGCCGTCAGCGCTTCGGCAATCCGGAACAGGGCCTGAGGGGCCAGAAGATCGTCGTGATCCAGCAGCCCCACAAACTCGCCCCGGGCCATCACCAAAGCTTCATTGGTATTTCCGGCGATGCCCAGGTTTTCCTCAAGATTTTTCACCCGGATCCGCTCATCTCCGCCGGCGTACCGCCCAAGTACCTGCTCCATCCCATCCTCGCCGCGGCTGGCATTGACGATGCACAGCTCCCAGTGGGGATAGGTCTGTTCCTTTACCGACAGGATCATCTGCTCCAGAAACCCGGGAGGCGTCCGGTAAGCGGGTACCGCCACGCTGATCAGCGGGGGATTCTTCCACTTTTTCTTCCGCTGCCGCTCCAGCTCTTCCGCAGACGGCTTGTGTTTTTCAAACCAGGGGCCATAAGGAACCTCCTCCGGCTCCATCCGCTCGCACAGACGGATCCAGAATTCTATGGGACCGTAATGCTTCAGATAGCGCAGCCCTTTCTGTATATTGTATGGCTTCAGTTTTTTCAGATAACGAAGCCAGGGATTTTCACTCATTTGGCACCTCCCGGTCAGTACTGGTCAAATTCATACAGAGCTTTCACCACCGCAGCGGCCTCGTCAAGGGTCAGGCTGTAATACATGGGAAGACGGAAGATCCTCTCGCTCTCCCGGGTGGTGTACACATCCTCCCCGTGGAATCTGCCGAAGCGCAGGCCCGCCGCTGAAGAATGAAGGGGTACATAATGAAAGACACTTAAGATTCCCCGCTCCTTCAGCCAGGCCAGAAGCCGGGTCCTGGTGTCAAGATCCTTCACCTTCAGATAATACATATGGGCATTGTGCACCGCGTAATCGGGAACATAAGGCTGCTCCACCGCCCCCTGCCGGGCCAGCGCCGCCAGCTTGCGGTGATAGAAATTCCAGATTTCCAGCCGCTTTTGGTTGATCTTTTCCGCTTCCTCCAGCTGTGCCCACAGATAAGCAGCATTCATATCGCTGGGAAGATAGGAAGAACCGTAGTCCACCCAGGTGTATTTGTCCACCTGGCCCCGGAAAAATTTGCTGCGGTTGGTGCCTTTTTCCCGCAGGATCTCCGCCGCCTCCAGATAGGAATCATCCTGGAAAAGAATGGCTCCGCCCTCTCCCATGGAATAGTTCTTCGTCTCGTGAAAGCTGTAGCAGCCAAAGTCTCCGATGGTTCCCAGAGCCCGGCCCTTATACCAGGCGTTCACTCCCTGGGCGGCGTCCTCGATCACCTTCAGGTGATATCTGTCCGCCAGTTCCATGATCTCGTCCATGGCGCAGGCCACCCCCGCATAGTGGACAGGAACAATGGCTTTCGTCTTTTCCGTGATGGCGGCCTCGATCTTCCTCTCGTCAATATTCATGGTATCCGGACGGATATCAACAAACACGATCCTGGCTCCCCGAAGCACAAAGGCGTCGGCGGTGGAAACGAAGGTATACGAGGGCATAATCACCTCATCCCCCGGCTGAATATCCGCCAGATACGCCGCCATCTCCAGGGCATGGGTGCAGGAGGTGGTCAGCAGCACCTGGCGGGTTACAAAATGATCCTTCATCCACTGGGAGCATAGTTTTGTAAAAGGGCCGTCCCCGCAGAGCATCCGGTTTACCTGAGCGGCCTCCCGGATATAATCCAGTTCTTTTCCCACGAAGGGCGGCCTGTTAAAATCAATTCTCACTGTCTCTCCTCCTCATTTCCTTCTGCTTTAAAACGTCAACGCTCTATGATGATCTTCCTGGAGACAAAGTTATACACCATAACGATGGCTGTAGCGCCGATCTTGGCCAGCTGATACCAGATTCCCAGAAATTCCACCGCAACCCACATTACCAGCTGATTGATCAGAAGTCCCACCAGGCTCAGCAGCACAAAGGTGATAAATTCACCCGTCCGGTTTTCCCGCGCTCTGGCCTCGTAAACAAATTTCATGCTGAGCAGGTAGTTGACCACCACGGACACAGCAAAAGACAGAGCCCCGGACACAAGATAATGAAATCCCGCCAGCTCTGTCAGCGCCAACAGCAGTCCGTAATCGATAAAAAAGCACAGAAATCCCACCAGACTAAAACGGACAATCTGCCCTATAAGTTTATTTTTCATTTTTTGTTTTTCAACACCTATCACTCCTATTTCCGCTTCATCTTCTGGAAATATACTTTGGTGTTTATGATATCGCATTTTTATATATAATTCAACTCCCGATTTCTCATAGAAACCTATTATAAATTTTACTGAAATTTCTACTATAAAAAGCACTATAAAAAAACATTGCACGTTTTTTTAACACGACCTGTATCGTCACATTAAAATGTGATATAATTTCCATATGTTATCGTCATCTGCAGAATGCCAGATTGGAGAATACTTATGAATCGAAAAAAAACATGCTCAAAAACAATGCTTATAATCGCAGGACTTCTTTTCGCAGGATGTCTGGCAATTTTCCGTTCTTATTTATTCGGAGACAAGCTTCTTGTCTTTACAGACATCGGTTCAGATACATATGACCAGTATCTAATGCAATACCAAACAATTATCAATCACCTGCGGGATGGAGATTTTTCATTCTGGGATTTCAACAATGGCTACGGAATCAATATGTTCTCATTGAGCCTGTTTGATCCATTCCTTATTCTTCTTTATCTTTTCGGCTATATTGTCGGTGCTGATAAGATTTACGGCATTCTTGTAATCCTGCAGATTGTCCGGATTATTCTGGCCGGACTGGCCTTATATGGATTTTTGTCCTGTTTTTCTCTGACAGAACATGGCAAAGCAGCCGCCTGCTGTGCCTACGGTCTGTCAGGCTATATCATTGTCTGGGGGCAACACTATCAATTTGCTACTGTTGTTATCTCCTTTCCTCTTTTACTGATGGCTGCCGAAAAAGCATTTGAAAAAAGGCGTTGGTGGTTTATTCTTGCCGTATTATGCGCGGTAAGCTGCTTTTCGTCCTTATATATGAGCTATATGCAATTTCTTGTGCTGGGATTTTATATCTTATTCCGCAACGCCTGGGATAACCGTCTTTTTTCCAGAAAGGGAATATTACTGACATTAAAAATCTATGGTTCCATGATTCTGGGTATATGCATGGGGCTATTTTCCCTACTGCCCAGTGCCACCATGATCCTAAGCGTATCTGGCCGCGTGGGCGGACAGTCTCTGCCCGACCGCTTTCTGCAGACTTTCCGGCTCTATGAGTTCCCTTATTATGAAACGCTCTTGAAACGTTTTTTTTCCAGCAATCTTCAGGGCATTAACACATACAGCGGCTATACAAATTACTACGAGGATGCTGGTGTATTCTTATCCGCGCTCTCTCTTCTGGCCGGTGTACAATTCATTCGCCTCTTCGTAGTCCGAAACTATACCAAAAAGCAACGGGGACTCTTACTATTGGCAATAGTCTTGTTGGCCTTTATTCTTCTTGTTCCTGCCGGCAGCATGATTTTTAACGGATTTGTATATCCTTTTTCACGCCATACCTTCCTTTGTCTGCCGTTCTTCGCCTGGGTTACGGCGGATGTGCTAAGTGAAATACCGCTGGGGCATACGGAATCCTCAACCACAGCTGACAAACATGGGCTATCTTCTCTGCTGCTGATTACCTCTGCCATTGTCATCACTGCGCTCTATCTGTCCTTTCAGAAAGAGTATGGTGGGAATCTTCCTTATTATCTGGCCTCTTTTACTATCACTATGGCTGTATGCCTTCTGGTTGCCGGTCATACCCGCCTTCACTATCTGCGTACGGCAGCTTATGGATGCCTGTTTCTTGCTCTTATGGTCTCTTTATGTGCAGATGCCTGGGTTTCTTACAACAAAGACCGATGGACTCTCACCAAAACTTCCTCTGAATATTTCAACGATCTGTATGATCCCTCTGTACAGGAAGCCATCGAGACCATTGCGGAAGAGGACTCTTCTTTTTACCGCCTGGAAAAAGATTACAGGGTAGGAGCCTCCAGCTCCTGTCTGAACAGTCTTGCTCAAAATTACAGCGGTGTAAGTACCTATAACTCAACCTTAAACGCAAATATAAAAGATTTTCTGTCACGTTTCTGGCCGGAACTTATGATTATTGACAGTTCACATTACAGCTTTGCCAATGGCTATGGAAACAGTCTTGCGGCAGCGCTCAGCCATGTAAAATATGTACTGTCCCGGAATTCCTCTTTCGATATTCCCGGCTATGAATTATATGGTCAATGCGGAAATATCTATATATACCGCAATACCTGGACTGGCGATCTGGGGAAATTCTATACTGCTGTTATTTTCTCTTCCGTTTATGAAACTTCCGCCGATAGTCTGGATAGCAGCGCTGTTCTTTCTGACTATCTGATTTGTGATACGCTACCGGAATATGAAGTCGATGCTTCTGTACTTTCCGACTACACAAAACAGTCAGCAGCCAGTTTGGAGGAAATCATCCGAACAGACAGTGCAGATGGCTCTTCCATAACATTATCTCTTCCAAATATGGAAACTCAGAAATCCGGCCAGACATATCTGCTGGAATTTGATCTGTCCATTTCACAGCCTGCACAGGAAATCCACATTACTGCTGGAGACAACACAACGCTTGTTTCTGCTGGTCCCAGTCCGGTACATATATCTATTTGTGTGCCGCCCGACACGGACACGGTTACCATCACGCACCCGGCGCTTGCCCTCGCCACTGCGGACACAAAAACAGAGAATTTCTTGCTGACACTTCGCCGGGATGCAGATCTGACAGATCTGAGCAACGGTATTTACTTTGAAGCAGGCGAAACCGACAGTACTTTAACAGGAACCGTTGATACAGATTCTGATGGTATTCTGATGATTCCTGTTCCTTTTGAAAATGGCTGGCACGCCTATGTGGACGGAGTCGAAACAGAAATACATCAGGTTGATTACGGTTTTTCCGGAATTGTTCTTGAAAAAGGAACTCATGAAATTCGAATGGAATTTCATTGCCCCGGCCTACTTGCCGGAAGCATCGGCAGCGTGGCGGGATTTTTTCTGTTTCTGTCGTTTTTGGGATATGACATATATAAGAGCCGTAAAAATAGCAAGACCAGCTCTTTGTTTACCACGCATTATTAAACGGATGCCGCAGGAAACATCCCATGCTTTCCTGCGGCATCCGTTTTTCTTTTGCCCTTTTCCTTCCCCTATTTTTCCCATGATTTCCTGGGCTGACCTGCCCCCTTCACCTCCTCATTTGTTTCCCGGCCGGCAGGCTGATCTCCCAGCCGCCGTCCATTTTTCGTCACCGTCTCCCGGATCACGAACTGAGGCGTTTTATTGCTGTTCATCAACAGCTTCCCGATATACTCACCCAGAATTCCCAGCATCAGGAAGGTAATTCCAAAAAACACCAGCATGGCGCACATCAGCGAGGACCATCCGATGGCCACCCGGGGATTCAGCAGTTTCTGAATCAGTACGGCCACGGCGCCAATAAATCCGCCGGCGGAAAAGAGCGTTCCAAAAATAGTAGCCAGCCGCAGAGGTACTGCCGTATAATTGACAAAGGTCAGAAATAGCTTCAGACTTCTGCGGAAATTATAGTTGGAGCTTCCCACCTCTCTTCTGAAATGCTCCACCTCAATATCCGCAATATTGCTGGTGGTCCTGAAAAAAAGGAACTGGAGAAAGGTATTGCTGCCGTCATACTCCATGGCCCGGTCCACCACATACCTCCGGGCCAGCCAGTAGCTGCTCATCTGAATATCTTTAGGCTGTTCGGTGAGGTGGTGCAGCAGAAAACGGCTGACGGCTCCGGTAAAATTTTTAAAAGCAGAAAATTTTCGCTGCTTAAAGACACCAAATACCACATCGTAGCCTTCCTCCATCTTTTCCAGGAACTGAGGAATCTGGGATGGATGGTTCTGCATATCATCGTCCATGCCGATGACTGCCTCTCCCCGGACATAATGAAGGGCCGCCATCATGGCGTTGTGCTGGCCGAAATTTTTAGCCAGGTTCACCCCCGTCACATTGGGATATTTGCCGGCCAGCCGGCAGATCTCCCGGTAGGTGTGATCCCGGGAACAGTCGTTGACCAGAATCATTTCACACTCATAATTTTCCAGCTTTCGGAAGGTGGCCATGGTTTCCTCCACCACCTTGCCGATCGTTCCCTCGGAATTATAACAGGGAACAATAATCGAAATCAGCATTTCTGTTTCCTCCCGCAAACTTCAGAGCTTCAGGGAGTAAATGGCAATCCCCACCAGGATCAGTGCCATCCCCGCCGCTTTTCTTTTTGTAAATTTTTCTTTCAGGAAAAAGTATCCCATCACAGAAATATAGATGTAACCGGTGGATTCCAGGATGGGCGACATGGACAGAGGCACCCGTTTCAGAGCGATCATGGTGAGCACCGTGCTCAGGAAAAACAGACCGTAGGCCGTGATCACCCGGACATTCAGATACTCCGCCAGCGCGTTTTTATAAGCTCTGTCCGCCGACTTTTTCAGGATAATCTGGGAGACGGAAGAAATCAGCACCGACACCAGAAGGATTCCCACATACATTCCAAAATCATTCATCACTGCTCACCACCAGATATATTCCCACAAAAATCACCGCTCCTCCCAGCACCATATTCCAGGTGATGGTCTCCTGAAACAGCAGGCTTCCCCACAGAAAACTCCAGATCAGCGTCACCGGCTTGTTGGCAAAAGCCACCGTCAGCGGCAGGCGTTTCAGCACCTGCTGCCAGATAACGGCATACACAAACATCAGCACCAGCACCATCCCGAACCAGAAAACAAAGCCCCAGGACAAAAACTCCTGCCTGGCGGCCATCTTGGAGCAGACACCGCTGAGAGAGCTGATTACCAGCGCCAGATGCAGTACCAGAAACACCGGCACCATTTTCGCGGAAAAATGATACTTTTCTTTTTTCATACGTTTCAACCTTCTTCCCCGGATCCGCCGCCGAATATCTCCTGCATGGCATCGAAAAACAACGGCATCCCCCCGGTATGGAGAAACAGCACGTTCTTATCGGAAATCCCTTCCCGCGCCAGATACGCCTCCATGCCGGCAAAGGCCTTGCCGGTATAGGTGGGATCGAGACAAATCCCGTCCTGCTCATACACCCGGCGAATGGCTTCACGAATCCGCCCGTCGGCATGCCCGTACCCTCCGGCCAGCCAGTCATCAAAAAAGAGGATTTTTCCCTGAAGCGTGTCCCACACCTCCTGCGGAAGCGCTTCCCTGTGCTGCCGGAAGTATTCTCTCAGATCCTCCTCAATCACCTGACGGCCTCTGGCCGCGTTCCTGGAAACGGAGATTCCCACAATCTGCCGCTGATCCCCGCAGAGTATCTGCCCCGCCAGAAGTCCGGCCTGGGTGGTATTGGTACTGGAAGCCAGGAAAATCAGATCAAAATGCAGATTCAGCCTGCGCTCCTGACGGCGGATTTCCCGATACACCTGCACATAAGCCTCCATAGCCGTATGCGCGTTTCCCTGTCCCCTGTCGTCACCATAAATATAGTAAGGGCGAAGTCCCTTCTTCTCCATGGAAGCTCTGGCCGATGCCACACAGGGGGCAATCTCCCCTTTCCGGCACCGGAATTCCTCCAGGCCCATCCGGCCGATCAGCATAGAATTGAAGGATGCCGCCTGAGGATCCGCGTCGTCCACGTTATGAATCATGGCGCAGGGAATCTGCTTCTGTCTGCAGGCCGCAGACAAAATCCGGCAGAGATTGGAATGATACGTTCCGTAAATCAACATGCCCGTATCCTGCCGCCGTTCCATATCCTCCAGGTACTGGCGGGCGAACCTGACCTTATTTCCCCCGAAAGAGAAAGGCAGCAGATCCTCCCGTTTGTAATACAGCCGGCAGCCGGAGGGCCGGATCTGTGACAGAGTCACCGGCGTTTCCGGCAGGGAAAGATCCCCCTCCAGCTCCAGATAGATCCCGGAAAGAACCTCCGCAAGCCTGCGGTGCAGGCCGGACAGGCTCTCCCCCTTCAGCATCACCTGGCCAATCCGGTCCCGGCCATTGGTGTACGCGCGAATTTCATCGGGCGGCTGTACATTGAAGGAAATCTCCAGAATATCCGAGTCCGGCAGATTCCGGTTTTCCAGCCGCACCAGGCGGCCGCTGCGGCTGCTGATAAGGGTGTGGGACAGACAGGGCACATGGCGGGTTCCCTGAAAATCTTTCCGCACATCCTCCCCCAGCGCCAGCCGCACAATGGTCTCATAATAATCGATCCCGAACCAGCAGCCCACCATCTCCGAAAGGCCGGTGGCCCCGGACCGGCCGGTAAGCTCCACAATGTATACCTTTCCGTCCTTATAAATGGCGTCACAGTTCACCGGACAGTTGTCCAGCCCCAGCGCCCGGATGGCTTTCGCCGCCTGCTCCCTGGCCTGCGCTCCCAGCGTTTCCTCACAGGCAAAGGGCACCGAATGGCCGATGGGACTGGGCGTGGCCCCCTGGAACGCCTCGGTATTGTTGGGAAGCAGAAACAGGATTTCTCCGCTATACACCATTCCCTCGATGCCAAACAGCGTCCCCTCGATAAATTCCTCCACCAGACAGTAGTCCTTTCCGGTGGCCGCCATGGTCTTCTCATAATTTTCCAGCGCTTCCTCCCGTGTGTCCGAGCGGAAAATCCCCCGGCTGCCCATGAGATCCACTGCCTTGACGATCACCGGGAAATGCAGTCTGTCCAGCGCCTCCTCCAGCTCCCGGCGGCTGCGGACACAGATCCAGGGAGCGGTCTGCACCCCCGCCTGAGTAAGCGCCTCCTTCATCAGCAGCTTGTCGGAAGCCCTCATGGCCGCCTGACGGCCGGGTCCGCAAAGGCCCAGCCGTTCGCTGGTCGCCCCGATGGACCGCATACAGAGATCCAGCCCGCAGGTGGCCACACCGTCCGGTTTCCACCCAAGAGCCGCCCGCACCACCGCATCAGGGTCGGAAAGATCCGCGATCAGCCGCTCATCCGCCTCATCAAATCCCGGATA
>DVON01000005.1 GCA_018713585.1 Candidatus Pullilachnospira stercoravium | reverse complement strand
ACCATGTTGGAGGCATTTCCCAGCGCAGTGGCCAGGGCAGAGGCCAGTCCCACGGAAAAAATCTGTCCCACAAACCGGAAGGTAAAGTACCGGGGAAGCAGTGATACCGCCGTGCGGTCAGCCAGCCGGATGTAGATCACCACGAAAAATACCACAGACGCCAGATTGGAAAGGGCGGTGGCAATAGCCGCTCCCGCCACATTCAGATGAAATCCGAAGATCAGCACCAGATCCAGAATCACATTCACGATACCACCGAACATCATTCCCGCGCTGGCAGGTCTGGCATGTCCTTCGCTTCTCAGCAGGTGACCCAGCGTCAGGCTCAGCATGGTGGGGACGCCGCCCAGCACCACCACCCAGATCAGATAGCTCTGGGCGTAACCAAAAGTGTCCGGACTGGCTCCCAGAAAATTCAGCAGCGGCCTGCGAAACAGAAACGTCAGCAGGGAAAACACCAGAGTGGTCACCGCCCCGCCCCAGACACTGAAGGCAGATACATGCCGGATATCCTGGTGATTGCTTTTCCCAGCATACGGGATATCAGGCTTCCGCCGCCCAGACCGAACAGGTTTCCCAGCGCGGTGAGCAGGTTGAACCAGGGAGAAACCAGGGATACTGCCGCAACCATATAAGGATCCCCGATCTGCCCCACAAAAAACGTATCTGCCAGATTATAGATCATGGTCACCACCTAGCTGATGATGGTGGGAATGGCCAGCGTCGCCACCGCCCGCGGCACCGGCATGGTCTCAAACAATTCCTTCTCCGATACTTCCTTTTTCAATTCTATACGCCTCTTTTACATACACTCCATCAGGATTTCATAGATTTCCTCCCGATCCAGCTCTCTGGGATTGCATTTGATCACATTGCAGGTATCCGCCACATTTCTCAGAAGTTCGGGTGTGATCTCTGTCTTTGATTTCAGCTCGCCCATCTTTGTGGGAAGTCCGCACTCTTTAATGAAATCTGCCAGAGCCTCCACTGCATTTCCGGCATCCTCAAGGATTTTCTTCACCTCATCGTAGATACCGTTCTTTTTTACGGAACCGCCGCCGTAGGCCAGCATCACATTGGGGCCATAAGCGGAAACCGCTGCCGCCAGATGCTCTCTGGCCGCTCCCTCGCCAAAATAAACTTTTGTGGCATACTCATAGACAAATTTCTCCATGTTTTCTCTCTCCTTTTCTGATTCCGGCCGCGCGGCACAAACACATTCCACGCGCGTCCATAGCATAAATAGTTACTCTATAAAAACGGTGGGCCCCTGCGGACTCCTGGAATTTTCGCAAAGCTGCTTTTCCCTTATTCTGCCATCAGCTGCGCAAGAATCGGCTTCGCAAGAGAAATGGGAATCGCGAATCCCATGCCCTCCACCTGGTCGGAAGCAATTTTGGCTGAATTGATGCCGATGACCTCTCCCTGCATATTCAGCAGCGCCCCGCCGCTGTTTCCGGGATTGATGGCCGCGTCCGTCTGGATGTAGGTGCCGATTCCCGTATCGGAAGCCACCTGCTGATTCAGCGCGCTCACATAGCCGCTGGTGGCTGACTGCCCGTAGCCCAGGGCATTTCCGATGGCAACCACCTGAGTGCCCACCTGAAGGGCGTCCGAATCACCGATGGCCGCCACCCGGATATTGGGCCGGATGGATTCCGGAATATCCGCCAGATCCACGGAAATCACCGCCAGATCATTTTCCGGGGAGGTGCCCCGTATCCGGGCGGGCACGGCGCCGTCCGACCAGCCCTCCTGGGCTGCGCTGCCGTCCTGATTGGTAAATACCACGGACAGCGTATTCTGATTTTCCACCACATGATCGTTGGTAGCAATCAGAAGCTGGGTATCCGTCTGGGCAATCACAATGCCGGAGCCGCTGCTTTCACTCTCATACTGCCGGCTGCCATATCCCCAGAAATCGGGAATCTCCTGCACACTGACTCCTGTGATGGCCACGATGGACGGCATGGCGTTCTGCACCACCTGCTCCACCGAACCGGCCGCCGTATACTGGAGCACCGCGGACTCCTGACCATTTCCCTCCTCCGCCGAAACCATGTTCTGTGCCCCGTCTGTCTGTATCGTTTCCTGACCAAATCTGTCATTCCATGCCAGAGAGATCACCCCCGCCGCTGTTCCGAAAAGAACAGCCGCCATAACGAAGCCCACCCCCTGCATATATCTCCTTTTTCCTCTTCCCCACTTTCCGGAACACCTGCGGTTTTCCATATGCGTTACCACCTTTCCCAGAAGCAATCTTCTTTTGTTTACAGGATTTATTATAAAATGGGTACCGCCAATCCAGAAGACCCGATAAGTTTGTCAGTATATACCAAAGGGTTTGGTCTCATACAGACCCTCTTGACTTCCTCCGGGTCAAAAATTATACTGAAAAAAGAAATTTATGTGACAGTGAAACCGGCAGGCCCAACGGTTACAAATTACCGGAACGGTTTTATCCCGCCGGAAAGGAGTAGCAAATGGCTGACAGAATCAAGATCCGCGGCGCAAAAGTGCATAATCTGAAAAATATAGACGTGGATGTTCCTTTAAATAAAATTGTGGGAATCGCCGGGGTATCCGGTTCCGGAAAATCCTCCCTGGCTCTGGGGGTTCTCTATGCGGAGGGCTCCCGCCGGTATCTGGAATCCCTGTCCACCTACACCCGGCGCCGGATGACCCAGGCGGCCAAAGCCCAGGTGGATGAGGTGCTGTATGTTCCCGCGGCGCTGGCCCTTCATCAGCGGCCGGGCGTTCCGGGCATCCGCAGTACCTTCGGCACCGGCACAGAGCTGCTGAACAGCCTGCGGCTGATGTTTTCCCGGCTGTCCAGTCACCGGTGTCCCAACGGGCATTATGTAAACCCGTCTCTGGCAGTGGCCGCGGAACAGGAACTGGTCTGCCCCGTCTGCGGCGCGCATTTTTACGGCCCTTCCGCAGAGGAACTGGCCTTCAACAGCCAGGGCGCCTGCCGGACCTGCGACGGCACCGGCATGGTGCACACGGTGGACCGCTCCACCCTGGTGCCGGATGATTCCCTCACCATCGATGAGGGCGCTGTTGCCCCCTGGAATTCTCTGATGTGGTCTCTGATGACCGATGTGTGCCGGGCCATGGGCGTTCGCACCGACGTTCCCTTCCGGGAGCTGACGGAAAAGGAAAAAGACATCGTTTACAACGGTCCTGCGGAGAAAAAACACATTTTTTATAAGCCGAAAAATTCCAACCAGGCAGGAGAGCTGGATTTTACTTATTTCAATGCGGTATATACGGTGGAAAATGCGCTGGCAAAGGTAAAAGATGAGAAAGGCATGAAACGGGTGGAGAAATTCCTGAAACAGGAGATCTGCCCGGACTGCGGCGGCTCCCGTCTGTCAGAGGCTGCCCGGGCTCCCAGGCTGCGGGGGATCTCCCTGGCGGACGCCTGCCGGATGACCCTGTCCGATCTTGTCCGGTGGGTTTCGGAGGTGCCGGATTCCCTGCCGGAGGAGATGCGCCCCATGGCCCAAAGTATCTGTGCCTCCTTCCAGGATACCGCCAGACGGCTGATGGATCTGGGGCTGGGCTATCTGACCCTGGACCGGGCCGCCTCCACCCTGTCCACCGGAGAGCGGCAGCGGATGCAGCTGGCCCGGGCGGTACGCAACCGCACCACCGGCGTACTGTATGTGCTGGATGAGCCCTCCATCGGCCTGCACCCGGCCAATATTGTGGGGTTAAACGGCGTGATGCACGACCTGATCGCTGACGGCAATTCCGTGATTCTGGTGGATCATGACACCCAGATTTTAGCTGAATCTGACTGGATCATCGAGATGGGACCGGGGGCCGGAGCCGACGGCGGAACAGTGATTGCTCAGGGAAGTGTAAAGGAAATCGCCGAAAATCCCGCCTCAAAGATCGGCCCGTTTCTGGCAGAAGCCGTCCATGCGGCCACAGGAAATTCAGCCAATGCCCGGAAGCCGGATGGAAGCCGGTCCGTCCCGGATGACGGTTCTCTGTTTTCTGCCGGCAGCATCCGGCTGTCCACCGGACCCATTCACACGGTGAAACCCCTGGAAGTGGAGATTCCCAAAGGAAAGCTGACCGTGGTCACCGGTGTGTCCGGCTCCGGAAAAACCACGCTGATTCTGGAAAGCCTGATCCCGGGCCTTGAGGCTCTGATTCACCGGCAGCCCCTTCCCGGTCACATCCGCGTGCTGGATGCCGGCGGCATTTCCCAGGTGAAGCTCATCGACGCCACGCCCATCGGCATCAACGTCCGCTCCACCGTGGCCACCTACGCCAATGTACACGACGAACTGCGGAAGGTATTTGCCCGGACACCCCAGGCGAAGGAAGCCGGGTATAAAGCCGGAGACTTTTCCTACAACACCGGAAAACTCCGCTGTCCCGTCTGCGACGGCACCGGCGTTATCAGCCTGGATGTCCAGTTTCTCCCGGATGTGCAGATTTCCTGTCCCCAGTGCCGGGGAGCCCGCTACGACAAAGAGGCGGAAAGAATACATTATGTAAACAAAAAGGGAGCATCTTACTCCTTACCGCAGCTGATGGCCATGGATGTCCACGAAGCTCTTACTGCCTGTGAAAATCTGAAACTGGTGCGTCAACGGCTGCAGGTACTGGAGGATCTGGGGCTGGGCTACCTGACTTTGGGTGAGGAAACGCCAAGCCTTTCCGGCGGCGAGGCCCAGCGGCTGAAGCTGGCCAGTGAGATGGGAAAAGCCCAGTCCGATTCCGTTTTCGTCTTTGACGAACCCACCATCGGCCTTCATCCGCTGGATGTCCGGACACTGCTGGGCGTATTCGCCACCCTGATTGACCATGGGGCCACGGTCATCGTCATTGAGCACGATCTGGATGTGATCCGCAGCGCCGATTACATCATCGATATGGGCCCCGGCGGCGGAGAAGAAGGCGGCCGGGTGGTGGCGGCCGGAACACCGGAAGATATCCGCGGCGCGTCAGAGAGCTGTACAGGGAAATATCTCTGATTTTCTCTCAGATATTCTCCTGAATTGAAAAACCGGCAGACAGAAGACCACACTTTCGGGGACCGGGCCGTTACAGTCCGGCCCTCCCCTTATAATACAGCGGCGACAGTCCGAAATACTTCTTGAACTGCTTGCTGAAATGGTAAGCGTCCTCATATCCCACCTGGGCGGCCACACTCTGTATGGACATTTCCGGATGCGCGTCCATCAGATCCCTGGCATGCTCCATCCGCAGACTGATCAGGTAATTGATGGGAGTATCCCCCGTCTCACTTTTAAATATCCGGGAGATATAGTAGGGACTCAGATACATGTTAGCCGCGATCTGATCCAGAGAAATTTTCTCCCTGTAATGGTTCTGCAGATATTCCATAATCCGCTCCACCACGTATTTTTTGCTGACAGATTTAAAAACATACCGCTGGCCGCCGTCTCCGGTCCGGATTTTCTGTTCTTTCTCCGTCTGCTGCTCACGGATAACCAGGCAGATCAGCTGAATCAGATACGCTTTCAACATAAAATACCGGCCCGGGCGGGAAGCTTCCAGCTCTTTTTCCACAGCCGCGCACAGCCGGAATACTTCCTGGCGCATTTTTTCGGGCATTCGCCGGATCCTGCCGCCGTCGGCAAACAGAGGCAGGGCACCCGGCGCGCAGCCGCGGAATTCTACATCTGAAAACGCCAGGTAACACTCTGTAGCCGGACATGAAGCTTCCCGGCACACAAGACTTTTATGATGGACACCCGGATTCAGAATCAGCAGATCCCCTTCCCGTACCGGATATTCCTTCCCGTCAATAAAAAAAATTCCCTCTCCCTTCAGGATCACTGCCAGCTCCACAAAATCATGGGCATGATAATTGGTTTCATCCTCCGTCCGCTTCACAATACAGGAAAATAAAAATCTGGGATTCAGATCTCCCAAAGTGAGATCGTATGATTCCTGTCCCATGGTCCGCCTCCTTTCCGGCCCGCCTTTCCTTTTCCATGGCCAACAACGGTTCCTTTTTGCTCAAGTATACAACATATGACATCTGCTGTACAAGAAATTACATTTCACTTTTTATTCTTTTCCCTATAATAAAGCTGAAATTTGAAAATCCATCCAACGGCAACGCGGCCGCGGATCAAAGAAAGGAAAGGGGAATATTATGACAAGAAATATGACCGCCGGAAATCCGGCAAAACTGATTCTGATTTTTACATTCCCGCTGCTGATCGGAAATATTTTTCAGCAGTTCTACAGCATGGCGGACACCCTGATCGTGGGCCGCACCATCGGGGTCAACGCACTGGCAGCGGTGGGATGTACAGGAAGCATTTCCTTCCTGATTCTGGGATTTGTATCCGGACTCACCTCCGGCTTTTCCATTGTGACTGCCCAGCGTTTCGGGGCCGATGATGAAAAAGGCGTCAAAAAAAGTTTTGCTGCCGGAATTCTGCTGAGCTTCGCCATCGCCCTGGTGCTGACCGTGGTTTCCGTTATTTTTACCCGGCCAATGCTGGAAATGCTGCAGACACCTCCGGAAATTCTGGACGACGCAGAAGCGTATCTGCGGATTATCTTCATCGGTATTCCCGCCTCTGTGCTGTTTAATCTTCTCTCCAGCGTACTGCGGGCCCTGGGGAACAGCAAAATGCCGCTGTACTTTCTGATCGCGGCCTGCTGTATCAATATCGTCCTGGATTTTGTATTTATTCTGGCCTTCCACATGGGCGTGGCGGGCGCCGGCTGGGCCACCATCCTTTCCCAGCTGCTGTCCGGTCTGTTCTGCCTGTGGTATATAAAGAAAAAAGTACCGCAGCTGTGGCTTTGCGGGGATGATTTTCACCTGCAGAGGGACAATGCCGCTGTCCATCTCCGGCTGGCACTTCCCATGGCGTTCCAGATGTCCATCATTGCCATCGGTTCGCTGATCCTGCAGTATGTGCTGAACGGACTGGGCTCCGTCTCTGTGGCAGCTTATACGGCGGCACAGAAAATTGACAGTATCGCCACCATGCCCATGAATTCCTTCGGAGCCACCATGGCCACCTACGCAGCTCAGAATTACGGTGCCGGAAAACCCGACCGGATCCGCCGCGGTGTCTTCCAGTGCATCCTGATGTCCGTAGGATTTGCTCTGGTGATGGGAATGGTCAATGTCCTGTGGGGCAGTCGCCTGGCCGCCATCTTTGTAGGAAGCGGCGAGACACAGGTGCTGGCACTGGCCGAAGATTATCTGGTGATCAACGGTGCTCTCTACTTTGTGCTGGCACTGCTGTTTATCTACCGGTTCACCCTCCAGGGGCTGGGACGGGGCGTAGTACCCACTGTGGCCGGAATCATGGAACTGATTATGCGTGGTGTAGGCGCTCCCCTTCTCACCGGTATCTGGGGATTTTCCGGAGCCTGCGCCTCCAATCCGCTGGCCTGGATCGGCGCCTGTATTCCTCTGGCTGCGGCCTATTACCTCACGATCCGCAAAATCGCGCCGAAAAAAAGCGCCGAAAATCCGGAGGCAGACACACAGGAATCGGAAAACCGCCGTCTGTCCGCGGCCCTGGCCGGACGTTTTGGAAAACGCTTCCAGCTTCCCGGGCGGGCGCGGCAGATGCGGTAAAACATCTTCTGTATTTTATTAAATGATAATAAAGAAAAAGAGTAAGAAAGCAGATCCTTTCTTACTCTTTTTCTTTAGCAAGGGTCCCGCTTACCCCCGCTTACTCCGGCCCTCAGCCCTGCATCTCAGAAGCAGGGCTGAATTTATGATTACCAGCACAGACCCCGCATTGTGTACCAATGCTCCCACCACCGGATTCAGAATCCCGGACATGGCCAGAAGAATAGCCACAACATTCAGCGTCATGGAAAATGTCAGATTTAATTTTATCGTCCTCATCATCCTTCGGGAAAGCGCCAGCAGATGAGGAAGCTGGCGGATCTCGTCATCCACCAGGGCAATGTCTGCGGCATCCACCGCAATATCGCTTCCCACTCCTCCCATGGCAATTCCCACATGGGCCATTTTCAGGGCCGGCGCGTCATTGACGCCGTCTCCCACCATGCAGACCGGCATCCGGGCCGCCTGACTGCCGCTGATCCATTTCATCTTATCCTCCGGCAGACATTCCGGATGAACCGTATGGATTCCCAGCTGGCTGGCAATGTGCTCCGCCGCGTTTTTATGATCCCCTGTCAGCAGCACCGGCTCCACATGCATGGCGGAAAGCTGTCCAATCATCTCCCCGGCTTCCGGCCGCAGCGTATCCGCCAGCGCCAGAATCCCTTCCAGGGCTCCGTCCACCGCCAGGTAAATGACGGTACAACCCTCTTTCAGATACTTCTGAGCCGTTTCCGCCGCCCGCCGGTCCGGTGTAAGCTGCTGTTCTGTCATCATCTCCAGGTTTCCTGCCAGCACCTGCCGATCCCCGATTCTGGCTTTTACCCCTCTTCCCGGGATCATCTCAAAGGTGCCGGGCTGGGGAATCTGATTTTTTTCTGCCACCGGCTCTGCTTTGCCGTCCGCAGATGCGTTCCCCGCTTTTCTGTTCTCTTTAAAGCAAGCCACCACCGCTTTCCCAAGCGGATGTTCGGAACGCAGCTCTGCTGCGGCTGCCATTTCCAGCAACTCCTCCTGCGTGTATTTTCCTGTGAGGCTTACCAAATCCGTCACCCTGGGGGTTCCACAGGTCAGAGTACCAGTCTTGTCAAAACATATCCTGGCCACACCGGCCAGCCGCTCCAGAGCGTCCCCTTCCCGCACCAGAAATCCGTGCTTTGTGGCATTTCCTATGGCTGCCATAATTGCCGTGGGGGTGGCCAACACCAGCGCACAGGGGCAGAATACCACCAGAATGGTCACGGACCGGATGATTTCACCGGTCACCAGCCAGGTCAGCCCGGCAGCGCACAGCGCAATCACCACAATCCAGGTGGCCCACCGGTCCGCCAATCCTACGATCTTCGCCTTGCCTGCATCGGCGGACTGCACCAGGCGGATCATCCGCTGGATGGAGCTGTCCTCCCCCACCCGGCTGGCCTTCATATCAAAAGATCCAAACTGATTCACCGTACCGCTGCTGACCTCGTCTCCGGCCTCCTTGTCCACCGGCAGCGATTCCCCTGTCATCACCGCCTGATTGATGGATGTCTGTCCGCTGACGATCACACCGTCCACCGGCACGGTCTCTCCCGGCAGTACCCGCAGAAGATCCCCCACCTTAACCTGCTGGGCAGGTATGGTCTCTTCCCCCGCCCCTGTCAGTCTCCTGGCCGTTCTGGGTGTCAGATGAACAAGTTTTTCGATACCCGCCCGGGCCCGGGCCACCGTCAGATCCTCCAGCAGCCCTCCCAGCTGCATGATAAACGCCACCTCTCCGGCAGCGAAATCCTCGCCGATAACCACAGATGCGATCAGCGCCAGAGATACCAGCACATCCGCTTTGATGTCAAAGGCTGTCACCAGACCGATCACCGCTTCCAGAATAATCGGTATTCCACACAGAATAATGGCCGCCCATGCCGCGTCGAAAGGCAGAGGGATCAGGTCAAAAATGCTGATAATCAGGGAAATCCCACCCAACACCAGACAGATAATTTCCCTTTTGATGCCTCCCCACTCCAGAAAAGCTTCCAGATATTTCATATGACTTCCTCCTTAATACCTATACCAGTATATCCTCATTATACCTATAGGGGTATAGGCATGTCAAGAGTGTAAAAATTTCCGGAACCGATCACGAAATCTCAAAGATCCCATCCTCAGTCCCGGAAATTTTCCCTTGTCTCTGCAATTTTCAAAACGGACGTCCGGTCTGCGGTCAGATACCCTTCCCGCTTATTTCATATTGGCGAACCGTTCCACCGCTTTGGTAAAATTCTCGATGGTCTTGTCCGCATCTCCGTGCTCAATGCCGTCCCGCACACAGTGTTTGATGTGTCCCTCCAGAACCACCTGTCCCACCCGGTGAAGGGCGGATTTCGCGGCGTTGATCTGTGAAAGGACATCCTCGCAGGGAACGTCCTCGTCCACCATCCTGTCAATGGCCTGCACCTGACCGATGATCTTTTTCAGCCTCCGGTGCAGGTTTTCCGAATCCATACACTGCCGCATCGTAAGCCTCCTCCCTGAGCCCCGCCGCGCCTGTACCACAGACCAGCGGTTTCTGGGATTATTATGGGTGAAAAACGGGAATTTGTCAACCGGCGGGCCAGGGGATACGGGTAGCTTCCAGGGTTGGAATCTTCCATTTTTCCCATCTCAAAATGCGTTCCGGACAAATCCATTTTTACAACTTCATGGAAAGCCCGATCCTCTTCCTTGCCAGATCCAGGCTGATCACCTTCACTTCCACCACATCGCCCACGCTGACCACTTCCAGCGGATGCTTGATGAATTTCTCACTCATCTGGGAAATATGCACCAGACCGTCCTGGTGAACGCCGATGTCCACAAATGCCCCGAAATCGATCACGTTCCGGACGGTTCCTTTGAGGATCATGCCTTCCTTCAGGTCCTTCATATCCAGCACATCGGACCGCAGCACCGGTTTGGGCATATCCTCTCTGGGGTCGCGGCCCGGACGGCCCAGTTCCGATATGATGTCCCTGAGCGTAATCTCTCCGATCTCCAGCGCTTCTGCCGTCTTCCTGTAATCTTTGATGAAAATAGCGGGATGTCCGTTTCCGAAATACTCTTCCACAGTAAATCCCTGCTGCGCGAACAGTTTTTTCACTGCTTCATAGCTCTCCGGATGCACACTGGTGGCGTCCAGCGGATTGTCTCCGCCCAGGATCCGCATAAATCCGGCGCACTGCTCATAGGCCTTGGGGCCCAGCTTCGCCACCTTCAGAAGCTCTCTTCTGTCCCGGAAACGGCCGTTTTCCTCCCGGTAAGCCACGATATTTTTCGCGATGGTCTTGCTGACGCCGGAAATATACTCCAGCAGAGAGGCGGAAGCGGTATTCAGATCCACGCCCACCCGGTTTACACAGTCCTCCACCACACCGGTGAGGGCTTCGCCCAGCTTCTTCTGGTTCATATCATGCTGATACTGTCCCACGCCGATGGCCTTGGGATCGATCTTCACCAGCTCTGCCAGCGGATCCTGCAGCCTTCTGGCAATGGAGGCCGCGCTTCTCTGTCCCACGTCAAAATTCGGGAATTCCTCCGTGGCCAGCTTGCTGGCTGAGTACACGGACGCCCCTGCCTCGTTGGTGATCACATACTGCACCTTTTCCGGAATTTCCTTCAGCAGATCCACAATCACCTGTTCCGATTCTCTGGAAGCGGTTCCATTTCCCAGGGAAATCAGATCCACATGATACTTTGCGATCAATTTTTTCAGGGTGTCTTTGGCCGCCCGGATCTTTGCCTCCGTGGTGGGGGCTGTGGGATAAATCACCGTGGTATCCAGCACTTTCCCCGTCTCATCCACCACCGCCAGCTTGCAGCCGGTACGGAAGGCGGGGTCCCAGCCCAGAACCACTTTTCCCACGATAGGCGGCTGCATCAGCAGCTGCTCCAGGTTCTTTCCAAATACCCGGATGGCACCGTCCTCCGCTTTTTCCGTCAGATCGCTGCGGATCTCCCGCTCAATGGCAGGAGCGATCAGACGGCGGTAGCTGTCCTCCACCGTCTGCTCCAGCGCCGGCGTGGTGTGCGGGTTGTCCCTGCGGATCACCTGCCGCTTCAGCCAGGAAAGAATCTCCTCCTCCGGCGCGTTCACCTTCACAGTCAGAATCTTCTCCTTCTCGCCCCGGTTCAGCGCCAGCACCCGATGACCGGCAATCCTGGAAATGGGTTCCTCAAAGTCGTAATACATCTCGTAAACCGACTGCTCCGCTTCCTTTTTTGCTGTGGAAGAAATGGAGCCGGATTTTGCCGTCATTTTCCGGATACGGATCCGGTAGTCGGCCTCGTCGGAAACCGTCTCCGCCAGAATATCCATGGCTCCGGCCAGCGCCTCCTGCACGTTGGCCACCCCCTTTTCCTCCGAAACAAAAGGCTCGGCCTCCTCCGAAAGCGGCCGGTCCGTCATCTGCAGCGCGATGATATTGGCCAGGGGCTCCAGGCCTTTTTCCTTTGCAATGGTTGCCCTGGTACGGCGTTTGGGACGGTACGGGCGGTAGAGATCTTCCACCACCACCAGCGTCTGTGCCTCCAGAATCGCCTTTTCCAGTTCCGGCGTCAGCTTCTCCTGCTCCCGGATACTGGAAAGCACCTGGGTCTTCTTTTCCTCCAGATTTCTCAGATAAATCAGGCGCTCATGAAGATTTCGCAGAACCTCGTCGTTAAGCGAACCCGTCGCCTCCTTGCGGTAACGGGAAATAAAGGGAATGGTATTTCCCTCGTCGATCAGCTTCACGGCAGCTTCCACCTGCCAGCGCTGCACCTGAAGTTCCCCGGTCAATGCCTGAATAATGTCCATGATGTCGTCTCCTTTTTCCGTTCTTAACACGTGTCGCCATAAATCGGTCACTATGGCTACTATACCTTAACAAAAAGCCTCTCCCTTTGTCAATACTTGTTGCCCGGCCATCTTTATCTGTGCTATACTGTCTAAAGATAATCCAAAAATGATAATAAGGAGGAACGTTTATGGACGACAATCAGAGACAGAACTGGTGGCCGGACACCGGAGCTTCCCCGAACGGGAAAGACTCCTCTGACCGGGAACCGTCTTCCGATACATCCGGTTCCGCCGCGCAGGGGGATGCCGGCGGACAGACGTCTGTCCCCGCGCAGACCGCTCCCGATGCAGGCACCGGGTCGGTTGCAGCGTCAGGCAGCGAATCTTATTCCGAAAATTCCGGCAACGGCGCTGATGCCAATGGCTACGGCAGCGGTTCTTACTCCGGAAATCCCGGCAACGGCACTGATGCCAATTCCTACGGCAGCGGTTCCTATCCCGGAAACTCCGGCGGCGATCCCAATGCCAATGGCTACGGCAACAGTTCTTACTCCGGAAATCCCGGCAACGGCACTGATGCCAATGGTTACGGCAACGGTTCTTATCCCGGGAACTCCGGCAGCGACCCCAATGCCAACAGCTACGGCAGCGGTCCCTACTCCGGAAATTCCGGCAGCAACCCTTATTCCAATAATTACAACAACGGTTCCCCCTACGGAGGTTCCGGGCAGAACAACTGGCAAAGTTCCGGCTTCCAGGGCAATTACTATTACGGCGGTCAGAATTACCAGTCCCCCGGGAAAACGGCTTCCGGCTTTTCCCTGGCTTCGCTGGTGATGGGAATTATTTCCCTGCTGCTGGTATGCTGCGGCGTTTCCTATGTTTTCGGCGCCCTGGGCATCGTTTTCGCCATTCTTTCCCGCACGGCAGGAAAGAAAATGGATCCGCAGGCCTCCATCGGTCTGGGCCTTTCCATCGCCGGATCGGTAATCGGAATTATTGTTCTGATCGTATATCTTGTGGGAAATTTCGCGTATATAGCCACTTCCATAGAAAATTACGGCCAATTTTACAATGGTGGATATTACGATAATTATGAAGATGACTTCGAAGATTACTTCGACAACTATGGGAATTCCGGAAACTATGAGGACTACTTAGAAGACTATTTTGACCATTACGGAGACAATGTGAGCTGGGATCCCGGCTCCGCTGCCATCCGGCAGCCACTGGAGACTGCTTCCGGAAACATCTGCTGCGAACCGCATTTCTGCCATTCCGGTCACAATGTGATATGAAACACGAGAAGCAGAAAATTGCGGATCACCCAGTTGGAGGCTACCAGAACGGCGGCTCCGATTCCATACCAGTGATGGTAGCGGCTCCCCCTGGCCAGCCGGCCCCGGGAAAGCCAGGCGATGGTATTGGAAATCAGATACCAGCCGCCCAGCACGGCCGCGTAAAGCACCACGGGATGATAGAAAAAAGAACGAATGGGATGCCCTTCCAGCAGAAGGATCACCGCCCGGGTGCCTCCGCATCCCGGGCAGTACAGACCCAGCACGGTACGCATCAGGCAGGGCGGCATCATCGCTGCCAGCGCTTCCGGATGGATACCGGCTGCCACAGCTGTATGGTACAGAAGGATGCACAGCAAAACGGCACACCAGCCGATCTGACATCCCCGGAAAGATTTTCCCATTTGCTTCATGGAATGCTTCTCCTTTCTCACTTACACTCATGGAGGTACTATTTATGAAACGATCTTCTGCTGAATTGAAGGCACTGGCCAGAACTCAGCTTAGCGGAAAATACGGAATCTACATTGGCGCTGCGCTGGTATACAACCTGATCAGCGGCGCTGTATCCGGGATCACAGCCATGATTTTCCCCACATTTTCCGTTTCCAAATTTTCCGTTTCCAATATGATACTGGAGCAAAGTACGGTCTCTGCCGGCTCCCTGATTCTTTTTTACGTAGTAGAGTTTATTATATCACTGATTCTCTCCATCTTCACCATCGGATTTCTGAAAATGTATCTGGATGGCAGCCGGGGATATCAGGTGATGTTTTCCGATCTTTTTTACGGATTCCGCCACCATCCGGACCGGGTGATTCTGCTGACGCTGGCTCTGGGACTGCTCTATGCGGCCTGCCTGATTCCCGGCTACGTAGTTTTGATTCTTGCGATTCCGCTGGAATCCCCGGCTCTTCTGATCGCGGGCATTGTTCTGCTCATCATCGGTCTTGTCGCCGTTGTAATCCTTTCCCTGGGCTTCTCCCAGACATTGTTTCTTCTGACGGATTACGATGATCTGGGCCCCATCCAGGCGGCAAAAGAAAGCTGGAAAATGATGAAAGGCCATAAAGGACGGTTGTTCTACCTGGATCTTTCCTTCCTGGGCCTGACTCTTCTGTCTCTGCTCAGCTGCGGCATCGCCATGCTGTGGATCACTCCTTATATGCGGATGACCCAAAGTTTCTTCTACCGTGAACTGGACGGCGAACTGGATCAAAACCCGCAGGCAGCGCAGACAGAGCAGACGGATTACTACGCTTACTGATTCTTCGGAAGCGTAACTGCCGGAAATGAAAGGCTGAGGATAACCTTGAACTTTTATTGTTGACGAAAAAAAGGCATTGCCGCCATCTGTACCGATGGGTGAGCAATGCCTTTTTATTTATAAATCGGCTTGGCAATATGTCGAATACAACATATTATGATATTAAAGAAAAGGGAGTATACTAATGTATGAAATAATCCTATATGATACCGAAGATGGAAAATGCCCAGTGCGGGAATTCTTAGATTCCCTGGAACCTAAGCTATTGGCGAAAACATTAAGAACGATTGATTTCTTCGTTATAGGCAAAAAAGCGATACTGACAAATGGATTTGTAAAAAAATCTCAGAAAACACCAAAATCAGAAAAAGAATTG
>DVON01000004.1 GCA_018713585.1 Candidatus Pullilachnospira stercoravium | reverse complement strand
GAATGAAGGAATCCTGCAGATCCAGAAGCCCTTCTTTCAGCCGGGCAAAGTTCTCTTTTCGCCGCACCACAAAGGACGGGAATTTTTTGATCTGAGCACATCCCACGGCCGCCTGCATATCCGTCGCTTTTAAGTTATATCCGAAATGGGAGTATACGTATTTGTGATCGTATCCCACAGGCAGCTCCCCGTACTGGCGGTCGAAACGGTGTCCGCACAGATTGTCCCGTCCCGGCGGGCACATGCAGTCCCGTCCCCAGTCGCGCAGAGAACGGATGATCTTATGCAGCAGCGGATCATTGGTATAGACCGCTCCGCCTTCTCCCATGGTCATATGGTGAGGCGGATAAAAACTGGATGTTCCGATATCACCCACCGTACCGGTCAGGCAGGTTTTGCCATCCAGGGTATACGTACTTCCCAGGGCGTCGCAGTTGTCTTCGATCAGCCAGAGGTTATGGTCGTCACAAAACTGCTTCACCGCCTTTAGATCAAAGGGATTTCCCAGAGTGTGGGCCAGCATCACACCCTTTGTCTTTTCTGAAAGAGCAGCTTCCAGTCTGGTTACATCGATATTGTACTGGGGGATGGTCACATCCACAAACACCGGCACGGCGCCATACTGTACCATGGGCGTCACCGTGGTGGGGAATCCCGCCGCCACCGTGATGATCTCATCGCCGGGACGTACCTGCCGCTCTTTCAGCAGGGGAGAAGTCAGCGCCATAAAAGCCAGAAGATTGGCAGAGGAGCCGGAATTCACCAAAGAACAGTATTTTACCTTCAGATATTTCGCAAACTCCGATTCGAATTCATCGGTATAGCGGCCTGCCGTCAGCCAGAATTCCAGGGCGCTGTCCACCAGATTCGTCATCTCCTCCCGGTCATATACCCGGGAAGCGTAAGGGATCCTCTCTCCCTCCTGATAAGGTTTTTTCTGATGGTACTGATCGCAGTAAGCCCCCACCATATCCAGAATCTGTTTCTTTGCCTCCTGCTCCGTCATATGTTCAAACATGTCATGCTTCCTCCATAAATTCTCTGATTTGCGCTTCCATACATGATGCCACATCGCCGCCGGAAGCGTATACCTGAAACCATTCCACCGTTTTCTTCACGGCTTCTTCAATATTCCAGCGGGGCTTCCAGCCAAATACCTGCCGCATCCTGGAACAGTCCAGTTTCAGGAAAGACGCCTCGTGGGGACCGTCCTGTGACTGGCTGATCCAGGTCTGTCCTTTCCCCCAGGCCCGGCAGAACAGTTCCGTCAGTTCTCCGGTGGTGATACAGTCCTCATCCGAAGGCCCCACGTTATAGTACCCTGCGTATTTCCCGTCTTCATACTGCCTTTTCGCAATCAGAAGATAGGCAAAGAGAGGCTCCAGCACATGCTGGAAAGGCCGGATGGACCAGCGGTTTCTCACCTTCACCGGCTCGCCTGCCATGGCCGCCCGGATACAATCGGGAATAATCCGGTCGTTGGCAAAATCTCCTCCTCCGATCACATTGCCCGCTCTGGCCGTGGATACCGCTGTCCCGGAACCATCGAAAAAAGAATTCCGGTAACTGTGGGTTACCAGTTCCGAACAGGATTTACTGTTGGAATAGGGGTCATAACCATCCAGCGGATCTGTCTCCCGGTATCCCCATTCCCATTCCCGGTTTTCATATACTTTGTCTGTGGTCACATTCAAAAAAGAGCGCACTCCCCCCAGGGCGCGCACTCCTTCCAGAAGATAGACTGTCCCCATCACGTTGGTCTCATAGGTATAGACGGGATCCTTATAGGAATCCCGCACGATGGGCTGTGCCGCCAGATGAAAAACGATCTCCGGCTTTGCCTTCTCCAGCACCTGCCACAGATGCTCCTTATCCCGGATATCCCCTGTAACGGACTCGATCCGCTCTTTGACCTTACACAGCGGAAAAAGAGCCGGCCTGGTAGGCGGCTCCAGAGAATACCCGGTCACCTGCGCCCCGGCATCCGCCAGGATCTTCACCAGCCAGCTTCCCTTGAAGCCGGTATGCCCCGTGACCAGCACTTTTTTCCCTTTATAAAAATCCAAATCTGTCATTATTTCCACACTTTCCATGGAGCCTGGCCGCTCTGCCACAGCTCCTCCAGTTTTTCTTTCTCCCGCATGGTATCCATACACTGCCAGAATCCATTGTGACGGTAGGCATTCAGCTGGCCCCTCCTGGCCGCCTCCTCCAGCGGATATTTCTCAAATACCGTATCATCGCCCTCGATCAGATCCATGATCTGCGGCTCCAGTACCATGAATCCGGCGTTAATCCAGCCGCCGTCTTCCTTTTTCTTCTCTTTGAAATTGGTGATGGTGCCGTCCTCCAGGATATCCAGTACGCCGAACCTTCCTCCCGGCTGGGCCGAAGTGATGGTGGCCATCTTCCCGTGGGAACGGTGAAAAGCCACCAGATCCCGGATATTCACATCCGAAACCCCGTCCCCGTAGGTCAGAAGGAAAGGTTCGCCTTCCAGATAGTCTGCAATCCGTTTGATTCGTCCTCCGGTCATGGTATACAGCCCGGTGTCGATCAAGGTCACCTTCCAGGGTTCGGAAATATTATTATGAACAATCATCTTGTTGTTCTGGGTAAAATCAAAGGTAATATCACTGTTGTGCAGATAGTAATCCGCAAACCATTCCTTGATCACATGCTGC
>DVON01000070.1 GCA_018713585.1 Candidatus Pullilachnospira stercoravium | reverse complement strand
CGTTCCCCGTATATTCTTTCTCTGATGTTTTCCTGAGCTTTCCATCAAAGGAACGCACATTCACTCTCCATTCCTTCCCCTCCAAAGCGGCAGCGTCATCCAGCAGATAAACCGGCGCCTTCAGATCCTCTTTAATCCGCATCGAATGAAACAGAATACAGGGATGCAGCGGTTCGTAGCTATCCTGGATCACATAGTAGGACAGCTTCTGCACACCGTAATAGTCCACTGTAGACCAGGAACAGGCCGGATACACATCCGTAAGCTTGTAATAACAGATTCCCGTGGATTCCGGCCATGCACACCGGTAAGCTTCCAGTGTATGGCGGATTGCCGTAGCCTGGGCCATCTGTGTTGCCCAGATAAATCCTTCCATCGTATCACGCCCGGTAAATTCCGGAACTCTTTTTCCCAGATGTTCCATATCATTGGGTTCCAGCTGATTAAAACGGGGCGTATGGTGTCCAAAAGAGCCAAAACGGGCCGGGGGCCACTCTCCCATCTCCTGATCCGGCACATATTTTCTGACACTGGAAAGATTCGGGGCAGAAGCCATTCCGAATTCTCCCATAAAATGGGAACGCAGATTCAGGCTCACGTCAATATCCTGCATATCCCAGTAGGTAGAATAATTGTGAAGAGCCCCTCCCCAGGGGGAAGTCCGGTGGTAGCACCTGCTGCCATCCAGTTCATAAGCATATCTGGCCATCATGTCCATCGATTTTCCGTCTGCCTTTGCGGATTCATTCCCACCGCACCACATAATCAAAGACGGATGATTTCTCAGCCGGGGCATATGTACCAGAACCGTCTCCTCCAGTTCCCCGAAGGGCTGATCCTTCTGGCTGTCCCAGCAGGTGGGCCACTCCTGCATCACCATGATTCCCAGTTCATCGCACAATTCATAAAAATCTTCCGATTCCGGCATCCCGCCTCCCCAGGCTCTTAAAAGCTGCAGGTTCTGTTCTCTGGCCAATGTGAGAAATCTCCTGTATTTTTCCCGGTCAAAACGCAACAGAACATCCAGTGTACACCAGTTGCTTCCTTTAATAAATATAGGTTCTCCATTTACCACAAATGTCCAGTTATGTTTTTTTTCACAGGGGCCCTGGGGCAGTGGCGCCATCTCGATGGTACGCATTCCGAAGTCTGTTTCAAAAAACTGTTTTTCCTGATTATCTGCCGTAATCTCCAGTCTGAGAGTGTACAGATTTTGTTCTCCATGGTTTACCGGCCACCACAGGCGCGGGTCGGGTACACTTGTCTCCAGATGAAGAATCTGTCCTTCCTCCGCTATTTCTGCCTCCACAGAAAAACTTCCTCCCGGACCGGAATGATTTTTCCCGTAAATTTCCCCAGTCACATGAATTTTTCCAGCCTTTCCATGAAGCTTCATACAGATATCCACAATACCTGTCTCCGTGTTCCTGCAGCTGACCAGCGGCTTTTCACACCAGAAACTTCCGTGCTTCTTTTCCAGTCCCACCGGAGCCCAGATCCCCCGGCTGGGGAGGCAGGCATAATGCCATCCGTAGACACAGTTGATTACCACACCATCGTGCCATCCCTCATCATTATCCATATAAGGCGACATCGGCTGGGGACGGGCGGGAGAATTTTCTATCTTTACTGTCAGTGTATTCTCTTTTCTAAGATAGGGCTCCACATCAAATACCGGCCGGCCGAACATCCCTTTATGTTCTCCAAGATAATGCCCGTTCAGCCATACTTTTCCCCAGTGACAGATTCCCTCAAAAAAAAGCTGTACATCTGCTGTTTTTTCTTTCCACGCAAATTTTTTTCTCAGCCACCACACTTTGTAGGAAAACTCCCTGGCAACCTTATCATTCAGCCCCACGGTGGGATCTGGTATAATTCCGTTTTCGTACAGCGCCGTATGAACACTGCAGGGAATCTGAGCCTGAATACTTCCCTCCCAGGGTTTATCCTCTTCCAGCCGTTCTTCCTCATTTTCATCCCAGATCATCTCCCATGATCCATTCAGAGAATAAGACCAGTTTTCTCCCCCGCAAATCTTTTTATCTCTGGTATTTTCCTTTAATTCCACCCGCACCGCCGGAGCGTCCAGCATGGATGGGCCAGGGGCCCATGCTTCTTTTTCCAGCTCATCCAGCGATCTTCTTCTCCCGATTTTATCCATATCCCTTCCTCCCTTTGGGAACATTCCCCGTCTTACCGGTTCGCTTTATCCTGTCTTTCCTTCAGTTCTTCCACAATTTTTACTCCGGCGCTGGTTCCGATTCGCTCCGCGCCCGCCTCAATCATGGCCAGCGCACAGTCCAGATCCCTGATACCGCCTGCCGCTTTCACTTTGATCTCATCCCCGACAATGGATTTCATCAGACGCACATCCTCCACAGTAGCTCCCCCGGTCCCGAATCCTGTAGAAGTCTTGATAAAATCAGGTTTTACCTCCAAAGCGATCCTGCACAGTGTTTTCTTTTCTTCCTCTGTCAGATAACAGTTTTCAAAAATCACCTTGGATGTTACGCCTGCCTGGCGGCATATGGACACGATACTTTCCATTTCCCTGCGTACATAATCCAGGTTCCCGCTTTTTAATTCCACTAAATTCACCACATAGTCAATCTCATCAGCGCCTTCCTGGATTGCCTGCTTTGTCTCGTAAACCTTTGTCTCAATCGTAGTCTGTCCCAGCGGGAAGCTGATGGCCGCCCCCACATGTACGCCGCTTCCCTTCAGATACTCTCTGCACCTTTTCACCGGCGCGGAATTAATGGCTACCATCTTAAATCCGTACCTGGCGCTTTCACGGCAGAATTCTTCAAAATCCTGTTCTGTCACATAAGCCTTTAATAATGTCTGGTCAATCATCTTTGCCATTTCTTCCGGTTTCCATGTCGTTTTCATAATTCGTCTCCTTCCCTGCGCTGTACATCCTGCCCCAGAGTATGCAGCGCTTTCAACAATTTTTCATAAATTTCCGTATAAATCTGATACTGTTTTCCTCTCTCCGGCGAAGGCTGGAAAATTTCATCCTTTGTCCTGGCGTTTACCACTGCTTTCAGATCTGTGATCAGTCCGATTCCATAAGCTG
>DVON01000069.1 GCA_018713585.1 Candidatus Pullilachnospira stercoravium | reverse complement strand
CTGCTGGAAGAGATGAGCATGAAGGCGCTGCAGCTGAAATGATGCCGCGCGGCGGGCTTGCCGTTGTGCATAAAAGGGAAATCCGTATAGCGGGCTTTTCATTGTTCATGGCAACGGAAAGTTCACATAACATACTTTCTATTGTTTACAATTTCATAGAAAAAAAGTTTCAGGGTCCGGTGTCATTCGCAGGAATTACACCGGACCCTGTTTTCTGTTGTCTGTTGTCTGTTTTCCAGCAGACTCCCTTTCAGTCCTCCACCGGATAAATGCGGGATTCCACAATTTCCCCGTTCTCCCACCGGATATCCACGGCCCGGCCATTCTTGATCCGAAGCCCCCGCACGAATCCGTTTTTCCACTCTTTGGGGATGGCCGGAAGCAGCCTAACCTTCCCGTTCCGGTCCTGCGCCAGCATATTGGCGATGCCGGCCGCTCCTCCGAAGTTTCCGTCGATCTGGAAAGGCGGGCAGTCGTCCCACAGATTGGGATAGGTGGAGCGCTTCAGCATTACCTTCAGGTATTCGTAAGCCTTCTCCCCTTCGCCCAGAATGGCGTACAGATTGATGATCCATCCGCAGCTCCAGCCTGTGTGGCCTCCTCCGTGGCGCAGGCGTATTTCCAGGGATTTTCTGGCAGGTGCCTTCCACTGGGGCATTTCCTCAAACAGCTCCGAGGGGAACAGGCCGTAAAGGTGGGACAGATGGCGGTGTCCCGGTTCCCTCTCCAGAAATTCCCGGCACCATTCCAGAAGCTGCCCCTGGGATCCGGTCTGATAGGGAAGCAGCGCCGGTTCCTTTTTGGCGATTTCATCCAGAAGCGCATCCGGAAGATTCAGGATTTCGCAGGTCTTCCGGAAATCCCTGAAAACTTCCCGGATCAGCGTCATGTCCATGGTGCCGCCGTAAGCGGTAAAGCAGGGACGGCCGTCCTCATTCAGGAAGCAGTTTTCCGGGGAAGTGGAGGGGCAGGTCACATAGTATCCCTCATGCTCCGTCAGCCAGTCCACCGCGAAAAGCGCCGCCTTTCTCAGCACCGGATACGCCCGGTTCCGCAGAAATTCCTCATCGCCAGTATATTCATAGTATCGGAAGTATTCCTGACACATCCACAGACCTGCCAGCGGGAAAAATGCGTAGCAGACGGTATCTTCCCCTGCCTTGGGCTCTCCCATGGCCTGTCCCACCGGATTGGTCACGCCCCAGAAATCCGTATTGTGGTTCACACAGAAGCCCCGGCAGCCGAAGGTTTCCCCGGCGGTTTTCTCCCCATTGGGAATGATTCTCTCAATGAAGGAAAAATACGGCTCCAGACATTCGGAAAGGCCGCCGGAAAGAGCCGGCCAGTAATTCATTTCCACGTTGATGTTGGTGGTGTAGTTGCTGCTCCAGGGGGCCCGCAGCATCCAGTTCCAGATTCCCTGCAGGTTAGCAGGCATCCCCTGGCCCCGGGAGGAGCTGATGAGCAGATAACGGCCGTACTGATAGTACAGGGCTGCCAGCGCCGGATCATCGCCGCCATCTTTCAGCCGCTGAAGCCGCATATCGGTGGGAAGATCCACATCCTCTCCCAGAGAAAGCTCCACCCGCCGGTACAGCCGCTGGTAATCCTCCAGATGCTCCCGCTCCAGGGTCTCCCGGTCAGGCAAGGGCCCATCCGGCTGCCATCTCATCTGCCGGCCGGAAGGGCCCGCAGCCGCTTCTTGCTCCGGCTTCTCCCGCATTTCCAGTTCCTCTCCCACCTGGCTCTGGAAAATCAGAACCATGCGCGTGGCGCCGGATATCCGCAGGCTCTCTCCCGCCTCCTCCACGGATCCGTCACATTCCGTCACCGTGCAGATCCCCTGAAAATGCATGCCCCGTTCTCCCTGGATCACCGTATTCTCCCGCTGTACATATTCCGGATCCACATGCTCCGGACACTGTCCGCGCATCACAATCCGGCTGTTTTTGGCCTCAATGCGGCACTGCAGCTGGCTTTCCAGGGAAATCTGAAGATCCATGGTTCCGCCTTCAGACTCCCAGATCAGTGCCAGCGCTTTTGCCGGATAACTGGCAAATACCTTTCTCCGGTACAAAACTCCATCCCGCCAAAACCGCGCGGACACCATGCCCTCATCCAGCGACAGCTCCCGCTCATAGCCGCTGCAGCCTTCCGGGAGGCCTCCTTCTGCCTGCGCATCCGGCCAGTTTGTGTGGCAAATCTTCAGGTCACCCAGGGGAAGATAGCTTTCCGTAAATTCTCCCAGGAGATTCTTCTCCAGGTCTCTTCCGGCCTGCCGGTACTCTCCCCGGAAAATTTTTTCGCGGACTTCCTCCAGGCAGGCGCCTCCATGGAGCCTGTTTTTATCCCGGGGATACCCGGACCAGAGATTTTCATCGTTAAGGCCGATCCTCTCCTCCGGTACCGTTCCCCAGACCATTCCTCCCTGTTTTCCATTTCCCACCGGCAAGGTCTCCTCCCATCTCCCAGCCGGCTGTCTGTAAAATAATCGCATATTGAAATACCTCCTCAAAGATTTTCCCCGCTGTATTTCGCTGCTGTATGCGGCATCGGAAAATCTGCTGTGATTTCTCTACAATATATCAGCAAACACTATAAATTTCCATGCATCATTTCCGTTTTTTTAGACAATCTTCTTTTTTCTCTTCCCCCTTCATCATTCCGGACATCCACGCATATAGTATACTCATGGCAGAATATTCCGCGAAGGCTTTCTGCGGAGGAATTCCGAAAACAAGGGAAAATCCCCCTGCCAGTTTTCCATTGTCATAAATAAGGAGTTGAATCCATGGAATTTTTCACAATTCTCGTCAACCGCTCTCACCCGCTGCCGCCGGATTTTGTGCCTGCAGATCTGGTGGAGGCAGACATTCCCTTCGACGCCCCCGCCGGGCATGAAAAACGGATGCTGAAAACGGCCGCGGCCCGGGCGGCAAAAGAACTGTTTAGCGCCGCCCGGCAGCAGCGGCTGTGCCTGTGGGGCGTCTCCGGCTACCGCTCCTATGCCCGCCAGGAAGCGATTTACCGGCAGCGTCTGGCGGAAACGTCGAAATCTTATGTAAACTCATACATTGCCCGGCCCGGAACCAGTGAGCATCAGACCGGACTGGCTCTGGATGTGTCCTGCCCGGCGGTCCGCTGCCAGCTGACAGAAGCATTTGCGGACACAGCGGAAGGACGGTGGCTGGCGAGAAACGCGCCCCTTTACGGATTTATTCTGCGCTATCCCCGGGGGAAGGATGAGATCACCGGCTACGCCTGGGAGCCCTGGCATATCCGGTATGTGACGCGTTCCCTGGCCCTGTACCTGGCTCTCACCGGCATGACGCTGGAGGAATACACACAGCTACATGCGGGGGAAGAATGTGCGCAGACGCATACGGGGGAGGATACAGATCCCGGACAGTTTTCGGGATAACAATGGAAAGCAGCCGCCATATTGCCGGAATTTCATTCCTGCTCCTGGCGGCTGTCTGCCCTTCTTACTCTTCCATCTGTTTTCCCAGAAATCCGGCAGCCACCGCCACCAGCTTTTTCTCTGTTTCTCCCGGCTTTACGCCCTCTTTTTTTCCGATCATCACCACCGCACCGATGGCGTCCCCGGCAGCCAGAATGGGCTGGGACACCACGGAATAATATTCCTCCGGATCATTCTCCACCACCCTGGGAAGCTTTCTGCCGCTGCCGTCCTCACAGACGCTCTGCCGCTGGGCGATCGCCTGTTCCAGATCCCGGCTGATGGTTTTCCCCATATAATCCTTCTGATCCGGCCCGCTGGCCGCCACAATCTGATCGTGATCAGAAATACAGGCCAGGTATCCGGTATTCTGCGCCAGCGCCTCCGCATACTCTCTGGCAAAAGCGCTCAGTTCCCCGATGGGGGAATATTTTTTCAGGACGATCTCCCCCTCCCGGCCGGTAAAAATTTCCATGGGTTCTCCCTCCCGGATCCGCAGCGTCCGCCGGATCTCCTTGGGAACCACCACACGGCCCAGATCATCTATCCTTCTTACAATACCCGTCGCTTTCATGTTCTGTTCCTCCGTTTTACAGTACTTTCATTATCTTCATGTTCTGGATAAATGTAGTATCTGTAGAATGGAGGAATTTATACCCCAACCTCAAATCCTTCTTACAGCAAATTCAACCTGATTTATTAAAAAAATTAGAGCCATGTCTTTCGACACAGCCCTTATAAAACATTTCTGTTTTTCTATGTATAAGTATATTACTATTTTTCATACCAGCTGTCAATAACCGTCTTTAAAAAATAAAAATTCGCTGTAATCAGGTCATTTGTTTTATAATAGTCTATGTTCTTATACATTCGCCGGCTAAATTCCTGCAGCATTTTTCTTGCCGTATCATGCACTCCCTCACTTGTGACGATCTGATTATGTGTATAAAGCAGGGTCACAATTTGCTGCATCCTGGCATTGCTCATCCTTTTAGACCTCATTGCCTTTGAAATCCCTTTGATTTTTGACAATTCCTTCATAACTGTATACCGCGAATTATACGTTTTGCTTCCAGATCTCAGATCGTTTAAAATGCAACTGCTGTGGGCAGAAGCATTGCGTATTTCTTTGCAGGTTTTCAGCAAAAAATGTCTGTCCCGCATTGCATCTGAGTCATATCGTTCAGCGCAAAATTTATAAAACGAGACCATCCGTCCAAACGGAATCATTTCA
>DVON01000068.1 GCA_018713585.1 Candidatus Pullilachnospira stercoravium | reverse complement strand
GTAGGAAAGAACAGTGTAAACTACGGAGCGGTATGTGCGGCGGCATTTATCAGCCTGGTGCCGGTGCTGATTATCTTCATCATTTTCAGAAAGCAGTTTATCAACTCGATGATTGATGGAGCAATTAAAGGATGACCATGGGTTATCGATTCAGAGCATCCGGCAGACATATGAAAAATACAAAAGCAGGAGGACATATATCATGAACAGCAGAGAGCGGCTTTTGACCGCGTTGGATGGAAAATGCCCGGACAGGCTTCCGGCTACCACCCATCATGTGATGGAATATTTTCTGAATACCTATATGAATGGCTGTGACAACCAGCAGTTTTTTTCACAGATGGGACTGGATCCCATTTTCTGGGTAGATGATTATCAGTATACAGAGGAGCAGAAGGAGAACTGGCGGATTGAGCAGGAGGTACTCCCGGACCAGAAGTATCACACGGTCCGGTATCAGATCCATACTCCCGGGAAAACACTGACCACCGTGCTGCAGTCCAACCAGTATACCACCTGGGTGTCGGAGCATTTGCTGAAGGAGAAGAAGGATATCGACATTCTGGCAAAATATATGCCCAGCCCGTCAGCGGGGAGGGATACGGTAAATGCCGGCGCCGACAGTCATCCGGACTGTCTGATCCGGGGAAGCATTCCCAGCTTTGACCTGTTCGGTCAGCCGGGCTGCTGGCAGGATCTGGCCTGCATTTACGGAATACAGGATCTGATTATGGAAACATTCGACGATCCGGAATGGGTGGAGGAAGCCCTGCGTATTCTCCAGAAGAGAAAGCTGGATTATATCGCCACGCTGGATGGCTGCCGGTATGATATTCTGGAGCTGGGCGGCGGGGACGCGTCCACCACGGTGATCTCACCGGCCATTTTCGATGAATTTGTGGCGCCCTTTGATACCCCGATTATTCAGGCGGTGCAGAAAAAAGGGATCCGGGTGGTGTACCATACCTGCGGAGGTATGATGCCGATTCTTGAGAATATTGCGGATATGGGCCCCAATGCCATGGAGACGTTTACGCCGCCGGATATGGGCGGGGATGCCGATCTGGCAGAGGCAAAGCGGCGGATCGGCAGCCGGGTGTGCATGATCGGAGGATTTGACCAGTTCCATTACTTTACCGGATGCACCCCGGAGGATACGAGAAAGAAGGTACGGGAGTGCTTTGCGGCGGCAGGAGAGGGCGGCGGATTTATTCTGTCACCGTCGGATCATTTCTTTGACGCCAGCCCGGAGCTGATCCGAGCCTTTGCCGATGAAGCGGCAAAATGCGTTTACTGACAGACCGGGGAGGAGAAGCGTATGCGTGGCAGAGAATTGATCGAACGGACGTTGGAAAAAAAGCCCGCGCCGGTCAGCGGCTTCTGGGTGGGGCATCCCACTGACGCGGCAAAGGAGATTTATTATAAACAGGTGGGAATCGCCGAGCGGCAGCTGACCGAACAGGAGCTTGCCAATGAGAAGGCGGCGAAAAAGGTGAATTATACCACCAGAGCCGGCAGGCAGGAGGTGGATTTTAACTGCCGCATCGGGTCGGATATGGTATGGCTCAGCCCGGAGCTGGATCTGGGCGCCTGGCGCCATCCCCAGGGGAAGCCCATGTGGGATTGTTTCAACGAGAAGCATGTGAGTCTGGGAACCGGGGGGATTTTCGCGGATTGCGAGGATGTGGAGGAGATCGAAGCCTTTGACTGGCCCAATCCGGATTATCTGGATATGACCGCGACCCTGGAGGATACAAGATATGCCTGGGAGCAGGGGCTGGCGGTGTTTGGCGGTATGTGGTGTCCTTTTTTCCATGTGATGTGTGATTTTTTCGGCATGGAAAATTACTTTGTGAAAATGTACACGGACCCGGAGGTGATCCACGCTGTCACCAGGCATATTGTGGATTTCTATCTGGAAACCAACAGGCGGTATCTCGCGATGGCAAAACCGTATCTTTCGGCGGCATTTTTCGGAAATGATCTGGGAAGCCAGAGGGATCTGCTGATCAGCCCGGAATGTTTTGATACGTTTATCCTGCCGTATATGCGGGAGATCATCGATCAGATCAAAGGAATGGGGCTGAAGGTGGCCATGCACTCCTGCGGATCCATCGACCGGATTATTCCCAGGCTAATCGACGCGGGGGTGGATATTCTGCATCCTCTGCAGGCAAAGGCGTCGAACATGGACGCGGAGCATCTGGCGAAGCATTACGGCGGGAAAATCACTTTCCTGGGAGGCGTGGACACTCAGGAGCTTCTTCCCTTTGGTACCCCGCAGCAGGTGAGAGAAGAGGTGCTGCGGCTTCGGGATCTTTTTAAAGGAGATTTCATCGTATCGCCCAGCCATGAGGCGCTGCTGCCCAATGTCTCATTTGAAAATATGATGGCAATGAGCAGGGCTGCCAAAGAATAATACATTTTGAAAAGTACCGCAGGCCGGATAAAATGCAGTCCGGACAAATGGCGGAGAAATCCCCCCGTCAGACTATGTGCTGACGGGGGATACATCCTTGGAAAAACTCACTTGCCGGATTGACCGGATTTTATTGATTTAGCAAAAAAATAAATTGCATATCATAAAAACAAATGTAAAAATTTACAGATATTTTATTCTCTTTTCCTTGTCAAAAATCTCATTCCATATTATACTATTAAAAAGCATGTTATTTCTTATCGTGTCATACAGATTTCATTTCTGATTTCCTGTCTGAAGTCACATCAGCCGGAATCCTTTCTTTATCCTTCCGGCATCCACAGAAATCTCAATGCTTTTCCATTTCAATCAAAACAGCAGAGAGATTTCTTAAAACGGCGGAACCGCTTTTCAGGGCGTATTCCATGGGATCCCTTCCATTCCTGGGTAAAAGGAAAAATACCGGAAATCTCCTGCGCCATTTAAAAAGGAGGTTTTGTCTATGGTAACTGCCGTGACCCCGCACAGCGGCACGGTCAACCGCCAGTATAAGTCCAGTATTTTCGCCATGCTGTTCAGTGAACGCAAAGAGTTGCTGAAGCTGTACAACGCGGTGAACGGAACTTCGTACACGGATCCGGAGCTTCTGACTGTCAACACGCTGGAGAATGCCATTTATATGGCGGTAAAGAACGATGTGTCCTTTCTGATCGGAACCAGACTGTATCTGTATGAACACCAGTCCACCTGGAACCCGAACCTGCCGTTGCGGAATCTGTTTTATGTATCGGATCTGTATTCTGCGATTACAGAGGAGAGGAATCTGTACAGTTCGAAGAAAATTCAGATACCGGCGCCGCATTTTCTGGTGTTTTACAATGGGGAGGGGAAACGCCCGGATCAGGTGGTGATGAAACTGTCGGAATTATATGAGAGCGCGGAAGAGACTCCGGAGCTGGAGCTTATTGTGCATGTGTTGAATATCAATCAGGGGCACAATGAAGAATTGATGAAAGCCTGTCAGCCGCTGAGAGACTACGCGGCGTATACGGCCAAAGTCCGGGAGAACATCAAAGCGGGCTACCCGGTGAGAGAGGCGGTGGAGCAGGCGGTGACGGGGTGTATCCGGGAGGGGATCCTGGAAGAGTTTCTGCGCCGGAATCGATCGGAGGCGATGAAAGTGAGTATCTATGAATACGATGCGGAGAGGCATCTGAGAATGGAGAGGGAGGAGGCATATAAGGATGGCCAGACGGATGGCTATCGTGATGGCCAGGCTGAAGGCTACCGTGATGGCCAGGCCGATGGCTACCAGGAGGGCCATAGGAAAGGCTACCAGCAAGGGCAGAAGGATCTGCAGAAGAAATTTATCTCTGTAATGCTGAAAAAAGGAAAAACAATTACTCAGATAGCCGCCGACCTGGACGAAGATGAGCAGCGGATACAGGAACTGGCGGAGCAGTTTCAGATAAAATAACTGTGGTATTTGCAGGAGGTGATGATCCGCCGGATGCAGGATAGGAGGAATTTATGACTGAGCAATATAAAATATACGAGGCCACCCTTACCGGCCCGGATCAGGGAACTCCGTACCGGGATATCTGGCTGAAGGCTGATTTCACCAACGATACGGAACAGTTCTCCGTCAATGGTTTTTACTGCGGAGGCGGTATATATAAAATACGTTTCATGCCCATGCGCCCCGGCCGCTGGAAGGCTGTTACCCATTCCAATGCGCCTGCACTTGATCAGGTGGAGCTGGTCTGTGACTGTGTGCCTGCGGAGGAAGGAAACCATGGCCGTGTGCTCACGGAAAGCCAGGTATCTCCCGGCGGGGATTTCCCCGGGCAAAACGATGAAAGACGTTTCCGCTTTGCTTACGAGGATGGAACCAGCTTTCTGCCCTTTGGCACCACCTGCTATGCCTGGATTTTTCAGCCGGAGGAGATACAGGAGCAGACCCTTGCCACACTGAAAGACTCTGGGTTCAATAAGGTGCGGATGTGTATTTTCCCGAAATTTTATACTTACAACATGGAAGATCCCCGTCTTGCGCCTTTCGAGGGAAACGCGGCAGAGGGTTTTGATTTCACCCGTTTCTGCCCGGCTTTCTGGGATAATCTGGAACTGCGGATTAACCAGCTGGATGAAATGGGGATTCAGGCGGATCTGATCCTGTTTCATCCTTACGATAAGTGGGGATTTTCCAGGATGGATCCGAAGACGGACGCCTTCTATCTGAAATACGCGGTGGACCGGCTGTGCCATTTTAAAAATGTCTGGTGGTCCCTGGCAAACGAGTATGATCTGATGCCATGGAAGACAGAAGATGACTGGGAGCGGTATGCCCGCATGGTGACTGAACGGGATCCCTATGGCCATCTGCGGTCCATCCACAACTGCCTGACCTTTTATGACCATACCAGAGACTGGATCACCCATGCCAGTATTCAGAGGGTGGATGTTTACCGGACGGCGGAGAATGTCACCCAGTGGAGGCAGCAGTACCAGAAGCCCATTGTGGTGGATGAATGTGCCTATGAGGGAAATATTAATTTTGGCTGGGGAAATATTACCGGAGAGGAAATGGTACGCCGGTTCTGGGAGGGATGCATCCGGGGCGGCTATCTTTCCCACGGGGAGGTATACGTCCAGTATCCGCAGATCTGGTGGTCTCACGGGGGAACGCTACACGGGATGGCGCCGGAGCGGATTGCTTTTCTGAAAAAAATAATGGAAGAGGCGCCGGTGGATGCGGCTCCGCTTGCGCTTACTCCTCAGAATCATCTGGATAATTGGGATGTGCCTTGCATGTGTACTGATGACGGATCCTGGTTTCTGTATTATTTCGGATTTATGCGGCCGTCCTTCCGCACCTGGAAACTGCCGGAGGGCGGAGTATATGAGATTGAACGGATCGATACCTGGGAGATGACCGTGGAGAAGCTTCCGGGAACGTATTCCGGCAGTATACGGATTGACCTGCCGGGCAGGCAGTATATTGCGGTGAGGATGAAGCGGGCCGGCACGATAAAGGGCGCAGATAGTCCACAACCGGCACACCGGATGTAGAAAGAGAAGAAAACAGCCGGATCGTATGCCGGCGGAATTGTAACAGCCAGAAGACCCTGCGCATACACTAAAGATAAGTGCGGCAGGAGGCCAAATTATGGCATATAAAATTGTTCTGGATGCCGGCCACGGGGGAGAAGATCCCGGGGCTGTATACAAAGACCGTCAGGAGAAGGATGATACCCTGCGGCTGACCATGGCAGTGGGGGATATTCTTGAGAAAAACGGTGTGGATGTGGTGTATACCCGAACCACCGATGTGTACCAGACACCTTTTCAGAAGGCCCGGATCGCCAATGAGGAGGGAGCGGATTTCTTTATTTCTTTTCACAGAAATTCCAGCCCCTCCCCCAATCAGTATAGCGGCGTGGAGGCCCTGGTTTATGACAAATCCGGCATAAAGCTGGAGATGGCGGAGAATATCGTAAATGCTCTGGAAAAGGTGGGATTCAGGAATCTCGGGGTGAAGGCCCGGCCGGGTCTGGTGGTGCTGCGGCGTACCCGGATGCCGGCGGTGCTGGTGGAAGCGGGATTCCTCAACACAGACGCCGACAACCAGCTGTTTGATGATAAATTTGACGAAATTGCCCAGGCAATCGCCTCTGCCATTATGGAGACTCTGGATATCGGGACAGAGAGCGGGGAAAACGGCAGTGGGATGCAGGAGGATTCCGACTCAGTCTTTTACCGGGTGCAGGTGGGAGCCTTCCGGGACCGGCAGAATGCGGATAATCTGAATTATGAGCTGGAAGCAAAAGGCTATCCTTCCTTTATTATGGCCGGAGATGGCCTGTACCGGGTACAGGTGGGGGCCTTCCGGCAGCTGGACAATGCGGTGGCCATGGAGCGGCGGCTGCGCCAGGACGGATACAATACCATGCTGACCACCCGCTGAGGGCAAGGACGGATACCGGGACAAAGGAGAAAAGAAATGGAGAAATACACGGAATTTCTGAAAAACTTCACAGATTTCATTTTTCTGGAGGATGTACTGGAACCGGCAGATGTGATTTTTGTGCCGGGAAACGGTTATCCTCAGATGGCGGAGCGTGCTGCGGCCCTCTGGAAGGCGGGGTACGCTCCCTTTGTGCTGCCATCGGGAAAATACAGCGTGACGCTGGGGCATTTTTCCGGGGTAGCGGCCAAATCGGAGCTGTATCCGGGGCCTTACGATACGGAATGGGAGTTTCTGGCGGATGTGCTGATGAAAAACGGAGTGCCCCGGGAGGCTGTTTTGCGGGAGGATCAGGCCACCTATACCTGGCAGAACGCGCAGTTTTCCCGGAAGGTTACAGACGGGGCAGGCATTCCGGTCAGAAAGGCCATCATCTGCTGCCGGGCCCATCATGCCCGCCGGTGCCGGATGTACTATCAGCTGGAGTATCCCGACGCCCGCCTGATGATCTGCCCGTCCCGGGATACGGGGGTGGACCGGGACAGCTGGTATCAGTCGGAAGCGGGGATTGACGCGGTGCTGGGAGAAATCGAGCGTTGCGGAGGCCAGTTTCACCAGATTCTGCGGGATCTTAGGTCCGGAAAGTAAACAGATCTCTATGAAATCTGTCTGTGTCAGAGAAACAAAAAAGGAAAGGAACCCGTCGTTGGGGACAGGATTTCTTCCCTTTTTCAGACTTGATATTACGCTTCCTCTTCTTCAGGTTTTTCGTCATAGAAGGCTTCCGGAATATAGATCCGGACGGAAGTGATCCGGTTTTTCTCCCGCTTTTCCACCCGCAGTTTAATACCGTCTTCTGTGGAGAAAGATTCGCCGGTTTTGGGCAGGCGGTCCATTTTTTCCATGATATAACCGCCCAGGGTGTCATTTTCTTCAGACTCCAGACCCAGCTGCATCAGTTCGTTGAGATCATCCAGCTTTACGGAGCCCTGCGCCACATATTCCCGCCGGGGAATGATTTCCCGGAAGGCCTCTTCTTCGTCCGCGTCGTACTCGTCACGGATCTCTCCCACGATTTCCTCCAGTAGATCTTCTAGCGTAATCATACCGGCTATGGCGCCGTATTCATCCAGGACGATGGCAAGGTTTACGGAATATTTCTTCATTTCCACCAGAAGATCCGCGGTACTTTTGTGTTCATAGGTAAAATACGGTTCCCGGAGAATCTCCCGTATGGAGAAATTATCCCGGTGATCGCCCAGAAGCAGATCCTTCATATTGATGGTGCCGATGATGGTGTCGGCGGTATTTTCATAAACAGGATAACGGGTGTAGCCGTCTGCCCGGAAAATCTCCAGCAGTTCCTCGTAGGTGGCATCGGATTTTACCATGGACATATCGGTACGGGGGACCATCACATCCTTGGCCTGGGAATCTCCGAAGTCAAACAGATTATAAATTATCTGCCGTTCCTGTGTTTCGATGACTCCGTCCTCATGGCCCGCATCCACAATATTCAGCAGCTCCTCCTCCGTGATGGTGGGGCGTTTTTTGCTCCGGTCTATATGGCAAATAATCAGAATCCCGTCAGCCAGCTTTTCAAACAGAAAGGTCACCGGCAGAAGAAGCTTCACCAGAACGGAGAGTACAGGGGCGTATCCCAGGGCCAGCCGTTCCGCGTGACAGGAGGCAACAGTTCTGGGGGTGATTTCACCCAGAAGTACCACCAGGAAGATAATCACCACGGTGGAAGGCAGCACAGCCTGCGGGCCGAACATCCGGGTAGACCAGAGTACGGACAGGGAAACCGCGGAGAGATTGACGATGGTATCCCCCACCAGCACAGTGTGCAGCATCCTTCCGGGATTTTTCATCATGGAAAGCAGCTTTTGTGCCTGCCGGTTTCCTTCATCAGAGAGTGCCTGCAGCTGCAGTTTGTTTATGGTGACGATGGCGGTTTCCGCAGAAGAAAAGAATGCCGAGGCAAAAAGCAGAACCGCGAAGATAATTAATTGCAAGACGTCGCCCGAATCCAAAAAGTTCAACTCCTTTTCATTAGAAATTGGCCATATGGCCGGAAGTGTGTCCCCGCAGAGAAACGGAACCGGCCGCGTGGCCGAAAAGATTCCGCAGGGAACGGAAACTGGCTGCCGCCAATTCCCCGAAAGGCGGAGAATTCGCAGCAGCAGAATATATATGTAAAAATATACAGGAAAAACCAGTTGATTGCAAGGGAAATTCTGTTAGGTTTTCGTGAAGTCCCGGGTATTTCCCGGGTTTCCAGCAAGATGCGGACCGGCCGGTATCGGTCTCCCCATTACTGACCGGATGGCCATAAAGGTATCCTTTAGATAACAGGGTTTGGTGAAATTGTCGAAAAAGAGAAAAAGCCCTGTTTTGGGGGTGGAAAGAACGGCATTTTATGATATAATAGCCGGAGACGTCAATTAGCTTCTGGATGTCAGCAGGATAAGGGAGGCTAA
>DVON01000067.1 GCA_018713585.1 Candidatus Pullilachnospira stercoravium | reverse complement strand
GATCAGGCGGCTCCTCCTTAATTTTTTTGTGAATTTCAAGGCTATTGAGTTGATTGTGCGTTGCAAATAGCATATAATATAAGTGCAATAAACTTGAAAGGGGCTGATATGATGGCTAACACGACAAATTTCAGCGTCCGTATGGACAGCGACATCAAAAAGCAGTGCGAAACGCTTTACAATGAATTAGGCATAAACCTTACCACAGCAATCAATGTCTTTTTGCGTCAGTCGCTCCGCGCCGGTGGCTTTCCTTTTGAAGTCAGGCTGGAACAGCCCAACAAGGAAACCATTGCCGCCATGTTGGAGGCAGAACGGATTGCGCGTGATCCCAGCGTAAAGCACTACTCTGATGTGGAAGAAGCCCTCCGCGAGCTGAAAAAATGAAGCGAGACATTGTGCTGGTATTGACGCTAGCCCGCACCGGGACACACAGCGACCTGTTCAATAAATGAGAGTGCTGCCGCCGTATGGTTGAAACCTGTACGGCGGTTATTCTGTGTGCAAAGGGTTCGGCCCCATAGGTATCGATGACAGCGGCGTGACAAAGCCTGACGGTCATAAATTTGAAGCTCTTGGGATTGTTCGGGATGATTCCGAAAGTTCCGCCAAAAAAACGTCTACAAAAAAGGCTATCACGTTACGGAGGCTTGTGCACTTACTGCCAGCAACCACCCCGTCAGCATTTTTTCAAGGCTCCACTCGTCAACTGTTCATTCTCCTTTGCACTGTGATGGTTAAACTGCGGCACTGGCCGATACAGGATATCAATCCAACATTTTGAGATTTCACCCTGTTGAAAGAGGAGAACCGCCTTGTCTTGTCTGTCTATCGATCTTGTCATTGACTTTTTCAGCGAGGGAAAAGAGCCGTTATTGTTTCTCAATTGTCCAAAGAAAAAAGAATGACAGGAAATAACCGGAATGTTATAATATTTCTGTGAATAGAGATAATGGTTCCAAAACAGAAGAACAGGTAAGTTTATCATGGAGGATGTGATACATATGAGGGCACTTATCTATAGAGGAAACGGGGAGCTGGCGCTGGAGGACCGTCCGGTGCCAGTGCTTCAGGATGAGAGGGATGCGATTGTGGAGGTGACCCTGACCACCATCTGTTCCAGTGACATTCATATCCGGCGCGGCGCGGTGCCCAGGGCAGTACCGGGGACGATTCTGGGGCATGAATTTGTGGGAAGAGTGGTGCAGACCGGAAACGCTGTGAGAAAGGTGAAGCCCGGCGACCGGGTGGCGGTGAATGTGGAGACATTCTGCGGGGAATGTTTTTTCTGCAGGCGGGGATACGTCAATAACTGTACCGACGCCCACGGCGGCTGGGCACTGGGCTGCCGTATTGACGGAGGGCAGGCGGAATACGTCCGGATTCCCTTTGCAGACAATGGCCTGACGGTGATACCAGATTCGGTGACGGATGAACAGGCGCTTTTTGTGGGAGACATTCTCTCCACCGGGTTCTGGGCGGCCAAAATCGGGGAAATTTCCCCGGCGGATACGGTGGCGGTGATCGGCGCCGGTCCTACAGGGCTTTGTACCATGCTCTGTGCCAGACTGTACACGCCGGCCAGGATCATCGCTTTGGATACCGATGAATTTCGGCTGAATCTGGCGCTTGCCCGGGGACTGGCAGATGTGGGGCTGGTGCCTGGCAGGGACGACATCGAGGGAACGATCCGGAAGCTGACCCAGGGAAGAGGGGCGGACACCGTGCTGGAAGTGGCGGGCGGCGCAGACACTTTTCAGACGGCATGGAAGATTGCCAGACCCAATGCGGTGGTGGTGGTCGTAGCCATGTATGAGGAGGCCCAACGACTGCCGCTGCCGGAGATGTACGGAAAGAATCTCACTTTTAAAACCGGTGGTGTGGACGGCTGTTACTGCCAGGAAATCATGGATCTTATCGCCTGCGGAAAACTGAATACGGATTTCCTCATCACCCACCGGTGCGGACTGGATCAGATACTGGATGCCTACGAAATATTTGAAAAGAAGAAAGATCATGTGATCAAGTTTGCAGTGCGGCCGTAAATAAGCCGCGCTGTTCCGATTTCGGTCTGCAGTGGTTGCCAGGTGGCCGCAGGGGTAAAAATACAGAAAAGAAGGGAGAAATCTCATGAAAAAGACATTTCGGACGGCGGAGGAGGAAATCGGGGCAGTAACGCCCTTATTTCTCTTCTCCGTACTCTGGTATTTGTCATTGCTGCGTGCCATGACAGAAGGTGGCTTTCAGCCGATGCTGATTCCGTTTCTTGCGGCGGGGCTGCTGCCGCTGGTGAGCACAGTCAATGAAATCCGGCGTGCCATGTTTTACCGGAAGCAGCGGGCGGACGCCATTGCCTGGGGACATTCGGAGATCGGACGGATCCGCGGGGTGACCCGGCAGGATGTGCCGTATTATTCCGGAAAAAACAGGACGCTGCGGTACCGCAGAACTTACTGCCTGCAGGTGGATATCATGGACCCTTCCACAGGCGTGGTACATACCATTGAAAGCGGAGGCTACCGGAAGCCGGTGCACCGGTATCTGGCCTCGGACCGGGTGCGGGTTTATACGGACAGAACCGGATGGAAATATTATCTGGAAGAATTTCAGCTGAAGAAGCATAAAAAGGATCCGGGGATTTTTGACCAGCAGATGCCGGCAGAGTTCGAGGAAATGTCCTTTGGAGGCGGAAGGCTGATACAGATCATTTTTATCATTGTGATTGTCGGCATGATCTGGAGCATGATTTTTTCCGGATAATTCTATTGTTCCCTTAATTGCAGGAGAGACGCGAAATGGAAATGAAATTTGACAATGTGGACGCGGGCCGTCCTTTTGACTGGGGCAGAACTTCCGAAGATTATGCCCGTTACCGGGATATCTATCCTCCGGTATTTTATGAGAAAATCCTGAACAGGAATCTCTGCCAGAAAGGGCAGCGGGTGCTGGATCTGGCCACGGGAACCGGAGTTCTTCCCAGAAATCTGTATGCCCGGGGCGCCCGATGGACAGGAACGGATATCTCTGCGGAGCAGATCGCCCAGGCGAAACGATTGTCCCGGGCGCAGAATATGAACATTGAATATCTGGTGTCTGCGGTGGAAGAGCTGGAGTTTCCGCCGGACACCTTCGATGTGGTTACCGCCTGTCAGTGTTACTGGTATTTTGATTTCGGCAGGCTGCTGCCGGGGTTGCGCCGGATGATGAAGGCAGACGGCAGTTTTCTCCTTCTGTACATGGCCTGGCTGCCCTATGAGGATCCCATTGCCAGAGCCAGTGAGGAGCTGGTTCTCCGTTACAGTCCCTCCTGGACAGGAGCCGGAGAAACCATGCATCCCATTCCCGTACCGGAATCCGGCATGGAGGGCTTTGAGGCGGTTTATCATGAGGAGTACCGGGTGGATGTGCCCTTCACCAGGGAGAGCTGGAACGGACGGATGAAAGCCTGCCGGGGTGTGGGGGCATCGCTGCCGCCGGAGCAGATCCGGCAGTGGGAAAAGGAGCATAAAAAACTGTTGGATGAAATTGCTCCGGAAAGGTTTCAGATCCGGCATTTTGTCGCTATGCTGGAACTGAGAAAAAGCAACAGTGAAACCGGAAGGCGAAACTGCAGTGAAAAAAAGACAGTATGGTAAGACAGGGAGGGATTTTTGTGAGACGGGTCGTAGATAAAACCGCCGTTTTTGAGAGTATACCGGTGAAGAAGGCGGTATGTATGCAGATTATACCGGCCATTGCCAGTCAGATGATCGCATTGATTTACAATCTGGCGGATACCTATTTTGTGGGAATGCTCAACGAACCCAATCAGACGGCTGCGGTGACTGTGGTGTATTCTTCTTTTGTAATGCTGACAGCGATTTCTAATCTGTTCGGCGTGGGCGGAGCCAGTGCTCTTTCCCGGGCGCTGGGGAAAAAACAGGACGAGGACGCCAGAAATATTGCCGCGGTCTCCTTCTGGGGCGGCCTGGGATGCGCGGTGCTTTTCTCACTGCTGTTTCTGGTATTTGCCCGGCCGGTGTTGGTTCTGTGCGGAGCCACACCGGATGTCTATGAGATCGCTTATGGATATGCGCTGTGGGTGGTGGTAATCGGCGGTCCGGGGACCATCCTGAATACGCTGCTGGCCAACCTGGTCCGGGCGGAGGGAAGCGCCGCCACCGCCTCTGTGGGTGTTTCCCTGGGAGGCATTCTGAATATCGTACTGGATCCTTTCTTCGTTCTGCCGCAGTTTTTGGGAATGGGCGCTGTGGGAGCGGGAATTGCCACGGCGCTTTCCAATCTGGCGGCCACGGTGTTTTTCCTGATATACATAGCGGCAAGAAGGGGCAGCAGTTCTGTAAATATCAGTCCGGCCAGACTGAGGTATGCAGGCAGGTATATCCGCAACATTCTAGCGGTGGGATTTCCCTCTGCAATACAGTATGCCCTGACGGTGGTGGCCATCGCGGCACAGTCCAAATTTGTGTCCCAATATTCCACGGAAGCCATGGCAGGGCTGGGGATTGTGAAAAAGCTGGATCAGCTGCCGCTGTACTTTTCCATCGGCGTGGCCAACGGTCTGCTGCCGCTGCTGGCTTATAATTATTCCTCCGGTGATCAGGAACGGAGAAGAAAGGCCTTCCGGTTTGGATGCCTGGTATCCTTCTCTTTTGCCATGCTCTGCCTGGTGGTTTACGAAATTTTTGCCCCGCAGCTTTCCTCTCTGTTTATCAGTGATCCGGTGACCATCGACTACAGCGCCGGATTCCTTCGCAGAATGGTGACGGCCATGCCCATGATGTCGGTCTGCTATCCGATGATCATTCAGTTTCAGGCCATGGGCAAATCCAGGGAGTCTCTGATCTGCTCCATTCTCAGAAAGGGTGTGCTGGATATTCCGCTGCTGTTTCTTATGAACGGGATTTTCGGACTGTATGGCTGTATGTGGGTGCAGCCCATCGTGGACACCATCTCCCTGATTGCGGCGGGCGGATTTTACAGAAGACTGCGGCGGACGGAGGGAATCTGAAACGGATGAAAATTTGATGGATACCTTATGGCTATGCGGCCCGATATAGGAAAGGAGAAGTATGAAATATCAGGATATCAATGCGGCCACCATCGACAGGTGGATCGAAGAAGGATGGGAGTGGGGGACCCCCATTTCCCATGAAACGTATGTGAAAGCTACAGAAGGAAAATGGGATGTGGTGCTGACGCCCACCCGGCCGGTTCCCCATGAATGGTTCGGCAGTCTTGCAGGAAAGAAGGTACTGGGGCTGGCCAGTGGCGGCGGACAGCAGATCCCTGTTTTTGCCGCATTGGGTGCGGAGTGTACGGTGCTGGATTATTCCGAAAAGCAGCTGGAGAGCGAGCGGATGGTGGCAGAAAGGGAGGGATATCCGGTGAATCTGGTGCGGGCGGATATGACGAAGCCGCTGCCTTTTGCGGACGAATCTTTTGACCTGATTTTTCATCCGGTTTCCAACTGCTATGTGGAGGAGGTCCGGCCCATTTTCCGGGAGTGCTTCCGGGTACTTAAGCCCGGTGGCGTACTGCTGGGCGGATTTGACAACGGAATCAATTATATCCTGGATGAGAAGTGAAAGTATCTTCAGAACTGTCTGCCCTTTAATCCTCTGAAAAATCCTGAACAGATGCGGCAGCTGGAAGCAGCCGGGGACGGCGTACAGTTTTCCCATACCCTGGAGGAACAGATCGGCTGCCAGCTGGAAGCCGGATTTCTTCTCACGGATGTCTATGAGGATACCAACGGCGCGGGGCGGCTTCATGAGCACGGGATTCCTACTTTCTGGGCTACCAGGGCAGTGAAACCATAGGAAAAAATACGAAACCTCCCAATGCAGCGAATATCATTGGGAGGAAAACGATATCAGGAGGACTGAGATGAAAACACTTTATGTATCAGATCTTGACGGAACATTGCTGAATACGCAGGCTCGCATCAGCCCCCGCAGTCTGGAAATCCTCAACCGCCTGGCGGCGGAGGGAATGCCTTTCACCTATGCCACGGCAAGATCGCTGAGTTCCGCCTCCGTGGTTACCCGGGGCCTGTCCGCCGGGATTCCGGTGATCGTCTATAACGGCGCCTATATCATGGAACCGGCCACCGGCAAAATTCTGGCCTCCGAAGGATTTTCCCCGGAGGAACGGGCTTATGTCCGCAGAAAATTGGAAGAGCATCGGATCAGTCCGGTGGTGTATGCTTTTGTTGACGGGGAAGAGAGAGTTTCCTGGGATATTACCAGGGTAAATGAAGGAAAACGGAGGTACTTCAATAACCGGAAAGGCGACAGACGGCTCCGGCCTCTGGATACGGAAGAAGGACTGTATGCGGGAGAGACCTTTTACTATACCTGCATTGGAGAAAAAGAAGAGCTGGAACCGCTGTATGCTGTATTTGCAGAGGATGAGCGGTATCACTGTACCCTTCAGCAGGAGTTGTACCGTCCGGAATACTGGCTGGAAATCATGCCTGCAAAAGCCACAAAATATCATGCGATTCTGAAGTTAAAAAAACTCTGGAAGTGTGATCGGGTGGTTTCCTTTGGAGATTCCATCAATGATCTTCCCATGTTTCGGATCTCTGATGAATGTTACGCAGTGGGAAATGCAGTGGAGGAACTGAAACAGGCGGCCACAGACGTCATCGGAGATAACGATTCGGACAGTGTGGCCAGGTGGCTGGAAGAGAACTATGGAAGATTAAA
>DVON01000066.1 GCA_018713585.1 Candidatus Pullilachnospira stercoravium | reverse complement strand
CTTCCAGATATCCGTACCAGATATTATCTTCCGTATTGTATTCAAACGTATACCTGGCCGGCATCTTATAACCAGCTTCCAGGAGTTCTTCGTAAAATTTAATATGTTTGATTTTCCCTGATTTTGGAATTTCAAAACCGTCATCTGACACTGTCCGGAAGGCCAGAATACGGGAATCCTGACTTTTCCTTAAGTCCAGAAACAACTGTTCTCCGCCTGCCCGCAGCTGCTGCAGAAACAGTCCGCTGATGTTCATTTCCTTCTTCTTGGTAATCGTTATCGTTCTCTGCATAAATTTCTGGGGAAATTCAACTTTCTCCATTTTCTCGAAATCTTCCATTCGAATCGGTTTTTTCTTAGGGTACTTTGTCAATTGAATGAGAGATAAAATATTGTATATGCTAAAAGATTATGGATAAATGTATTTTTCAGAAAATCGCGGCAACATCATTCATATCAATAAAAAAATAGTATGAGAACGGTTATCTGCGTTGGGAAGATGACAATATTCGCAGATGGCAGTATAATAAGACATATCGATACGAAATCTATGAAAGCTATTTTGCGTATATGAAAAATTGCAATTCGATAAGCACAAAAACGAAAGATCTAATGAGGGAAAAACATGAGACTATTATTTAAACAACGCTTCTTTTCCTGGCTGGACAGCTATGAAGTTTACGACGAGTATGAAAATACCGTCTACCAGGTAAAGGGCCAGCTGTCATGGGGCCATTGCCTCAAAATATTTGATGCCCACGGCCGTGAGCTTGGAATCGTGAAGGAGCGCGTGCTTACATTTCTTCCCAGGTTTGAGGTGTATGAAGGAAATCAGATGATCGGATCGATCAGCAAAGAGCTGACTTTTCTGAAGCCGCGCTACAATATCGATTTTAATGGATGGCATATCGAAGGCGACTGGACAGAATGGAATTATTCTATTATGGATGAAACCGGAAGAATAGCAGCGGTCATATCCAAGGAACTTTTTCATATGACAGACACTTATATTCTGGATATCGCAAATCCGGCAGACGCGCTGTATGTACTGATGTTTACACTGGCAGTTGATGCGGAAAAATGCTCAAGGCAATAAGGAACACTCCGGAATAACCGCCGTATTTGAGAAAAAGAGGAACTGTGATGATCGAAGTAGAAGTAAAACTGCCGGTGGAAAATCTCGATTCCATTAAGGGAAAGCTTTTGAAAATGGGCTTTAAAGAGACTGCGTGTATTGAAGAAAGAGATACATATTTTGACAATCGTCAGGGAGAGATAAGAGCCAATGGAGAGGCGCTTCGGGTGCGTGAAACGAAGGATTATTTTTCGGGAAAGAGCCGGTATCAGATCAATTTTAAAGGGAAAAAGCTGGATACCTGCACGATGACCCGGGAGGAGTTGGAAACCGGTGTGGAAGATGGATCGGTCTGCAGAAATATTCTTCAGGCAATCGGGTATCTGCCGGCAGAGCCTGAAGTAATCAAGGACAGGACAATGCTGCGGAAAGAGCCGGTAACCGCATGTCTGGATAATGTACACGGGCTTGGCGAATTCCTGGAACTGGAGATTCTGGCTGACAGCGAAGAAAAGAAAGAGACTGCGCTTTCGCAGATCGAAAATATTCTGAACAGTCTGGGATACCGGATTTCGGATACCGTGCGGATGTCCTATCTGTCTATGCTTCAAAAAAATACTTGACTGTAAACCTTGTTCACACCTTATATTCAAGATAAAATAAAGCTGCTTGAAAAGAGGTGCATAATATGACAATAAAAGAAGTGGAAGAGCAGACCGGGCTATCCCGCTCCAATGTACGTTTTTATGAAAAGGAAAAACTGATTACCCCGGCGAGAAATGAAAGCAATGGTTACAGAGATTACTCTGCCAGCGATATAGAGAACATAAAAAAGATTGCATATCTCAGAACATTGGGGATTTCCATTGAGGATATCCGAAATGTCATAGAAGAGAAAGCACCCCTGCGTGAAGTGCTCCAGAAACAAAACGATATGCTAAATGGTCAAATTGCGGATTTGAACCGGGCGAAAATCCTCTGTGAAAAAATGCTTGACGCGGAAAATATGGAGTATGACGATCTGAAAGTAGAACAGTATGTGACAGAATTAGAAGATTACTGGAACGATAACAGACCTGTTTTCAAAGTGGATTCCGTCAGTTTCCTGTATATATGGGGAAGCTTTGTCACATGGGCGGTAATCACGATAGTATGCTTACTGACGGCTTTGCTGTCTTATGCAAATCTGCCGCAGGAAATCCCGGTACAGTGGAGTGATGGACAGGCATCTTCCGTGGTGAATAAGATATTTATTTTTGCCTATCCGGCGGTATGCATTGTGATTCGTTATCTAATCCGTCCGGTTATTTATGCAAAATTGCGGATGAACAATCGTTATGAAGAAATAATAGCAGAGTATTTGTCCAACTATATGTGTTTTATTGTGCTGTCCGCGGAGGTCTTTTCCGTCCTTTTTATTTATGGCGTGGTAAAAAATATTGTGGCGGTCCTGGCTGTGGATACGGCTGTATTTATTGGCCTGCTGATAGCAGGTCTTATCAAGACGGATCTGAAAGGAGATTGGTAGTGAAAGACGAAAAATTACAGGGAAATGAAAAGATTGAGACGGCCATTGAAGGCCTCAAGAAGGAACCAACCCAGGAAATGCTGGCACACGCGCTGACAGTGATTCGCCGCCGGATGAAAGAGGACGCGGAGCTGATTGTTGCCGTGGATCCTGCGCTGGAAGGCTCTCATCTGAACGTTCATGTACTCCGCCTGGAGGATGGCAGCAGCTGGTGGATGGCATTTACCAGCTTTGAAGAGGAGATAAAGGGGGCAAATAAAGTGATGTCTACCTTTATGGGAAATATGAGGCAGATGTTTGATGCGGTTTTAAAAACAGAGGGAGTAGACGGAATTATCGTAAATCCCTGGAATCGGACGCTTATGCTTGACAAAACCCTGATCCGGATTATTTTGGGAGAGACGCAGTAAACCGGGGATATTCTGTACAAAAGTATTTTTGCCTCAGTCATTTGGCTGTGTTTTCTATATTAACAGGCAAAAGGAAAGGAACTGCTGCGGTATGTCAAAATTTACGCGGGATGCGATTAGGAATTCTTTTTTAAAGTTGCTGAATGAGCGCCCCCTTTCACAGATAAAGGTCAAAGACATTGTGGAAGATTGCGGAATCAACCGAAATACCTTCTATTATTATTTTCATGATATTCCATCGCTGATTGAGGATATGGTGATGGAGGAAGCGGAAAGAATTATCCGGGAATATCCTTCGCCGGAAACAATAGAAGATTTAAAATCCATGTGGGATCCTTATGGGAATCTGAAAAATCTTCCGGTGGCAGTGGTAAATGAAGACTGCCCTGTGGAATATGAAGGGAAAACGCTGAATATTGGAGATGAGATGGTGAAAAATCTCAGGGAGAGTGACGCGCTGGATTTTCGTTTTATGGATGCGGGGCAGGCCCAAAAGGGCCTGGCGGACGGAAGCTGGTATATGGTGATTACCATCCCTGAGAATTTTTCCCGAAATGCTGCCACTCTTCTGGATGAAAAACCGGAAAAGATGGAGCTGACATTTGAGACAAATCCGGGAACAAATTACATCGCTTCCAAAATGGGAGAGAGCGCAGCGGAAAAATTGTGTGAGGAAACGGCATCTCAGGTTACTGAAACCTATGCGAAAATTTTGTTTGAACAGCTTGCCTCGGTGGAAGACGGAATCCGGGAAGCGGCGGATGGTTCCAGGGCGCTTGCGGACGGGGTCTCCACGGCGGCCGGAGGAAGTATAGAATTGAAGGAGAATCTCCGGAAGCTTGCGGACAGCACGCTTACCTTTTCAGATGGAGCCGGTCAGCTGACGAAAGGGCTGAAAGAATATACAGGGGGTGTGGAAAGCGTAAAAGAAGGAGCTTCCCGGCTGAATACAGGTACGGAAACCATGAAAGAAAAAATACCGGAATTGACAGAGGGTATTCACCGGCTGCAGCAGGGAACAGAAACGTATACCGGCGGGGTAGCCGCGCTGGACGCACAGTCAGAGCAGCTTCTGGACGGATCCGGGAAAATGAATGAGGGAGCTGAGCAGTTGACAGAGGGCCTGGACACGGCGGAAAATGGTACAGCACAGTATGTTCGTGCGGTGGATGCCTTTGCGGAAAATGCTGTCCGCTACGCGATGGGGACAAAGCAGCTGGCAGACGGCGCTGCACAGCTGGAAGATCTGGAAAATCTGAGACAGATATCAGAAGGAATTTCCCGGCTGAATGCATCAGTAACCGAAGGAGAGAATTCCCTTAAGTCAGGCACCCGGCAGCTGGAGGATGGGCTGGGAAATTTATATGAGCAGCTTCAGAGGATCTCTGAAGAAACATCAGACAGCAGTATCCGGGAATTTGCTGAAAATATGGAGAAAACCCGGACATGGTCGCAGGAAGCAGGGGAAGCCGTGACGCAGATTTCCATGGAAATGGATGGAACGGCGGCAGATCTCCGCCAGTATGCGGCGCTGGCCGCTTCCGTCCAAAGCAGTCTGACAGATATGACGGCGCAGATGGAGAGCGTCCGGACATCAGCTGCGGCTGCGGCGGAGAGTATGAAGGGGGCGGTGGGAAGCTGCGCGGAAGACGCGGACAGCAAAATCGAATCCGCGAACCGGCAGGTACAGAGCGCACGGGAAACCATGGCATCGGCAGCTTCCAGTCTGGAAAATATTTATGGGCAGCTTGCCGCTCAGGGGACAGTTTCACAGGACACCCTGGATGCGCTGAGCCAGACTATGACATCCATGAATACGGCTGCCGGAAATCTGCAGGAGATTTCCGGGATTGATCAATCCTCATACCTTGGGAGTGTGCAGGTGGCTTATGAAAATATTTCAGGGGCTCTGGATCAATGGGAAGCGGTGGATGCCGGCGTATATGACCAACTGGAACAGGCAGCCGGCGATTTAAATGGCGCGGCTGATCTCCTGACGGAAAAGGGGGATTCCATAAAAGCACAGGCAGAAAATATGGCAAAAACTGCCGGTCAAATGAAAATAGCTGCCCGGACAGATCCTGGATCCTTGCCGGATACTCTTCGCTCCCTGACTGGTGCTGCCGGAAAGCTTTATGAAGGGGCGTGTCAGGTGTCATCGGGGGTCAATACAACGTCAGAAAAGCTTACAGAGCTGGAGACGGCAACATCCGGATTTCCGGCGGCCGCGCAGGGAGTAAAAAGCCTTGAGGAGGGATTTGAAACGCTTACCTCCGGCAATGAGGCGCTGCTTGCGGGGGCGAAGGGGCTGAATAAGGCAGGAGCAGATCTGGATGACGGCCTGCGCGCAGCCGTTTCAGGCGGAGACACACTTGCGGAAGGGATGCGTAGCCTTGACGGCGGAGTCCGGGCATATACGGGGGGCGTTTCCCTCCTTGCCCGAAACAGCGCTGCCCTGACGGGAGGAACCCGGCAGCTTCTGGAAGGCTCTGATGAATTAATTTCCGGTATGGACAGTTTTGCCGGTGGTACGGAAAGTCTTTATGAAGGTGTTTCGCGGCTTACACAGAACAGCGGACAGCTTACAGAGGGCGCAAAGCTGCTGGCTGACGGATCGGAACAGATACAGACAGGAGCCGGCCGGCTTTACCAGGGATCAGAAGAACTGGATGCGGGAATGCAGGAGTTGATGGAGGGGTCAGAGACCCTGGCAGCAGCGCTGGAAGATGGTGTCGGTGATCTGAACGGGCAGGAATTCTCGGAAGAGACTATAAGCATGCTTGCCTCGCCGCTGGAAGCAAAAGAAAAAAAGATAACAAATGTAGAAAACAACGGGCATGGAATGGCACCGTATATGATGTCAGTGGGCCTTTGGGTGGGATGTCTGGCATTCTGTCTGATGTATCCTCTTACCCAATACACCGGCAGACTGAAATCCGGTTTTTCCTGGTGGGCCAGCAAAGCTGTTGTGCTTTATCCGGTGGCTGTTCTGCAGGGAATCCTGCTGATTGTGCTTCTTCATGTTGCGGATGGGTTCCAACCGGCCAGGATGATGGAAACGATATGTTTTGCGTGTCTGACTGCAGTGTCCTTTACTTCAATCATGTATTTTTTCAATATTACGCTGGGAAAAGTGGGAAGCTTTCTGATGCTGATTTTTATGGTGATACAGCTGTCAGGATCTGCAGGGACTTATCCGGTGGAGATTTCCCCGCCGTTTGTTTCCCGTATTCATGCGTTTCTGCCGTTTACCTGTACAGTGGATGCGTTTCGAAGCGCCATAAGTGGAGGAGAAAGCATCCTTCCTTCCGTGACACCGCTGGTGGTTCTCACATTGGTTTTTACAGGCCTGACCATTCTGCAGTTTCAGCATATGGCACGCTGCCGTAAAACGGGAAAGAAGCTTCTGATCGACTGGATGGAAGAGAAGGGGCTGGCGTAAAACATAGAGTAGATAATCTGAAAGGAAATGCCGTGCTTTGAAGAGTGCGGCATTTCCTTTCAGATGTTTTCTGCGGTGGCAGAAGAGTAATTCTGCTTTAAGGTAAATCCCTCACCCCAGGATACCCATAAGCGCCTTCCGCGCTCATCACCGCCCGGGTAATCGCCTCGCTCATGACCTCCGCTGCCAGTACTCCCGTCAGATCCTGATCTGCTTCCACATCTCCCACGGATACCGCATAGATACTATCCCCGTCAGCCGTCGTATGCACCGGCCGTATGGAGCGGGCGTATCCGTCGTGGGCCATACCGGCGATTTTGCACAGGGAAGCTTTCTCAAACTTTCCGTTGGTGATAATCACGCCTATCGTGGTATTTCCCGTGAATTTGTTTTCCACAATCTCCGTGCTGGCATACATCAGCTCTTCCGTTGAACGGAAGGTTTTCCGGTCTTCCGCCAGCAGTCCGGCGATCTTTTTGCCGGTTTTCCAGTCGTAAATATCCCCCAGCGCATTTACCGCAACCACAGCGCCCACCTGCAGTTCGCCAATCTGAACCGCGTAGCTGCCGATTCCGGATTTCATACAGTAATCCATACCGGCGAATTTTCCCACAGTTGCTCCGCAGCCGGCGCCGAAATTGCCGTCTCTGTAATTTCCCGTTCCGTTCTCCTCCGCGCGCAGACAGGCGTCATAGCCCATGGCCTTATCCGGTCTTATATAGGGATCCCCCACGGTGAGATCGAAAAGATCGGACTGGCATACGAGAGGAACCTTCAAAGAGGGCCCCACTTCAAAGCCGATCCCCTTTTCTTCCAGATACTTCATGACGCCGTCCGCGGCGCCGAGCCCGTAGGCGCTTCCGCCCGCCAGTACGATTGCATGGATCACCTGCGCGGCTGCCAGCGGATTTAAAAGCTCTGACTCCCGGGAGGCCGGGCCGCCGCCCCGGACATCCAGCCCTGCCCGCATTCCCGTTTCTGAAAGAAATACGGTACATCCGGTTCCTGCCGCCTGATTTTCGGACTGACCGATTTTTATTCCTTTTATCTCCAGGATACTGATTTCTTTTTTCATGAATTTGCCGCCCTGCCCTTTCTGAAATGGCCTGTGTTTACGCGTTTATCTGGTGTCAGTATATCATTTCGGCCAACGTTTCTCAATGGAAATTCCACGGTATGAAAGACGTTGAGAGAAGATTTCATCCCTTCTTCCGTGTCAGGAAAATTCCAACGGCAGCGATAAGAAAAATAATCGGCGCAACTCTGATAAACAGCCACTCCAATGAGTGAAATGCCACTCCGAGAACAGCGGTTTCAGGGTCGCTGTAGTCCCAGCCCAAATAAGGACTGTTTAAAATTGCCAAAGCCGCAAAGCCCACGACTATGACTGCGCATAATGAAATCAGCATCCAGCGGATGATTTTTCTTCTCGTGTTTTTCCTCTGGGCCAGCTGCAGATTTATCACTTCCAATTTTTCGGAAATAGCTTTTAAGGTATCCGCCTCCGTCTCGATAACCGTTTCTCCCAGCAGCGTGCTCACAGGTGTTTCAAGCGCTTCCGATATGGAGATTAACATATCCGAGTCGGGAACCGACAATCCCTGCTCCCATTTGGAGACCGTCTGCCGCACGACGTTCAGTTTGACAGCGAGCTCCTGCTGCGAGAGTCCTTTTGATTTTCTGATTGCTTTAATATTTTCGCTGAGCATCAAGAACAACCTCCCTTCCGTTGTTACTGATATTGTACGCAAAACTGCCTGTTGCCACAAGCAACGGATAGTAACATTCGGGTAAATTCAGTTACAAACTGAATGACAACCGCCCATCCGCCGCGCTATACTAAAACTAACCCGGCGGATAAAAACCACAGCATTGCCCCAAGCCCGGTGAAGCCCAACAACGGCACATTCATTTTGAAACATTCCCTCCGAACCTAATCCAAATCCGGTTCCCGGCCACTCTGCCCTCCGGCAAATCTTATTCCACAGACCTGCGAAGAAAAATTGCAAACAGCAATCCCATTATAAAAATACATAAATACATTGCAAATGATATTGTGAATATATTCATAATATTCAACCAGCGGATGGCCCCATATAATTGTAATCACCAAACAGAAGGCGGTGATTACAATATTCAATTATAGTCCTTTATGGGAGACCATGAAGCGGAAAGGCATCAGCCAGTACCGTCTGATTCAGGATGGAATTGTGGACACCAGAACGCTGGACCGGCTGAAGAAAAATGAGAATACAACGGTGGTTACCCTGGAGCGTATCTGCAGAGCGCTGGACTGTGATATCAGTCAGGTGGTGAAGCTGGAGGAGGAGAACAGCGATGTCCGCCGGAGTCTGGAGAATTCGTCAGCCCGTCTGTCTTCCGGGCCAAAGAATTCTGTGAAAACGGAAAGGAACAAAAAATGAGGAACACAGAAATATTCCCTGAATTTTCTGTGTTCCTCATTTTTTCTTTATTCCGCCACAATCATCCGTACCTGATGCTCTCTGGCGTACTGGCAGAAATCCGGATCCGGAAGCCGGTCGGTGATGATTCCGGTAAAATCTTCCGTACGGCAGAAGGTCAGCAGAGATACCACCCGGAATTTCCCGGCGTCCGCCAGCAGGTAGGTCTCGGCGCTTTTCTGTACCGCCATTTCCTTGATGCAGGTTTCCTCCGGGGAGGAGTTGGTGGCGCCGTTTTCCGGGGAAATTCCGGTGGCGGCCATGAAAGCTTTTTTCACATTGTAGGAGGACAGTACCCGGGCGGCGCTGTTTCCTGTGAATGAGCAGGTTTTCCTGTTCAGTGTGCCGGAAAGGGAGATAACCCGGAGATTTTCGTAGGGCATGGCCCGGACAATCACCTCAATATTGTTGGTGAGAATGGTGATATTCCTGTCCTGCAGATAATCCAGCATATACAGCGTGGTGGTTCCGGAATCGATGAAAATGCTGTCACCGTCCTCCACAAAGGAAGCCGCCCGCCGGGCGATGGATTTTTTCGCGTCCTGATGGCTGATGGTGCGTTCGCTGAAGGAGACCAGCATTTTTTTCGTTTGGCCGTTCAGCATGACGCCGCCGTAGGTTTTGACGATGTCAGGATTTTTAATAATTTCCTCCACATCCCGCCGGATGGTGTTTTTGGACACCTGAAAGACCTGGCACAGCTGATCCAGGGATACGGTTTTGTGTTCGTAAATATAATTTTCGATTTCCGCAATTCTTTGAGAACGCATAACGCCTCCTTTCCTTGCGCGCAAAGATTTTCCGGTTCTGAGAAAAAAGCGGACCCTGCCTTTTACGGCAGCGTCCGCTTACAGGCCGGGATCAGATGGTTCCGTCCCAGGTACTTACCGTTTTCGCTTTCTTTTCTTCCTCGTCAAACCAGCGGGTGGTTACCACTTTGCGCTCGGTGTAGAAGCGGTAGCCGTCTTTGCCCAGCGTATGCAGGTCGCCGAAGAAGGACTGTTTGTGGCCGTTGAAGGGGAACATTCCGATGGGTACCGGAATACCTACGTTTACGCCGATCATACCGCCGTCGGTGTGGCGGACGAACTCACGGGCGTAATGGCCGTTCTGGGTGAAGATTACGGATCCGTTGGCGAAGGGGTTGGCGTTCATAACAGCCAGACCTTCCTCAAAGTCTTTCACTCTCTTGATGCACAGCACCGGTCCGAAGATCTCTCTATCACCTACGGTCATGCCGGGTTTCACATGGTCCAGGATGGTGGGCCCAAGATAGAAGCCTCCCTCATATCCTTCCACTACGGTGTCACGGCCGTCCAGAATCAGCTGGGCGCCTTCTTCGATGCCCTTGTTGATCCAGTTGATGACGGATTCTTTATGTTTCGCGTTGATTACCGGGCCCAGTCCGGTGGACTTGTCGTAGGCCGGTCCTACTTTCAGGGTTTTGGCTTTTTCTACAATGGCGGCCACCAGCTCGTCAGCGATGCTTTCCTGTACTACCACAACGGGAAGCGCCATGCAGCGCTCGCCGGCGCATCCGAAGGAAGCGTTGATAATTCCTGCCGCGGTACGCTCGATGGGAGCATCCTCCAGAACCAGCGCATGGTTCTTGGCCTCGCACAGAGCCTGCACCCGTTTGCCGTTGGCTGCGGCGGTGGAGTAAATGTGCTTTCCTACGGAGGTGGATCCCACGAAGGTGATACCGCTGATATCCGGGTGGCTCAGGAAGATCTCAGCCTCATGACGGGAACAGGTAACGATGTTGATGACACCGTCCGGAAGTCCCGCTTCCTTATACAGCTCCGCGATTCTCATACAGGTCTGCGGTGTGAAGGTGGCTGCCTTCAGCACGATGGTATTTCCGCAGGCGATGCAGATGGGGGTCATCCAGCCCATGGGGATCATGGCCGGGAAGTTGAAGGGAACGATTCCGGCAAATACGCCCAGCGGCATCCGGTAGGATACGGTGTCGTAGCCTGAGGAAGCGTCCATCAGACTTTCGCCCATCATCAGAGACGGCGCGGAAATAGCCTGCTCTGTACCCTCGATGGCTTTCAGCACGTCACCCTCGGACTCTGCCCAGTTTTTTCCGTTCTCTCTGGCCACGGACATAGTCAGCTCGTCCATGTGCTGATACAGCAGATCCCGCAGTTTATACAGAATAGCCACTCTCTTTTTCACCGGTGTGGCAGACCAGCCGGGAAATGCGGCCTTCGCGGCGGCGATGGCTTCCTCCACCTCGTCCGGTGTACAGCAGGGAACCTTGGCGATCACTTCCCCGGTACTGGGATTGTAGGCATCGGTGTACTTGTCGGTTTTGGATTCTTTAAAAGAACCGTTTACATAGTAACCCAGTTTTTTGATTTCTCCCATGATAAAATTCTCCTTTTTGAAACAAAATGAGTAACTTATTGGTAAGTGTTGAATATATTTTACCTCTATATCGGTGGAAAGTCAACAACTCTGTGAAGCGTTCGGGAAGTTATGGTTACGGTTACAGTCGTTCCAGCGGATCTTCCGCCACAAAGGAAGGCGACGCGAAGGGAATGTGTGTGGCGGGGGCTGTCCCCAGCGTTCCGTCTCCGCCGCGTTCCAGAAGGATCACCTCGTCGCTGTTCTGGTTGGCAATTCCCAGAACCCGGTCCTGATCCAGAAGCGCGATATGCCGCGGGCATTTGCCGTGGCAGGAATACCGTCCGGCCAGAGTGGGCCGGCCCTCCGGCGACAGGCGGAAATGTGCGATGGTATCTTCTCCCCGGTTGGCAGCATAGAGATCGCTGCCGTCCCGGCTGACAGCCAGGGTGGAACCGGTACTCTCCCCGGAAAATCCCGGATCCAGCAGCGGGTGTCTGCTCACCAGCCGCAGCTGTTTGGGCTGGCTGCTGTCTATTACCAGCAGTTCGCTGGAATATTCGGTGACGCAGTAGAAGAGCTGGCGCTTCTCATCCGCGTAAAAATGCCGCGGGCCGCATCCTTCGGGGAGCCGCAGAATGGACACGGGCGTAAGCTGTCCCTGTTCCTGCCGGAAGCAGAAAATGGCGTCCAGTTCAATATTTACCCCGTAAAGATAATCGCCCAGGATTTTTGAAAAGTGCATCCGGGATTTCCTTCCGGTTCCGTCGTCCAGCACCTGGGAAAAGAGAAGGGAGCCGAAGGTGCCGTCGGGCCGGAGGGCCACCGTGAAGAAATGACCGGTACCCCAGCAGGATCCTGCCAGAAAGGTCATGTCAGGGTCAGTGGTGATGTGACATAAGGCTCCGCCCTCCAGGCGCAGCGTGTCCACGGGAAGAAATGTATTTCCCTCCCGCCGGAAAGACGACAGGGTACCGTAATTGTCAAATTCCCCCAGGGCGAAAAGATATGGCCCGCGAAAACAGAGATAAGACGGATTTTCCAGATCCGTCGTCCACAGGGCGGCGGACCGTTTGGAATCGTACAGGGCAGCGGAAGGATAATTTTTTCTGCTGTAGCCGGATATCCAGAATTTCATGGTTTCAGATCCTCCTTGTAATCGTTTTCTGTGTGAACAGTATTATACCATAACCGGCAGAAAGAAGCTTCTGTGAATTTGTGCTTCCGCGGCGGCAGAGCAGGAAAGTCTATTGTTGTGAATAACAGAAAAATAAATGCAATTTGTGCGTGCCATTTGCGTGCTTTTTTGAGGAAAATGAAAAAATGCACAAATATGAAATGCGTAAATTGTGGAAAATATGAGAATACAGCTGTGATAATCAAATAGGGATTGAAGTTTTTGCCGGGGCTGTGCTATGATGTGAGCAGAGAGAGGCCTGAATTTCGCGTGCAGTTCAAAAAGCACGCAAATAAAAAAGGACAGGGTGAATGAGGATGAAGTACATTACATTTGACGAGAGCAGACCCTTCGATCTGATCCTGCTGGGACGGGTGGCCATTGATTTTAATCCGGCCTACAACGATCAGGTGAAGGAGGAGTTTAAACCGCTGAAAAATGTTCATATGTTTGAAAAATTCGTGGGCGGTTCTCCGGCAAACATCGCGGTGGGCGTTACCCGCCACGGAATGAAAGCGGGATTTCTGGGCAAGGTTTCCGACGATCAGTTCGGTGATTATGTGGTAGATTATTTCAATGAGCAGGGTATCGACACCTCCCACATCACCAGATGCACCAACGGGGAGAAGCTGGGACTGACCTTTACCGAGATGCTGTCGCCCAGCGAGAGCAGTATTCTCATGTACAGAAACTGCATCGCGGATCTGCAGCTGTCGGTGGATGATATCGATGAGGAATATATCCGCAGCGCCAAGGCGATTCTGATTTCCGGCACTTCGCTGGCGGAAAGCCCCTCCCGGGAGGCGGCCATCAAAGCGGTGATGCTGGCCAAGAGAAATGATACGAAGGTTATTTTTGATATCGATTACCGGGCTTACAACTGGAAGAACGAGGATGAAATTTCCATTTATTATTCCATCGTGGCGAAAGAGGCGGATATCATCATGGGTTCCCGGGAAGAGTTTGACCTGACCGAGAAGCTGATCCGTCCGGGCATGACGGACGAGGAGTCCGCGGCTTACTGGCAGGGATATCACGCGAAAATCGTGGTGATCAAGCACGGCATGAAAGGATCCACCGCCTACACCTGCGACGGGGAGAAGTTCTCCATCAAACCGTTCCCGGTGCAGGCCAGAAAGGGCTTCGGCGGCGGCGACGGCTATGGTTCCGGTTTCCTGTACGGACTGTATCAGGGCTGGGATATCATCGACTGCCTGGAGTTCGGCTCCGCGGAGGCGTCCATGATGGTGAGAAGCAACAACTGTTCCGATTCCCTTCCGGGACCGGAGGAGGTTCACGCATTTATTAAAGAAGAAAAAGAGCAGTACGGGGAAATGATCGCCCGGGTATAAAGAAGGAGAGGAATATTATGGTTGAGACGAAGAGAATGACCACCGCCCAGGCCATTGTCCGCTTTCTGGACAATCAGTATGTGTCCATGGACGGGGTGGAGACAAAATTTGTGGAAGGATTTTTCACCATTTTCGGACACGGAATCGCGGTAGGTCTCGGTGAGGCCCTGGATACCAATCCGGGACAGCTGCGGGTGATGCAGGGAAGAAATGAGCAGGGTATGTGCCATGCGGCCATTGCATTTGCGAAGCAGAGCGGAAGAAGAAAAATCATCGCCTGCGCCTCCTCCGTGGGACCGGGAGCTGCCAACATGGTGACTGCCTGCGCCACTGCCACGGTAAACAACATTCCGCTGCTGGTATTTCCGGCGGACACCTTTGCGTCCCGCCAGCCGGATCCGGTGCTGCAGCAGCTGGAGGTAAGTTCCAGCCTGGCGGTCAGCACCAACGACGCGTTCCGTCCGGTCTGCAAATACTGGGACCGCGTTACCCGTCCGGAACAGGTGATGACAGCACTGATCAACGCCATGCGGGTGCTGACAGACCCGGCGGAGACCGGCGCCTGCTGTATCGCGCTGCCTCAGGATGTGGAGGGAGAAGCCTATGACTTCCCGGAGTACTTCTTCAAGAAGAGAGTGCACCGGATCACCCGCCCGGTGGCTGTTGAGGAAGAACTGGAAGATGTGGCGGAAGTGATCGCCGCGTCCAAACATCCGCTGGTGATCGTGGGAGGCGGCGTGCGCTTCTCCGAGGCCGGCGAGGAAGTGGAGAAGTTCTGCGAGGAGTTCCATATTCCCTTCGGTGAGACTCAGGGAGGAAAGAGCGCCTGCCGTTCCAGCCATCCCTACTGTCTGGGAGGTATCGGAGTTACCGGAACCCTGGCTTCCAACGTGATCGCCCAGAAGGCAGACGCGGTGATTGCCATCGGTTCCAGAATGTCCGATTTCACCACCAGCTCCAAATGGCTGTTCCAGAATGGTGATGTGAAGTTCGTGGCCATCAACAACTGCCGGTTCCATGCTTACAAGATGGATGCGGTAAAGGCAGTGGGCGACGCGAAGGCCACTGTCCTGGCACTGGCAGAGAAGCTGCGGGCCAGAGGATATGTATCTGCCTATAACGGAGAAGTGGAAGCGGCGAAGGCTGCCTGGGACAAGGAGATGGAGCGTCTGGGCGGCATCGAGTATACCGGAGAGGACTTTGAGCCCATTATCAAGGAGAGAGATCCCAGAACCATTCCCGAGTTCGTGAAGCTGACCAGCGGAAAGATTACCCAGACGGCGGCTCTGGCTGCCATCAACCGGACCATCGATCCGGACGCTACCATTATCACCGCGGGCGGTTCCCTTCCCAGCTGTATGCAGCGGATGTGGAGAACGGACAAGAGAGGCGGCTACCATGCGGAGTACGGCTATTCCTGCATGGGTTATGAAGTGGCGGCCACTCTGGGCGTGAAGATGGCGGAGCCGGACAATGAGGTTTACTGCGTGGTGGGAGATTCCAGCTTCCAGATGATGCACAGCGAGATCATGACCATCATGCAGGAGAGAAAGAAAGTCAATATTCTGATCTTTGACAACTGTGGATTTGGCTGCATCAACAACCTGGAAATGACCCATGGAATCGGAAGCCTGGCCACCGAGTTCCGCTATACTGACGGAAAGAAGCCCACAGGAGATCTGATCCCGGTGGACTATGCGAAGATCGGAGAGGGCTACGGCCTGAAGAGCTACACCTGCCGTACCATTCAGGAGCTGGTGGACGCTCTGGAAGACGCGAAGAAGCAGACGGTTGCCTGCCTGTTCGACCTGAAAGTAATTCCCAAAACCATGACCGACGGCTATGAGTCCTGGTGGAATGTGGGAATGGCCCAGGTATCCGAAAAGGAGAGCGCGAGAAAAGCCTGGGATGAGGTAAAAGAAGGAAGAGACGCGGCAAGGAGGTATTAAGCCATGGGAAAAGTATTTGGTTATCCAAAGTTTGATGAAAACGGCGAGAAGATTCTTACCACCTACGACAATGAATACAGCGCGATGATGATGGATATCCGCGTATACCGGATGAAAGCGGGAGAGACCAGAAGCTTCCGGAAGGAAGGCGAGGAGACCGCGGTCCTGCTTCTGGCAGGAAAGATTGTGTTCCGGTTCGATGGACAGGAGAAGGAAGTCTCCCGGAAGGATGTATTTACCGAAGGCCCCTGGGCCGTGCATGTGTGCACGGGACAGGAGGTTTCCGTGGAAGCGGTGACGGAGGCGGAGATCCTGGTACAGTCCACAAAGAATGAGAAAGATTTCGCGGCCAAACTGTATGCGCCCGAGGATGCGCCCTGGGGTTACTCCTGCGTGGGCAAGTTCGGAAATGTGGCCAAGAGAAGGGTAAACACGATCTTTGATCACGATATCGCTCCCTGGTCCAACATGGTGCTGGGTGAGGTGCTCAATGACCGGGGAAACTGGTCCGGCTATCTGCCCCACCGTCATCCCCAGCCGGAGACCTACTATTTCAAATTCGACCATCCGGAAGGATTCGGCGCCAGCTTCGTGGGTGATCAGGTGTTCAAGAGCACGGACGGAAGCTTTTCCGCCATCCCGGGAGGCGAGCTGCATCCCCAGGCGGTGGCTCCCGGATATCAGATGTACACCTGCTGGATGATCCGCCATCTGGACGGAAATCCCTGGCTGCAGACCGACCGCTGCGAGGACGAGAAATACGTCTGGCTGCATGACGCCAAATTTGATGAATAAGATGCGGCAGAACGGCTTATGGCCGTGAATCTGCCGGGAATACAGGAGAATAGAAATATGTTTGATAAAGAGAAAGTAAAGCTGGGGATTGCCCCCATTGCCTGGACCAACGATGATATGCCGGATCTGGGAAAAGAGAATACCTTTGAGCAGTGTGTCAGCGAGATGGCGCTGGCAGGATTTACCGGTTCCGAGGTGGGAAATAAATATCCCAAGGATCCCGAGGTGCTGAAGAGAGCGCTGGATCTGAGAGGTGTGGAAATCTGCAACCAGTGGTTTTCTTCCTTCCTGCTGACCAAGCCCTTTGAGGAGGTGGAGAAGGAGTTCCGGGCACAGCTGACATTTCTGAAGGCCATGGGCGCGAAAGTCATCGGCGCTTCCGAGCAGAGCTACAGCGTGCAGGGACAGCTGGATACCCCCATCTTCGGCCACAAATATGTGATGAATGATCAGGAGTGGGAGCGGCTGTGCACAGGACTTAACAAGCTGGGCAAAATCGCGAAAGAGGAGTACGGTATTTCCCTGACCTACCACCATCATATGGGTACCGTGGTACAGACCGCTGAGGAGACGGCGCGCCTGATGGAAAACACGGATCCGGAATATATGAGCCTGCTGTTTGACACGGGACATTTCGCATACTGCGGAGAGGATCCGCTGGAAATGGTGAAAACCCATATCAGCCGGATCAAACACGTACATCTGAAGGATATCCGCCCGGAAGTGGTGGAAGAAGTGAAGGCGAAAGACATGAGCTTCCTGGACGGCGTTCGGGCAGGCGCGTTCACCATTCCGGGAGACGGCTGCATCGATTTCGCTCCCATCTTCCAGGTGCTGGAGGAGGCCGGATACCAGGGTTACATGGTAGTTGAGGCGGAGCAGGATCCTGCCAAAGCCAATCCGCTGGAGTACGCGATCCGGGCAAGAAAGTTTATTGCTGAAAATACCGGGTTATAATCAGAAATACAGCGCAGGAAAGCCGGAGGGCGGAACTGTTTGGGTGTCCGGCGCCGGGCCGGATGCCCGCTGACAGGCAGGTGAGAAAAATGGCGGTCAGAATACAGGATATTGCAGAGCAGGCCGGGGTATCCCGGGGAACTGTAGACCGGGCGCTGCACAAGCGGGGGAGAATCCGCCCGGAGGTGGCGGACCGTATATGGGCCATCGCCCGGGAATTGGGTTATGAACCCAGAGAGAGTTCGGAAAAGGGCAGGAAGCATCTGAAGATCGGCGTGGTGACGCAGCTGGCAGGTTCTTCCTTTATGATCCGGATCAACCAGGGCATCGAGGATGCCGCCAGGCTGCTGGGACAGCAGGGGGTTACGCTTCTTTGCAGAAATCTGGAAACCATCGACGAGGAACAGCAGCTGGAGGTGATCGATCAGCTGGTGGATGAGGGAATCGACGGGCTGGCGCTGATGCCGATTCAGTGTGAGAGCATCCGGGCGAGGCTGAGCCGGCTGTCCAAGGAGCAGGGAATCCCGGTGGTGACCTTTAATTCCGATATCGTGGGAGCCGGCCGCAGCTGTTTTGTGGGTCTGGACAATAAGCAGAGCGGCCGGGCTGCCGCGGGCCTGATGGGAATGCTGACCGGAGGCCGGGGGAAAATCCTGGCGGTGACCGGATACTTTACCAACAGCGTCAACAGCCTGCGGATCGAGGGATTTATCCAGGAACTGAAAGCCTCCTGGCCCGAGACGGAGCTTCTGGGGGTTCAGAGCAGCTTTGACGACGCCCGCGAGGTGGAAAAAATCGTCACGGAAACCATGGAGCGGACGCCGGATCTGGCGGGGATTTTTGTGGCCTCCGCCGGGCAGGAGGGCGTCCGGAACGCGTTTGAAAAGCTGGAAATTACCGCCACGCGGCGGCCCCATGTGATCGTCTATGATCTCACCCGGGAAAATGTGGAGGCTCTCATGGAGGGAACTGTGGATTTCCTCATTGACCAGGAAGCCTATGTCCAGGGAAATTACCCGCCCAAACTGCTTTATGACATCCTGGTTCGGGGAAAAGAACCCGATCAGGAATACCTGTTTACTGATATCAACATCAAAACAAAATATAATCTCTGAGGGAGCGCCGGCCCACCAGCCGGCCTCCCGTTTTTGCGCGATACGACCGGAGAGCGGCCGCATGGAAGGGCAAGCTTGCTTGCACAGCCATGCGGACATTCGACAGCCAACGGCGCTGAACGTCCGGTGGACGTTCGCTTAACGCAGGCCGGAGCGGAGACCATCGAGCGGCAAAGCCGCAAGATGCGCGGCTTTGCCGGAAACATTGACATAACAGAGAAAACGAGGAGAGAAAAAATGGCAAGAGAATTCATTATGCCGGGCCACATCGTGTCCGGGGAACATGCACTGAACGAGGCGAAGAGTTATCTGAAAGATATGGGAAAGAAAGCCCTGCTTGTGACCGATGAAGTGATGGTGCAGCTGGGAAATGTGGCTGCCGTGGAGGAGACCCTCCGGGAAGCGGGCGTGGAATATGCCGTTTACAGTGGAATCAGCGGAGAACCCACAGATAAGATGATCTATAAAGGTCTGGACATGTATCGTCAGGAAAACTGTGACTTTCTGATCGCCCTGGGTGGCGGAAGCCCCATCGATTCCATGAAGGCCATCGGAGCCATGTCCGTCAATGAGGGTAAGATTTCCGACTATATGGGAAAAACTTTTGAGAAGAAGAATCCTCCTATGGCGGCCATCCCCACAACGGCGGGAACCGGATCTGAGGCCACACAGTTTACCATTATCACCGATACGGAGAATGATGTGAAAATGCTGCTGAAGGGCGGCGTGCTGATGCCGGATCTGGCTATTATCGACCCCCGGTTCACCATGACGGCTCCGCCGAAGATCACTGCGGCCACCGGACTGGATGCTTTGACTCATGCCATTGAGGCCTATACCTCCAAAAAGGCCCAGAGCCTTTCCGATACCTTCGCGGTGTCCGCGGTTCGGAAGATTTTCCGTTACCTTCCCAGAGCCTTCAAAGACGGATCTGATGTGAAAGCCAGAGACCGGATGGCAGTGGCAGCTCTGGAAGCGGGAATCGCTTTCAACAACTCATCTGTGACCATTGTACACGGCATGAGCCGCCCCATCGGCGCCCTGTTCCATGTGCCCCACGGCATGTCCAACGCCATGTTGCTGAAGGAGTGCTTCAGTTTTGTAATGGACGGCGCGGACGACGAGCTGTACGAGCGCTTCGCGTACCTGGCCAGAACCGTCCATGCCGCGGACAAACGTGACAGCGACCAGGAAGCCAGCCGGAAATTCCTGGAGGCCGTAGTGGATCTCTGCCGCCTGCTGGAAATCCCCACACTGGAAGAGTACGGTATTAATAAGGAAGAATTTTTCTCTCAGATCGATAAGATGGCAGAAGACGCCATGGCCAGCGGAAGCCCCTCCAACACCAGAAAACAGCTGGATGCGGAGAATTTGAAGGAGATTTACCGGAAACTGTGGTAATGTCGCACATCCGGGAAACCATAAAGCGGCCGTGATGCTGCTATAGTACAGACGATATAGGATTATTTGTGACACCGGAAAGCACGCTCTGCGTGCCTTCCGGTGTTTGGCATTTATCTGCTGCAGGAAGCCCGGTTTTTTCCTGAAAACGAAAATTTCCTGTTGACTTGAAGTTGACTCCAGGCTTTATGATAATAACAAGCGGTATCTCAGGTTGCCGGGAGGCGGGTTCTGTTGCATCCTGCAGGGGGATACCTTTATGGCCATACGGCCGGAACATGAGGAAATCAGACAGGAGGATAAAAAGATGGTTTATAAGAATTTTCAGGATTTGAAACTTTCGGCGCTGGGTATGGGCGCCATGCGTCTGCCGGTAATCGATGGGGACGACGCGAGAATTGACGAGTCGGTGGCCCAGGAAATGGTGGATTATGCCATGGAGCACGGCGTTAACTATTACGACACCGCCTGGGGTTATCACAATGGCAACTCGGAGCTGGTGATGGGAAAGGCATTGTCCAAATATCCCAGAGACAGTTATTATCTGGCCACAAAATTTCCCGGCTACGATCTGTCCAATATGGATAAGGTGGAGGAGATTTTTGAAAAACAGCTGGAAAAATGCGGTGTGGAATATTTTGATTTCTATCTGTTCCACAATGTATGCGAGATGAACATTGATGCGTATCTGAACAGAGAGTACGGGATTTATGAATATCTGCTGAAACAGAAGAAAGAGGGACGGATCCGTCATCTGGGCTTTTCCGCGCATGGAAGCGTGGAAGTGATGAAACGTTTTCTGGAGGCATACGGAAAGGATATGGAGTTCTGCCAGATTCAGCTGAATTATCTGGACTGGAGTTTCCAGGATGCCAAAGGCAAGGTGGAGCTGCTGAATCAGCACAACATTCCGGTATGGGTGATGGAGCCGCTGCGGGGCGGAAAACTGGCATCCCTTACCGGGGAGGAGACCGCGAAGCTGAAAGAACTGCGGCCGGAGGAGACGGTTCCCGCATGGGCCTTCCGTTTCCTGCAGTCGCTTCCCAGCGTGACCGTGGTGCTGTCCGGTATGTCCGATATGACCCAGATGCAGGAGAACATCCGTACCTTTGAGGAAGATAAGTCATTAAATGACGGCGAGATGAAAGCGCTGCTTCAGATGGCGGATGAGATGGTGAGCAAGATCGCGCTGCCCTGTACGGCATGTCATTACTGCGTAAGTCACTGTCCCCAGGAGCTGGATATCCCGGGATTGCTGGCTCTGTACAATGAGCACTGCTTTACCGGAGGCGGATTTATCGCGCCCATGGCCATGTCCGCGATTTCGGAGGACAAGCGGCCAAATTCATGTATCGGCTGCCGCAGCTGTGAGGCAGTATGTCCCCAGCAGATCAAAATTTCGGAAGCCATGGCGGATTTCGCCCAGAAACTGGGAATGTAAAAATCCGGAAGGAGAGGAGACGGGCGATGGAATACAGAAAGCTTCCCAGAGGGGAAGAACAGATCAGCGTCCTGGGGCTGGGAAACAGCTCCCTGGGCGCTTCCGGGGAAAAGGAGACCCAGGCGGCGGTGGAAATGGCTCTGGAGGCAGGCATCAACTATTTCGACATGGCAGCCTCAGACAGCTCGCCCTTTGAGGCTTTCGGCCGGGCGGCGGCAGGCAGCAGAAAACAGGTGTATTATCAGATTCATTTTGGCGCGGACTACTCCGGCGGCACATACGGCTGGACGCTGGATCTGGAGAAAATCCGCCGCAGCGTGGACTGGCAGCTTCAGGCGCTGAAAACGGATTACATTGATTTTGGTTTTATTCACTGTATCGATGAGGAAGCCGATTGGGAGCAGGTGATGGCCCGGGGAACGGCCGACTATCTGCTGGATTTGAAAAAACAGGGCGTGGTCCGTCATATCGGGCTGTCCTCCCATACGCCGGCGGTGGCAGAAAAATTTCTGGATACAGGTATGATCGACATGCTGATGTTCAGCATCAATCCCGCATATGATTACCGCCACGGCGATTATGCCATCGGCAGCGTGGATGAACGGATGGCGTTGTACCGCAGATGTGAGAAGGAGGGTGTGGGAATTTCCGTCATGAAGGCTTTCAGCGGCGGCCAGCTGCTGGATGCGAAAACTTCTCCTTTTGGAAAGGCTCTGACGGAGTATCAGTGCATCCAGTATGCTCTGGACAAACCGGGGGTTCTGACTGTGTTGCCGGGTATCCGGAACCGGAAAGATCTGGAGCGGATTCTGGGATTTTTCCAGGCCAGCCCCGAAGAGCGAGATTATTCCATTCTGGGAACCTTCACGCCACAGGAGGCGGAAGGGGTATGTGTGTACTGTAATCATTGCCAGCCCTGCCCGTCGGGACTGGATGTGGGATTGATCAATAAGTATTACGACCTGTCCAGGGCGGGCGACGCGCTGGCGAAGGATCATTACGCCAATCTGGAGAAGAAGGCCTCCGACTGCGTCGGCTGCGGGCACTGTGATTCCCGGTGCCCCTTCCATGTGGAGCAGTCTGTGAGGATGGAGAAAATCCGGGCGTATTTCGGAGAGTAAGACTTTCGGACTTCCGCTGCAGATGCGGCGTGGTCTGCGTCCCACTGTGGCCGGCGCTAAATGCATGCCGCTGGCTTACAGCGGTCTTGCGGATTTTCGGAGGGCTGGAGGGCCTCAGGAATGATTTTGAAAAAATCGTTCCTGATTTAGCCGCTTTTTCCCGGACTGAAAACATCTTTTTCCGGGCTTTTTTCCAATTTAGCCGCCATTCCCGGGTCTGAAAGCATCTTTTTTCAGGCTTTTCTCCAATTTAGCCGCTATTCCCGGGTCTGAAAGCATCTTTTTTCGGGCTTTTCTCCAATTTAGCCGCCTTTTCCCGTCCTGAAAGCATCTTTTTTTGAGGCCTTTTCCAATTTAGTTGCTTTTTAAGTGACAGTTTGGCCTTAGCTTCATCGTCACAAAAATGTGTACACAGGTCTCGGGATTTCGCTGTGAAGGCAGTGTGACTTCTGGCAGGATATTGGATGGATGAATAGTTACAAGTTGAGAAAAAAATAACAGGTTGAGGCTTTACAATCTGCGCGCGGTGAGCTTATAATAGGACGGGAAGCAGGACGGGGCCGTTATCCGGCCAGGAGCCGTGCTGCTTCCCGGAAAATACAGGCATATGGGGGCTGTTTTGAAAAACAGCCCTTTTTGGTCGTTGGTTTGGATAAGTCAAGGAGGCGTATAAAACAATGACAAAAATTGATATTATTTCAGGTTTCCTGGGAGCGGGAAAAACAACACTGATTAAAAAGCTTCTCAGCGAGGCACTGAAGGGCCAGCAGGTGGTTCTCATTGAAAATGAATTCGGCGAGATCGGTATCGACGGAGGATTTCTCAAAGAGTCCGGCATCGAGATCCGGGAGATGAATTCCGGGTGTATCTGCTGCTCTCTGGTGGGAGATTTCGGGACTTCCTTAAAAGAAGTGATCGACACGTACCATCCGGACCGGATTGTGATTGAGCCCTCCGGTGTGGGAAAGCTGTCGGACGTTATCAAGGCGGTAAAGAATGTGAAAACCGACTGTGAGATCAGCCTGAACAGCTATACCACAGTGGTGGATGTGAATAAATGCAAAATGTACATGAGAAACTTCGGCGAATTTTTTGAAAATCAGCTGGAGTACGCGAAGACGATTATTCTGAGCCGCACGGATACTCCGAAAGCCACAGATGAAAAAGTGGAGCAGGCGGTGGAGCTGATCCGCGGCGTGAACAAGGATGCGGTGATCATTACCACCCCCATTGAGAAGCTGGAAGGAAGTCAGATTCTGGAAGCTATGGAGCAGGGACGCCAGGAGGAAGAGGATATCTGCCCGGTGTGCGGCGGCGCCCATGGCCATGAGGGGCATGATCATGAGCACAGCCACGATCATGGAGAACATGATCATGACCACAGCCACGACCACGGAGACCATGATCATGAGCATTGCCACGACCACGGAGACCATGAGCACTGCCATGATCACGGAGATCACGATCATGACCACAGCCACGACCACGGAGATCACGACCATGACCACAGCCACAATCACGGAGATCACGATCATGAGCACAGCCATAATCACGAAGGCCACAATCATGACCATGACTGCGGCTGCGGCCACGATCACAGCCACGATCATGATCACGGCCATGACTGCGGTTGCGGCCATGACCATGATCATCACCACCATCATGCGGACGAGGTGTTCACCAGCTGGGGCCGGGAGACTCCGAAGAAGTTTACCCGCCAGGAGCTGGAGGAGATGCTGAAAAAACTGTCGGAGGACGAGAGTTTCGGCGTGATTCTGAGAGCGAAGGGCATGGTGGACAGCCCGGACGGCCAGTGGATTTACTTTGACATGGTTCCGGAAGAATACGAGATCCGCACGGGAGCTCCCCAGGTGACCGGAAAGCTCTGTGTGATCGGTTCCAAGATGGATGAAGGAAAACTTGCAGAATTATTTGGAGTGAAATAGTCATGTTTGAGAGAGATGTTCCCGTATATTTAATTACCGGATTTCTGGAGAGCGGAAAGACCCGGTTTCTGGACTTTACCATCCGCCAGCAGTATTTTCAGATCCCGGATCTGACTCTGCTGCTGGTCTGCGAGGAGGGAGAAGAGGAATACGATCCGGCGGAGCTGAAAAAATGCAATACGGTCATGGAGGTCATTGAAAATCCGGAGGATTTCACGCTGGAGACGTTAAAGGCGCTGGATAAAAAGTACCGTCCGGAGCGGGTGCTGATCGAGTACAATCCGCTCTGGTCCGTGGCAAAGCTGTACGAGATGACCATGCCCCGGGGATGGGACATGGCTCAGCACATCGTCACGGTGGATGCCAGCTGCTTCCAGATTTATATGAACAATATGAAATCCATTTTCATGGAAATGATCCGGGGCGCGGATATGGTGATCTTCAACCGGTGTCAGCCGGACAATCCGCTGGCCAACTTCCGCAGAAGCGTCAAGGTGGTGAGCCCGGCGGCGGAGGTGCTGTTTGAGGATGAGAACGGCGAGATCGAGGATATTTTCCAGGATGAGATGCCCTACGACATGAATGCGGATGTGGTGGATATCGAGGATATCGATTACGGCATCTGGTACATCGACATGATGGACAATCTGGATAACTATGTGGGAAAAACCGTCCGTTTTAAAGGTCAGGTGCTGAAAAGCCGGGACCTTAACGCGGGATTTTTCGTGCCGGGAAGAATGGCCATGACCTGCTGCGCGGACGACACGCAGTTCATCGGCTATGTGTGCAAAAAGCCGGATGCAGGAAAGCTGCGGATGGGCTCCTGGGTGGAGGTGACGGCCCGGGTGGAAAAAGAGTACATGGACGTATACCACGACGAGGGTCCGGTACTCTATGCCAAAGAGATTAAGGAGACCGCGAAACCGGAGCAGGAGCTGGTGTATTTCACCTGACGGACGCGGCGAAGGAGACGGAGAATGTTTATTATCGCAGGCCTGGGAAATCCAGGAAAAAGATATGAAAATACCCGCCACAATGTGGGGTTTGACGCCATTGACGAGCTGGTGGACCGCTATCGGATCCCCGGCTCGGGGGTCAGCCACAAGGCCATGGTCGGAAAGGGAATTATGGAAGGCCAGAAGGTGCTTCTGGCAAAACCCCTGACCTATATGAATCTCAGCGGGGAGGCCATCCGGGGGCTGGTGGATTATTACAAAATCGATCCGGAGACGGAGCTGCTGGTGATCTATGACGATATCAGTCTGGAGCCCGGGAATATCCGGATCCGGAAAAAGGGAAGCGCCGGAGGCCATAACGGCATCAAAAGCATTATCGCCCAGCTGGGAACCCAGAATTTTCAGCGGATCCGCATCGGCGTGGGAGAGAAGCCGAAGAACTGGGATCTGGCGGATTACGTGCTGGGAACCTTCGGAAAGGGGGACCGGCCGCTGGTGGAGGAAGCCCTCGGCAACGCGGCGGAGGCGGCAGCCATGATCGTCCAGGGGAAAATCGACGAGGCCATGAATCGTTTTAACCGGACAAAGGAGGCCCCGAAGCCTGACAAGGAGTAAAGCAAAGGGGCACAGGCATTGGCGCGCATGCGGCTGCCGGAAGGAAAAAGCCGCGCGGAACCGTCAACAGGAAAGGAACAGACGTATGGACGTATTCGTACAGCCTTTATATCAGCTCGCTGATTTTGAAGAAATAATCAGACAGGTGAAAAAGCCGGGAATCGTACAGGTTTCCGGCTGTCTTGACTCCCAGAAGGCCCATTTTTCCTATGGGGTCGGACGGGAGTTTTCCTTTCGCCTGATTCTGGCGGAAAATGATCTGAAAGCCAGGGAATTTTATGAGGATTACCGGATGTACGATCCGGAGACCCTTCTCTACCCTTCCCGGGATCTGATTTTTTATCAGGCGGATATCCATGGGAATCTGATTACCCGGGAGAGACTTCGGGTGATCCGGGCGCTGATGGAGCGTCAAAGCGCCACGGTGGTGGCCTCCATCGACGGCTGTATGGACTGTCTGCTGCCGCTCTCCCTGCTCAGGGAGCATGTGCTGCGGTTCCGAAGCGACAGCCCGCTGGATCTGGAGGCGGTGTGCGGCCAGCTGGTGGAGCTGGGGTATGAGCGCGTGCCCCAGGTGGAGGTGGCCGGGCAGTTTTCTGTCCGGGGCGGAATTCTGGATGTATTTTCCCTGACAGAGGAAAATCCCTGGCGGATCGAGCTGTGGGGGGATGAGATCGATTCCATCCGCAGCTTCGACGCCGAAAGCCAGCGCTCCATTGAAAATCTGGATGAGATTGTCATTTATCCCGCCACCGAACTGGTGCTGGACGGGGATACCCGCAGACAGGGGCTTGCGGCCATACAGAAGGAGGCGGCGGCCTGCCAGAAAAAACTGCGGGGCGAAATGAAAACCCAGGAAGCGGCCAACATCGGCCGGCTGGCAAGGGAGCTGGAGGAGCAGCTGGAGGAGACGGAGCGCTGCACCGGGGCGGAAGGATTTATCCATTATTTTTATGAAGATACGGTTTCTTTTCTGGATTATTTTCCGGAGGATACGCTGGTGGTGCTGGATGAACCCAACCGGCTGGTGGAACATGCCAAAGCCACGGAGGAGGAATTCCGGGAGAGCATGATTCACCGGCTGGAGAAAGGATACCTGCTGCCGGGACAGATGAAGCTGATCCGGCGGCACCAGGAGGTGGTTCACCGGATTAACCGGTGCCGCGTTCTGTCCCTGTCCATGATGGATCCCAAAGTGGGCGACTGGGAATTTCATTACGGCAGCCAGATCACGGTCCGTTCCGTGAATCCCTATAACAACAGTTTTGAGCTGTTGGTGAAGGACCTGAAGGGGTGGAAGCGGAGCGGTTACCAGGTGCTTTTGCTGTCCGGTTCCCGTTCCCGGGCCGCGCGTCTGGCGGAGGATCTCAGGGAGGAAGGCCTTGCCGCCTTTTACAGCGACGACCCTGACCGGGTGATTCAGCCGGGAGAAATCCGGACCTCCTACGGCCATGTGACCAGGGGCTTTGAGTATCCCTGGTGCAAATTCGTGGTGATCTCGGAGACGGATATTTTCGGCCGGGAGAAGAAGAAACGCAGAAAGAAAAGCGAATATAACGGCAAACGGATCCAGAGCTTCAACGAGCTGTCCGTGGGCGATTTTGTGGTGCATGAAAATCACGGGCTGGGAATCTACCGGGGCATTGAGAAAATGAAGGTGGACGGCGTGATGAAGGATTACATCAAAATCGAGTACGCCGGGGACAGCACGCTGTATGTGCTGGCCACCCAGCTGGATGTGCTGCAGAAATACGCCGGGGCCGACGCCAAGCCGCCCAAGCTGAACCGGCTGGACGGACAGGACTGGAAAAAGACGAAAACCCGCGTCCGGGGCGCCGTGAAAAATATCGCGAAGGAGCTGGTGGAGCTGTACGCGGCCCGGGAGCATCAGCAGGGCTTCAAATACGGGCCGGATACCGTCTGGCAGCGGGAATTTGAAGAAATGTTCCCCTTCGAGGAGACGGAGGATCAGCTGGCGGCCATCGAGGCGGCCAAAAAGGACATGGAAAGCGGAAAGATCATGGACCGGCTGGTCTGCGGAGACGTGGGATACGGCAAGACGGAGATTGCCATCCGGGTAGCTTTCAAGGCAGTGCAGGAGGGGAAACAGGTGGTTTACCTGGTGCCCACCACCATTCTGGCCCAGCAGCATTACAACACCTTTTCCCAGCGGATGAAGGAATTTCCGGTGCGGGTGGATTTGCTGTGCCGGTTCCGCTCGGCGGCCCAGCAGAAGAAAACTGTGGAGGATCTGAAGAAAGGGCTGGTGGATATCGTCATCGGCACCCACCGGGTACTGTCTTCAGATGTGCAGTTTAAGGATCTGGGCGTTCTGATCATTGATGAGGAGCAGCGTTTCGGCGTCACTCACAAAGAAAAAATCAAGCAGATGAAGAAAAATGTGGATGTGCTGACCCTGACCGCCACGCCCATTCCCCGGACACTTCACATGAGTCTCATCGGAATCCGGGATATGAGCGTGCTGGAGGAGGCGCCCCAGGACCGTCTGCCCATTCAGACGTATGTGATGGAATACAACGATGAGCTGGTCCGGGAGGCCGTCACCCGGGAAATGGCCCGGGGCGGCCAGGTATTCTATGTGTATAACCGGGTCAACAACATTGACGAGATCACCAACCAGATCGCCAAGCTGGTGCCGGAGGCAAATGTGGCCTTCGCCCACGGACAGATGCGGGAGCGGGAGCTGGAAAAAATCATGGTGGGATTTATCAACGGGGAGATTGATGTGCTGGTGTCCACCACCATCATTGAAACCGGCCTGGATATTTCCAATGTAAATACCATGATTATCCACGACGCGGATCAGATGGGCCTGTCCCAGCTGTATCAGCTGCGGGGACGGGTGGGAAGAAGCAACCGGACGGCCTACGCGTTTCTCATGTACCGCCGGAACAAGATGCTCAAGGAGGTGGCGGAGAAGCGTCTCCATGCCATCCGGGAGTTCACGGAGCTGGGCAGCGGCATTAAGATTGCCATGCGGGATCTGGAAATCAGGGGCGCCGGAAATCTTCTGGGCGCGGAGCAGCACGGCCACATGGAGGCGGTGGGATATGATCTTTACTGCAAAATGCTGGGCGAGGCGGTGAAGGAAGCCAAGGGGCTGCCGGTGCAGGAGGATTTTGAGACCACCATTGACCTGAGCGTCAACGCCTACATTCCGGAGAAATACATTCCCAACGAATATCTGAAGCTGGATATTTATAAGCGGATTGCCGGAATTGAAAATGAAGAAGAGTACGATGATATGCTGGAGGAGCTCCTGGACCGGTTCGGAGAGCCGCCCAAAACCGTGCAGAACCTGCTGGCAGTGGCCAGACTGAAAGCCATGGCTCACCGGATCTACATGACGGAGGTGCGCCAGTTGGGAGAAGAGCTGAAGTTTACCATGTATGAGCAGGCGAAAATCGACCCCGCCGCCGTGCCCCAGGTGATCGCCATGTATCCGGAGGAGATGAAGTTTAAGGTGGAGACCAATCCCTATTTCCTTTATACACCCAGAAACCGGCGGGCAAAGGGAAAGGAGAATGTGCTGGAGAAGGCAGGGGAGATTCTGGAAAGGATGCAGGTGCTGGTAAAGGGAGAAGGCGGGCAGGAGTAAACGGAGAGAAATCACAATGCAGGATATCAGTTCAGCTCAAACAACGGTTGTTGCATAAAAGTATCTGTGCTGTTTGAAATTTAAAGAGGAACATGTGCGTATTGGTGGAAAACATTTTGATTATTGGGAAGTGAGGCGATAAATATATGTGTTTGGTTTGTGAAAGAATAGCTATGATTAAAAATGGTGAAAATCCGTATTTTGTCAAAGAATTAGAGACAGGATATGTTGTTATTGGAGATCATCAACACTTTTATGGATATTCTCTCTTTCTTTG
>DVON01000065.1 GCA_018713585.1 Candidatus Pullilachnospira stercoravium | reverse complement strand
GGCAAGCTGAAAATATGCAGATACTACAGAAAACTTTTATCAGGTATTTAAAAAATTATCTGCTTTGTAATTACGGACAACTTGCCGGAAAAGCGCAGAGAAGGCCGGACAGGGGAAGCTGTTCGGATTTTACTTCGGGGAGGTTCCCATGGATTTCTACAGAAGAGTGGAGCTGGTATGCCGGCAGATTCCATACGGAAAGGCGGCCACCTACGGTCAGATTGCGTTGCTTTGTGGTATGCCGAAGCATGCCCGGCAGGTGGGGTATGCCCTTCGCACCGGGAAGGCCGGGGAAGTATGTGCCTACCGGGTGGTCAATGCCAAAGGGATTCTCAGCGGGGCCGCTTCTTTTGACACGCCGGACCAGCAGAAGCTGCTGCTGGAAGCGGAGGGCGTCCTGGTGGAATGGACTCCGGAAGGGTACCGGGTGAATCTGAAGGAGTCTGGCTGGAAAAATACCATGGAGGAGGCCGAGGCCCTCCGGGCCCGGTTTGAAAAGGAAGAAATTTGAGAGGAGTGACAGTCGGGCCCTCCGGCGTTTCTGTCACCATCCGGCGGATGCCGGAATCAGCGGCAAACTGAAGTTCTGTCTGAGGCGGATTGACTGGATGCGCCCGGGCAGAGCCTGCAGACCTATCGCCGACACATCCCATTTTATAATTTCATATGGCCGTGGATTCCGGTGTGGATGCAGGCGGGGCAGATCAGGTTATCAGGTTGGCCTTGCCTTTGGGGAGATTTTTGGAAAACCCCTGCGCCGGTGTTTTGACGCGGCGAATTAAGGAGGAGTGCATTTGCAGATGACATCGCAGGAGGTTTTGAAAAAATATTTTGGATATGATTCTTTCCGTCCCGGACAGGATACGCTGGTGGAGGGTATCCTCAGCGGAAGAGACGCCCTGGGGATCATGCCCACGGGGGCGGGGAAATCCCTGTGTTACCAGATTCCGGCGCTTTTGATGGATGGAATTACGCTGGTGATTTCGCCGCTGATTTCCCTGATGAAGGATCAGGTGACCACGCTGAATCAGGCGGGGATTCACGCGGCGTTTCTGAACAGCTCCCTGACGCCGGGGCAGTACCGGAAGGCATTGTCTCTGATGGTTCAGGGGCGTTACCGGATTGTGTATGTGGCGCCGGAGCGGCTTTTGACGGAATCCTTTCTGGAGGCGGCGGGGCAGATTTCCATTTCCATGGTCAGCGTGGACGAGGCCCACTGTATCAGCCAGTGGGGGCAGGATTTCCGGCCCAGTTACCTGAAAATTTCGGAATTTATCGACCGGCTGCCTGTCCGGCCGGTGGTCAGCGCTTTTACCGCCACGGCCACCCGGGAGGTGAAGGAGGATATTCTGGCGCTTCTGGGGCTGCGGGACCCGGTACAGGTGACCACCGGTTTTGACCGGAAAAATCTGAAATTCCTGGTGCAGCATCCCGCCAACAAACTGAAAGCGCTGCTGGATTACCTGGGAGAGCATGACCAGGAATGTGGAATCATTTACTGTCTCACCAGAAAGCTGGTGGAGGAGGTTTCCGGGGAGCTGGTGAAGCGGGGATATTCCGTCACCAGATATCACGCGGGGCTGTCCGATGAGGAACGGAAGAACAACCAGGAGGATTTCCTTTTTGACCGGAAGCAGATCATGGTGGCCACCAATGCTTTCGGCATGGGCATCGACAAATCCAACGTGCGTTTCGTGGTGCATTACAATATGCCCAAAAACATGGAGAGTTATTATCAGGAGGCGGGCAGGGCCGGGCGGGACGGACTGCCCTCGGAATGTCTGCTGATGTATGCGGGGCAGGATGTGGTCACCAATCAGTTTTTCATCGACCGGATGGGGCCCGCCGAGGAGGAGACGGATCCGGAGACGGCGGCGCTGATCCGGGAGCGGGAGAAGGAGCGGCTGAAGGAAATGACTTTCTACTGTTTCACCAACGACTGTCTGCGGGCCTATATTCTCCGGTATTTCGGCGAGTATGGGGACAATTACTGTGGAAATTGTTCCAACTGCCTCACCCAGTTTGAGGACAGGGATGTGAGTGAGACAGCCAGAATGATCATCGGCTGTGTGGACAGCGCGCCCAGGGAATACGGCATGACGGTGATCGTGGACACGGTACACGGCAGTAAAAATCAGAAAATTGCCCGCACCGGCATGGAGAGAAATCCCTGGTACGGGATGGGCAGCCAGATTCCGGTGTTTCAGCTGCGGCAGGTGATGAATCACCTGATCTGGCACGGATATCTGACGCTGACGGAGGATGAGTATCCGGTGCTCCGGCTGACCGGCGAGGGCCGTCGGGTACTGGAAGGAGAGCCGGTGGTGATGAAGGTGCCGAAGGAGCGGCCTAAGACCAAGGATGCCGCCGGAAAGAAGTCCAAAGGGAAGCTTCCGGCCGCCGTGGGGGATGCGGATCCGGATCTTTTCGCCAGACTTCGCCAGCGGCGTATGGAGATTGCGAAGCGGGAGAAGGTGCCGCCCTACATTGTATTTACCGACAAGACGCTGGTGCAGATGTGTATTCTTCACCCGTCCACGCCCCGGGAAATGCTGAAGGTGTCCGGGGTGGGCGAGGCAAAGCTGGAAAAATACGGGGAAGAATTTCTGGAGGTTTTGAGAGAGAATGGATGATCGTTTGCGCAGGCTTCAGGAGGCCCTGCCGGGTCTGACCGGCGACATGCCGCGGGAATTTTTCCGGCTGGCGGAGGTATTTCTGTACGATGCCTTTGAGCTGTCCCGGGAGAGCGGACCGGAAGGCGGGGAGATTTTCCGTATTCCCTATATGATGAACGACGCGCTGGAGGCCTGGCTTGTGCTTCGGGACTGCAGAATTACAGGGGAGTACGGAAGCGGAAAGTCAGAAAAGAAGCGGGCGGAAGCGGAGGAGAAAAAGTCCGCGGACGTGGAGAATATCGGGAATTCCCTGTCAGGAAATGGGCCGTCAGGAAAGAGTGTGTCCGGAAATGATTTGCCGGGAGACGATTTGCCGGGAGAAGCTTTGCCAGACGAGTCCTCCAATGTAAAAACAACAGGTCAGCTGGTGCGGCGGGAAGCCGATTACGGACTGATTGTGAAGCAGAGGGGCAATACCTTTACGCTGTGGTTTTCCGGCCTTTCCTGGGAAATGGCCTGTTATCAATACCACCGGATCGGGCATTTCTGGGTGGAAGGACAGGAGCAGTGGCGGCGGCTGGTCTATATGCTGGGGACGGTGTATGACAAATACCGCTATCTGGGAGAAGAAGCCTGCAGTCCGCGGGAAATGGAGCTTCTGCCGTTGATGGAATTTCCGCCGTTCCGGCACTGGTCACCCATCCGGGAATCTCTGGATGACTGG
>DVON01000064.1 GCA_018713585.1 Candidatus Pullilachnospira stercoravium | reverse complement strand
GCTCATCAAAAGCATCTGCAAGGCCGCCCCAGCCGACATACCCGGAAAGGATTTTCTGCTCATCCGGCGTAGCCGGGCGGTTTTCTTCCTCACATTTTTTCAGAAGCTGGATTGCCATGATGTTGGCGCGGAATTTCTGCTTCGGCCCACCTTCACCCAGGTGTTCATCGGTAATGCAAAAGTTTGCAGCAACAGTCTCCGGTTCCGGACGTTCCGCCTCGTTTACGCGTAGCCGTTCCACTACAATATCATAAGGCAGTTCGTTTTGTTCGGCAGAATAAATGGTTTCCGGCTCCGTTGTCAGTTCCGGTAATTCTGGTGTATCTGATTCTTTTTCTTCCTGCACAAACAGTCTGGCGTTTCGCTCATCCTGACGGAGAAGTTCTTCAAACTGACTGAGCCCCATAACCTTGTTACTCCAGGAATATGGGCCGGTATCAATCCGCACAGTGGTGTCGCCAACGTAACCAAGAGTGCCGCTGATAGGCTGATCGGGCGCAGGCAGGAAGACAGAATCGCCTACCTGGTAGGACGGCTGTCCCTCAAGTACCGTCTGCTTTTGCCGGTAATTTTCCGGGTTCTGATAAAAGCCTTCCTGCTCATGGATATACAGTCCGCGAAGAATGGGAGCCATGTCGCTCCAGCTGCCGCCCAGCGCAGCCAGCCTGCGTTCTTCACTGTCCAGAATCTCCACTTCGATACCAGTGGTGTAGGTGCGAAAATCTGCCGTGTCCCCGGTAGCCAGCTCCATAGTTTCTGCCCGGTTTGCAAACAGTTCTGAAAGCCGCTGTGCAATCCGGGTATTGCCTTCCCCATCCCGCAGCCAGCCAGAAATATACTCTTTATCCTGCGCAGAGGGCAGACCAGAAGCCAGCACCTCCAGCAAATCCTGATCGACATTGGACGGATTGGGGGCAAGATACTCCGTTACAGCGCCGTTGCGGCTGTCCTGCCGAAGCAGTCCCTCGAACCGTTCCCGCCTTTCCGCACGGAATACGGGATAAGCCACCCCATTGGGAAGGAGCTGCACTGTATTGTCCCGCAGTTCAGTAATCCGATATTCCTGATTATCCAGGTAAACGGTATCTCCCATGTGATACGGCGGCGAAGCGGGATTGTATGCCGGTTCTTCCGGGATGGCCTGTTTGATTGCTTCATATTCTTCTTCCGACACCGTAATGTCTACCACATGAGTGGCATTGCCGGTTCCGATGGTAATATCATCACCACGGCGGGTAATCGGGTACTGGCTCAGGTCAGGAACTTCCTGTTGTTCCGCTGTTTCTTCGGAGGCGGCGTTTTCTGCGTCCTTTTTGTTATCCTGATTTTCAGACACAGAAAAAGGACCGGGCGATGGTTCGCTCGATCCTTTCGTGGACTGTTTGGCGGTGGGGGCTTCTTCTGGAAAAGTAAAACTTAGCTGTTGATAAGCTCCGTCAAAATCACTTCCTCGGCCTGGGCTTTCAGTGCGTTCATGTGCTGTACCCACGCCATCGCGCTCTGCTTCTTGTCCGGAGCCGGGTCTTTCTCCAGAAGCTGGTTCATTATCAGCTCCAACCTCTGGTTTGCCGTCTCCTCGATCTCCAACAGGTGCGGATACAGCGTCCCGTTCAGCAGGAACTGATTGTACAGAAGCGGGCGGTTCTCCTTCAGATATGCCCGGCGCATCCGTCCATATTTGCCCAGGGGCTTCTCCGGCTGCTCGTCCAGTTTCAGGTTCGGAATCAGGTAATCCCCGTTCCTCGTGTAGGTTAAGGTGTTCTTCATCCCATTTTCTCCTTTCCTCAATGGCTTCCCGCTCCGCAGTCCGAATGGTGTCTCCGATCTGCAGGAGAATCTGCCTGCTGCATTGGCTCACAGCGGAACCCAGTGCCATCACCGCCGGAATGGTATTGAAGTCGAAGATCGGCATGAAGTCCTCATGCCCCATATATTCCGCTGGATTCAAACCGCACCGGCTGAGTACCGTATAAGTGATGCTGGCGGTGGCTGCTGTCTTAAACTGGATTCCGATGTTGTAATTATCGTACCCTTCTAAGAAGGAATCGTCAACGATGTAGAAGAAGTCCTTCTGGTTATCTGCCCAATACTCGTCTGCCAGAGTTCGGGCGGCCGCCGCAATCTGTTCGCCCAGGTCAGCTCCACCAACGCCGTAGTTTCGTTCCAGCATAGCCATAATGGGAACGATATGCTGATCCTCCATTGTCCACAGCCAAGGCGTTCGCGAATTTTCCCTTGTTCCCGTATCTGCCACATCAAATACATAGCGCAGACGCAGTTTGTCACCACGCTCATCTAAAAGGGCAATCCCTTTTGACCCGCGCCGGACGTAGCGGTTCATCTTGTCATTCCATAAATCGTATTCTGCGCAGGCGGTGGCATCCGGCCTTTGTGCGTAAATCATCATCTGATCCATGAACGGATACTTATACAGCCGGGAAGCCGTGGTAAGAAACTTCGTCCATTCCTGCCAGCTGGCTGTCAGTCCTTCCAGAGTTTCTTTTGCAACCGCCGAATAAAAATCTGCTTTACTCCACATATTGGCCTCCTTCCTTACAGCAGAAAAGAGCCGGGACAGTGTTTTCCATCCCGGCAGTATTTAACTTCTTGTCAGTCCATAAAATCGGGGTACAAATCCAGTGCCGAAAACTCCTGATCGTTCATCTGTCGCAGCTTTTCCAGCACACAGTCGGTCAGTGTCAGCAGCTCTGTTTCATCGGCCTGCAGATAGCCCCGCATATCCGTCAGATTTTCGACCAACTCCAGACGGGTGCCGGAATTGTACAGGCACATCAGATTCATTTCTTTGGAAGTAAATGTCTTCATCGTTCCAAGCTCCTTTTTCTTTTTCTCATAGCTGGTTTTCTTTGCGCCGCCTTCTGCCTCTGACGGATTGACTCCAGATTTCTTTCTTTATAAGCAGCCCGGATATCAGCCATCAGCCGAATACATTCCCGATCCGGGATTCTGGCAAATTTTTCACAGGTACCGGAAACGAGCTGCCGAAGCTGCTGATTTTTCACTATCTTTAAGATTTGCTCCAGATCTTCCAGCAATTTGTTTTTCGTATTCAAGGCGTACTGAAAAATGAGTTTCTGTTCCTCTCCGGAAAACTGATGGAGATAAGCGCTCATCTGCCGGAAACCGGTAATGGCACCGTCTTTATTCCGTACAGGCTCATAGCGTTCCTGAGATTTGAGATACTCTCCATTCACATAGTTCCCTCCCACATAGAAGCCGTTTTCGTCCTTCTCATTTTCCAACAAAGCAGTTCCATTGGAAAGCAAATATCCTGACTCAATGCGATTTGTTGAGGTTCCCATAAGAGCGCCTTTCTGCCGGATATCTAAGATAATTCCCGGTATTTCCTCCAGTGTCATTTGATAGCGATCATTCCCCATATCATCGCTCCTGTTCCGTGTATTTGACCGTGGATTTCTTTCTGACCTCACAGTGTGGCTGGTTTTTCAGCTGCTCCACCACAGAAGGCTTCTCAGCTTTATCCTTTGCCGCTTTCTCCTTACAGTCTTTTGCGCCATTATTAACAACGCCGTCGATCATACCGTAATCATCCTCAAGCTGCATTTCCGCATTTTTCAGGTAATTCTCCGGGATAAGTCCGGGAAGTTCCTGAAAGCAAGTACTGTCACAGTAATAACAGGATACCGCACCATTTTCACGGATGGCAACAATATCGCTGACCGAAAGGCTGTGTCCCTTAAAATCATCCGGGCGATCCAGATTAAATTTCTCGAAGACGCTTTCCAGAAAGGCGGGACGGTTTGTGTGAATCGGCAGCGGTGCGATATACACCACTTCATAATGGTCAATATTCACTTCCATATCCATCCGTTCCAGCATCCGCAGAGATGAAAAGCGCTCCATGCGTGTTTCTTCAATGTCGCGCAGCTGTAAAATCGCATAGTTGTCCCCGGCGCTTTCCAGAAAGGTTTCTAACCTGCCGTTGTTTCCCGTATTACCGTTTACTTCGTCCCACTTTTCAATTTTATCCTGTGACATAAACTCCCTCCTGTGAAATTCTTCCCGGTCATAATCGGTCAGTTCTCGATTGCGGCTGCTAAGCCTGCATTGTTCCATCGCCTGATCACGGGCTTCCAGAATCGAAGTTTCCAGTCCGCCCACTTCTCCGGCAGCTACCGAATGAAATCCCTGATCGTATAAATGGTACGCCCACCCTGACGGACTGCGTTCCACTGTCAGATAGTTTTGACTTCCCAGCTGCCACGCGGCAGTATCCCGGTCAAGCTCCGGTTCCGGGCGGCAGGTTCCGCCGCCGCGTTCCAGAATCTCTGCAAACTGGCAAATGTGGTAGACGTTGTTTCCAACCTGGGTATGATAATCGTCAATGTAGCTGCATTTGGCTGCATAATGTCGATCCGGATAATCCACCTGAATTGTCCCTCCGTCCGGGATACGGAACAGTTCCTTGTACCGGCTGTCGATAAAGCGAATATCGTGGGAGGGAAGACTGGCTGGTTCCTGAAGGCTTCGGCGTCGAATCTCTGACCGAGGATACGGAAGCAGGGACAGTAGGGATACTTTCGCCACTTCCTGACCTTCCAGTCCAATCTCTTCACAGGCGGCTACCCGTGCAGCTGCCAGCGGGGAGGCAATTCGACTCTCCAGAAGGTCTTCCCAGGTCAGCATCCCGGAGTAATTTTCTTTCTTATCGCTCCGATGGAACGCTTCATACTGAAAGCCGCTTTCCGTTTCCTTGATGTGGAGAAAAAACTGGCGGTCTACCAGATAAACCGCTTCTAACTTTTCCGCACTCATTTCCCGCCACCTCCGCTTTCAAATTCCAGCTGAAATTTCGGACGTCCATCTGCTTCGGTGGACAGCAGAACAGAAGCATTGTAGGTTTTTCCGGTTTTCTGGCTTTTGCAGTCCTTCACGCGGATTCTTCCGTCCCGTACCAGCCGTTCCGCCATCTGAGCAGTGAGGCGTTTGCCAATTTTCTTGAAGTAGGCGTTGTCTTTCCAGAGAATGAAGCGGCATTCCCGATTGGAGCAAAACCATCCCTTCTGACGTTCTATGACTTCAGCCCCACAGTGAGGGCAGGTTCCGATTACAGTTGTACCAGGCATAAGCACTTTGGCTCCTTTCACAATCTCATAGTTGTTGACCAGTTCCATAATCATGCCGGAAATCTCATCCATGAAAGTTTCCGGCGCATATTCGCCGTGTTCCACCT
>DVON01000063.1 GCA_018713585.1 Candidatus Pullilachnospira stercoravium | reverse complement strand
ATCATCTGCGGGATTCTCATCTCCCAGCTGTCGCTGCCGGACCACAGGGAATCCGAAAGAAGGATTTTAACAAAATATTCTCACACGGCATAAAAATGCCGGCAGCTTTGTGAAAATCCTATTACAAAAGGACCGCCGCCGCTTCCGCGGAGACGATCCTTTTTTCTTAAACGTTTTCTCTGCTGTCCTCAGTTTTTAAAGCTGTGAATCGGCGCCGGTATTCTTCCGCCTCTGTTCACAAAGGCATCGCAGCCGAACCGGTTTACCGGCATCACCGGCGCATAGCCCACCAGGCCGCCGAATTCCACCGTATCTCCCACATCCTTGCCGATCACGGGAATCACCCGGACAGCCGTGGTTTTCTGGTTCACCATGCCGATGGCCATCTCATCGGCGATCAGGCCGGCAATGGTGGTTGCCTTGGTGGAACCGGGAATGGCGATCATATCCAGGCCCACGGAGCAGACGCAGGTCATGGCCTCCAGTTTTTCCAGCGTCAGGGCTCCCGCGGTCACCGCGTCGATCATACCCTGATCCTCGCTGACGGGAATGAAGGCTCCGCTCAATCCTCCCACGTAGGAAGAAGCCATCACGCCGCCCTTTTTCACCTGGTCGTTCAGCAGCGCCAGCGCCGCTGTGGTGCCGGGAGCGCCCACCGAATCCAGTCCGATCTCCTCCAGAATCTCCGCCACGGAATCACCGATGGCCGGCGTGGGGGCCAGGGACAGATCCACGATGCCAAAGGGCACGCCCAGCCGTCTGGACGCCTCCTGGGCCACCAGCTGGCCCACCCGGGTGATCTTGAAGGCCGTTTTCTTGATGGTCTCGCACAGCACCTCGAAATTCTCTCCCCGCACCTTCTCCAGCGCGTGTTTCACCACGCCAGGGCCGCTGACACCCACGTTGATCACCGCGTCCGCCTCGGTAACTCCGTGGAAAGCGCCCGCCATAAAGGGATTGTCGTCGGGAGCATTGCAGAATACCACCAGCTTGGCGCAGCCAAGAGAATCCTTTTCGCTGGTGGCCCGGGCGGTTTCCAGAACCATCTCTCCCATCAATTTCACCGCGTCCATGTTGATACCCGTCTTGGTGGAGCCCAGATTCACGGAACTGCATACCCGCTCCGTCTGCGCCAGCGCCTGGGGAATGGAGCGGATCAGCAGCTCATCCGCCTTCGTCATACCCTTGGACACCAACGCGGAATAGCCTCCGATGAAGTTGACCCCCACCGTCTGAGCTGCCCGGTCCAGCGTTTTTGCCAGCGTCACGAAATCCTCCGGCGTGCTGCAGGCCGCGCCGCCCACCAGCGCCATGGGCGTCACGGAAATCCGCTTGTTCACAATGGGAATTCCGTATTCGCGGGAAATCTCCTCGCCTGTCTTCACCAGATCCCTGCCCAGCCGGGTGATTTTCTCATACACACGGGCGTTTACCTGCTCCAGATCTGCGGAAATACAGTCCAGAAGGCTGATTCCCAGGGTGATGGTCCTGACGTCCAGGTTTTCCTGCTGGATCATCTCGTTGGTTTCCTTTACCTCAAACATATTAATCATGGTCTCATCCTCCTGCCTGTTGATCAAATCCGGTGCATCATATTGAAAATATCCTCATGCTGGCAGCGGATGGACACCCCGATGGTCTCCCCCACCTTCTCCAGCTCTTTGGCGATTTCTCCGGTGCTCTTTTTGCTGGCAGAGGCATCGGTGATCATCATCATGTTGAAATAACCGTCCACAATAGTCTGGGTGATATCCAGAATGTTGATCTGGTTTTCAGCCAGATACGTGCAGACTCTGGCGATAATTCCCACGGTGTCTTTTCCTACTACGGTAATAATTGTTTTTTTCATCTCAATCTCCATTCCGCCGTCCAAAGACGGCACAGTGTTTTCGTCAGAGTAACCGTTCAGCCTTCCGGCTTCACTGTCCCGTTACTGTCATAGGCAGCCGCGTCACAGCACCACCACCCGGGAAGCCTGCTCCCGGTGGGCCACCGAAATATCGAAATCCGCGGCCTTGTACGGATTGTCGCCCATGGTCACCTCGGCGCATACCGTCTCATATGCCAGCTCCTCATAATTGTTCTCACGGCTCAGATGGCCCAGAAGCACCGTCTGCAGATGATCGTGGAGCAGCCTGCACAAAAGCTGTCCCGCCGTCTCGTTGGACAGATGCCCCTTCTCCCCCAGGATTCTCCTCTTCAGGGGGTAGGGGTAACTCCCCACCTGCAGCATATTCACATCGTGGTTTGCCTCCAGCAAAAGGGCGTCAAGCCCCGACAGATTCCCTACGATATACTCGTCGTAAATTCCCATATCCGTGGCGATCCCCACAGCCCTTCCTCCGTGCTCCAGCCGGTATCCCACCGGCTGCGCCGCGTCATGGGAAATGGCAAAGGGCTTCACGGTCAGATCTCCCAGCCCGAAATCCTCATTCTCCCGGATTTCATGGAAGATATTCTCCGGAAATTTTCCCAGACTTTTGGAAGCGCATATGGCTTCAATGGTTCCCCGGGTGGCGTAAATGGGAATCTGATACTTTCTGGCAATGACTCCCAGCCCCCGGATATGATCCGAGTGCTCATGGGTGATCAGAATTCCGGAAAGATCCCTTGTGGAAAGATCCAGGTCATTGAGCCCGAATTCCACCCGTTTTCCGCTGATTCCCGTGTCCACCAGCACGTGGGTGCTGTCGCTTCCCACATAGATACAGTTTCCGCTGCTGCCGCTCGCTATACTACATAATCTCATACATCCGCATCCTTTGTTCAATCTGCCGCACAGTATCCTGGAAATCGCCGCTGTTGTCGATTTCAAAATCGCAGTGGCTTTCAAATTCCTCTTCACTGAGCTGATTGGCGAGAATCCCGCGAATCTTCTCCACCGAGTACCCTCTGTTTTTCATCAGCCGGTGCATCCGGACATTCTCGTCCGCATAAATATACCACAGTTCGTCACAAATTTCATCATATTTATCTTCAATCAGCAAAGCGGCTTCCACCACGAAGATTTCCGTCCCCGCCTCCTGCTCCATCTGGATGGCCCGGCGGATGTATCTCTTCACCGCCGGATGGACGATGGCGTTCAGCTTTTCCAGAAGCTGCCGGTCCTCAAAAACTATCTGCGCGATCTTCTCCCGGTCCAGCGTTTGGTCCTCCTTCACCACAGACGGCCCAAACAGCTCTGCCACCGGTTCATAGGCTTCTTTCCCGGGCTGCATCACCAGGTAGCCCACCTGATCCGCTTCCACCACCGTGGCATCATACCGCCCGGCGATGAAATTCAGTACCTCGCTTTTCCCGGCGCCAACACCGCCGGTGATTCCTATGATCTTCATATGTGTTCCCCCTTATTTGGCTTCATACCAGTTGCTTCCGGTGTGCATATCCACCTCCAGCGGCACCGCCAGGTCGGCGGCCCCACGCATCTCTTCTTCCAGAATCCGGGATACCACCTCAAGCTCCTCCTTCGCCGTTTCGATCAACAGCTCGTCGTGCACCTGAAGAATCAGCCGGGACCGCAGTCCCTCCCGGCGGAGCCGCTCGTTGACCCGCACCATGGCGATTTTGATGATATCCGCAGCCGTTCCCTGGATGGGAGAATTCATGGCCACCCGTTCCCCGAAGGAGCGCTGCATGAAGTTGGAGGATTTCAGCTCCGGCACCGGCCGTCTCCTGCCGAACATGGTGGACACATAGCCGTCCTTTTTCGCCTTTTCCACCTCGCCGTCCAGAAATCCCTTGATTTTGGGATACGTCTCAAAGTATTTCTCAATATAATCCGCGGCTTCTTTTCTGGTGATGCTGAGATCCTGGCTGAGTCCGAAGGAGCTGATGCCGTAGACAATCCCGAAGTTCACCGCCTTGGCGTTTCTTCTCTGCAGATCCGTCACCTGATCAAAGGGCACATGGAACACCTGGGAGGCGGTGATCCGGTGAATGTCCTGAGCTTCCCGGTAAGCCTCGATCAGCTTTTCGTCCCCGGACATATGGGCCAGCACCCGCAGCTCGATCTGGGAATAATCCGCGTCCAGAAATACAAATCCTTCCTCCGGCACAAATACCTTCCGGATCAGCCGTCCCAGCTCCATCCGGATGGGAATATTCTGCAGGTTGGGTTCCGTACTGCTGATTCTTCCGGTGGCCGTGATGGTCTGGTTGAAGGTGGAATGAATCCGGCCGTCCCCGGCGATATAGCCGGCCAGCCCGTCGGCGTAGGTGGATTTCAGCTTGGCCAGCTGCCGGTATTCCAAAATATCCGCCACAAAAGGATAGTCCGGGGCCAGCTTGTCCAGCACATCCGCAGCAGTAGAATAGCCGGTCTTCGTTTTCTTTCCTCCCGGCATCCCCATCTTTTCAAAGAGGATCACCCCCAGCTGCTTGGGAGAATTGATATTGAACGTTTCGCCGGCCTGTTCCCAGATGGAAGCCTCCAGTTCCTCGATCCTCACCTGCAGCTGGCTGCCGTACACCTTCAGTTCCTCCGCCCGGGCCCGGATTCCCGCCTTTTCCATATCGTCCAGGGTAAACAGAAGCGGCATCTCCACCTGCTCGAAAAGCTTCAGCATGCCGGTATCCGAAAGGGCCTGGCGCATGGGTTCTCTGGCCGCCCAGGAAACGTATGCCTGGCTGGAAGCGTAAGCCGCCGCTTTTTCAGGCTCAGCCCGGGACAGATCCGGAAGTTTTGGCGTCCCGAATATCTCCGATGCGGCAGGAACCGTCTCTCCCAGATACTCACTGGCTGCGTCATCGTAGGTGTAGGAATTTTTCAGAGGGTTCAGAAGATAGGCCGCCACACCCAGATCAAAGGCCTGGCCGTCCGCGGGGATTTCCACCCATTTGCGCATGGCCTTCACATCCGGCGCGCCCACCGGATGCTCCCCGGCCAACAGCTGCCGGGCCCAATCTTTCAGCTGCTGATCTGAAATGGCTTCCCCAACGGGGAAATAGTATACCTGATCCCTTCCGAAAGCCAGGCCCAATCCCACGGTTCCCTCACTGCCCTCCAGCAGGGCCAGGCCGCAGCCGGACGCCGCCTGGGCCTGACGGAAGAGTTCGCCGGCTTTCTGCGGATCCGTGATCACCTGATACTCCATGGCCTGGGGCTGCTGTTCCTGGTCAAAGCGGGACAGAAGATTCTTGAAATCCAGCCTCCGGAACATCTCGTAAGCTTCAGGGGTATACAGATTTCCCAGCCGCGCCTCCTCCCAGGAAAAGTCGATGGCCGCGTCCGTGTCGATGGTGGCCAGCTTTTTGCTGAGCACCGCCAGATCGTAATGCTCCCGCAGAGATTCCCTGGCTTTGTTGGGCTTGATCTCCTCCAGATGATCGTGGGCATTTTCAATGGATCCGTAGGCGCCGATGATTTTTGCGGCGGTCTTCTCCCCCACCCCGGGAATACCGGGAATATTGTCCGCGGTATCTCCCATCAGTGCCTTCAGCTCGATGATCTGCGGGGGCGTCACCTGAAACGTCTCCTGTACCTGCGCCGCGTGGTAGTCCTCGATCACCGTCTTTCCGCCCCGGGTTTTCGGAATCCTTACCAGAATCTTCTCCGTGGCCAGCTGCAGAAGATCCCGGTCTCCGGACACCACCGTCACCTCCAGGCCCCGCGCTTCGCCGCGCCGGGCGATGGTTCCCAGCAGATCGTCCGCCTCGTAACCCTCCCGGGAGACGATGCACACGCCCATGGCCTCCAGCACCTGACGGATCAGCGGCACCTGCTCTCTCAGCTCCTGGGGCATGGGCTTTCTGGTCCCCTTGTACGCCTCATACATCTGATGGCGGAAGGTGGGCGCATGAACGTCAAAAGCCACCGTCAGATACTGTGGCTTTTCCTCTTCCAGAATCCTGGTCATGATATTCAGAAATCCGTACACCGCATTGGTATGCACTCCCTCCGAATTGGTCAGATCCGGCAGTCCGTAAAATGCCCGGTTCAAAATGCTGTGTCCGTCGATCAGTACAATTTTCTCACTCATAAATTGGTTTTCCTTTCCTCATTAACGGCCGAACCCGTGAAGGATTTGCCGCGCCCCGCCGTCCGTTTCCTGTCAGAAGATCCGGGGAAGCACAAGATCGCCCCAGGAGACGGCCAGCCACAGGATACCCGCCACTGCCAGGGTGACAGCCAGCGCCATCGCCAGGCTGCGGATCACCTTTCCCCGGTGCAGCCGGTCCTTTTTCCGCTCCAAATCCTTTTTCAGCATCTGCGGAATATTGTACGCGTCCTGCCGGTCCTGTTCCAGATAATTGATTCCCACTTTGATGGTATAGTAAGTCTCCAGTTCATCATAGCACTCCGGGCAATGCTCCACATGCTCGATGAACTCCTCCAGTTCCCGGCCGGACAGCGTATTGTCGATATAAGCGCTGATCCTTGTAAGGGCTTCTTCACACTTCATAACTGCTCTCCGTTCTCTGACCGCGCGCTCTGACAGATCCACTCTGCCGGGACGTGCGGATTTTTCCTGGGTATAGTATAAAATAGATTTCGCAGATTGTAAAGGCCGCCGCATCCCTGCCCCGGCTTTCCGTAACAGCTCAACCTTCCGGCTTCACTGTCACAAAAACATGCACACAGGCTACGTTTCCCGCAGCCCGGCGCCCGCAGGCCTCGGGATCCCGCTGCAAAAGCAGCGTGACGTCTCGCGGAACAGTGGAAGGCTGAACGGTTGCGGCTATCCATCGCCAGAACAGGAACGCGGCGGCCTTGCGCCGGTATGGTTTCAGATAACCTGGAATTTTTTCCAGACGCCGGAGCGAAACCGGAACCAGAAGATGACACCTCTTGCCAGCCAGTCCAGGCACATGGCAAAGGCTACGCCGA
>DVON01000062.1 GCA_018713585.1 Candidatus Pullilachnospira stercoravium | reverse complement strand
GACCATCCGTCCAAACGGAAGCATTTCAAGAAAAACCCATACCGGAAAATGTTCGGGATATTTTTTAAAGAGATCACCGCAATAAATCGAATTTTTATTTCTTTCAATCTCATGATTAATCATATTCATCTGCTTTTCTGATAAAGAGATGAAAAAGTCTTCGCAAATAGTATACCCGTCTTCTCTATGAGCTTCCGCTGTGGTCAGCAAATCTATCTTGGCATAATGTTCGATGTCCAAAGCCAACTGAACAAGGGTATAACGAAGTCTCATATCAACGATAGCCAAGTCTTTCAAATATCCAAAGTCCAGCGCAATATACTTTCCTTCGTTCTCTCCACCCTGGTACTTATCATAATTCTTTCTGTAAGACGCAATTTTAAAATAATTATTATTATGTCTTAAGTAATCGAAAGCCTGTTCCTCTGAGTAATAATGGAAAGTAATTCCTTTATTCTTTAAATGCTGAATCTGTCCCATTGTATCAAGCATCGGTTTTTCAATATTATGTCCTATACCCATATTATATGATTCAAATTTCTGATTATCCATAAATTATACGCCCGCCTTCCACATACAACGTTCTGTCAAAAACCAGCGCCCCCTCCAGAGAATGTTCAATGACAAATATCATTTTGTCCTTCCCTGCCGCCAGCTGTCTCAGCTCTTCCAGATACACCCGCCGGGTGGCGTCATCCAGTCCTGCCATCACTTCATCCAGAACGATCACCGACGCGGTTTCGGACCGGAGCAGCAGTTTTAAAATCAGCAGTTTTTTCCGCTGTCCCGCCGACAGGGAGGCCCCTTCGTTTTCAATCATTCTTTCCCCGTCCATGGAATTCAGGTTCACCTTTTCCGTCAGCTTTCGCCATTGTGTTTCGTTAAGCGGCTCCCGTCCGGTGACAAGCTCCACATACCTTCTAGCCGGTTCATTCAAAAACTGCTCTTCCTGGCCAATGTACAGGATCTGCCGGTTCAGCTCCTGCTGCCGGTACGCGAAATTTTCCTGTCCATTGATGCGGATGCAGCCGCCTGTGGACCGGTACAGGCCGGTGATCAGCTTGATCAATGTGGATTTTCCGCTTCCATTGCCGCCAAACACGGCAATCAGCTCTCCCGGGCGGAAGGAGATCTGAATATCCTTCAAAACCGCATCCCTCGGTCGGGAAGGGTAGGCAAAGGTGACATGATCAAACTCCAAGGAAGAAACGGTATCCAGCGTTTTTTCTCCGTAAGCATCCGGCAGGTTCCGAAGCCGGTCCGCGTTGCGAAAGCTCACCTCCGACTTGATGATCTGCTGGAACATCAGTTCAGCCGCCTGGCTCTGGGAGGTGATAATTCCCGAAAGCATGGTATAGAAAATCAGGTTCACCGCACTGTCGGAAGACAAGAGAACCAGAAACGCCGACAGCAGAATGGAAAACATGACATTGTAGTTGCTCACCAGGCGTGTCCAGAAAACCGCCACCCCGTCTTCCTTCTGGGAGGTGGTGATGAAATCCGCAATGCTTTCCCTGGTTTTCTCCTGAAAGTAGGGAAGCAGGTCATTGGTCTGTATGGTGGGAAGCGAATCCGTAAACTGGCCGCACATCGCATGGTGCTGCTTCAGTTTCGCATTGGTTCTGTGGGCTCTGGACATGATGATTTTCCGGCTGGCAAAGGACAGGAGCGCGCCGCCCGCAGCTGCCGCCGTGATATAAACCGTCAGCAGGATACTGTATCTGGCGGACAGCAGCAGGCAAATCAGCACGGTGACGATATTTCCGATCATGCTGGGAATATGATGCCCCACCACCCGGAAGATATCCAGCATATCCGAATAAAGGATATGCTTCAGGCTGCCGCTTCCCACCTGATCCGCGTCATTACGGCTGGCATGAACCAGCGCGCCTTCGATTTCTGTGGTCAGGTCCGCGATGCATTTTCCTCCCAGCTCATCCAGAATCACATACCACCGGATTTCAAAAAAGGAATTCAGCAGCATGACGGCCGCAAAGGCCAGAACGCCTGCCAGAATCAGCGCCGCGCCGCCCCGCACAGAGATGCCCTCAATGAAAATCCTCATTCCACAGGGAATCAGCGTATTCAGTAGGGTAATCAGCAAAATCATCAGCACGGATTTCAGGAAAATCCAGGGATATTTTTTTACAATTTCAATATAATATTTACCGATCAGCTTCATTTTCTATTTTTCTCCAAAAAAGGGCCGTCAGTTTCAAAAGGGGCCGGTGCAGCTCATAAGCGTACACCGTCCCCTGTCATTTCCCCGCCGTCAGCGGGCATCTATTCCTTTTACAGAAGTGCCAGCAGAACAAAGTTCAGAATGAACAGACCTGTACACACCCACAGAATGGGATGCACTTCTTTTGCTTTTCCCTTGCACACCTTCACGATACAGTAGAAGATGAAGCCTGCAGCAATACCGTAGGAAATGCTGTAGCACAGAGCCATAAAGATTCCGGCAAAAAATGCGGGAATGGCTTCGTCCAGGTTATTCCACTCAATATCCTTAAAGGAGGAAACCATCATGATTCCCACAGACACCAGAGCCGGAGCAGTGGCCGCAAAGGGAACTGCGCTGACAAAGGTTGCCAGGAATGCGGAAAGGGCAAAGCAGATGGCCACTACCACAGAGGTCAGACCGGTTCTTCCGCCTGCGCCGATTCCGGAAGCGCTCTCCACGAAGGTGGTGGTGTTGGAGGTTCCGAACAGGGCGCCGATGGATGTGGCTGTGGCGTCCGCAAACAGAGCCTTGTCCAGTCTGGACTTGAAGCCTGTGGAGTTTTCCATCAGACGCTCATCTTCCTCACTGAAAATTCCGCTGCGGCGTCCGGTTCCAATAAAGGTTCCCAGCGTATCAAAGGTATCTGAAATACTGAATGAGAAAATGGTAATCAGTACCAGCGGCAGTTTTGCGGGATCCGCAAACAGGCTGGTAAGTCCGCCCTCTTTGAAGATTGCCAGGAAGGTGGTGGGCAGCGCCTGGCATGCTTCCGTGAAGCTGACCGTATCCTGCGGGCTGGTTACCCCAAAAGGAATACCCACCAGGGTGGTGACAATGATGGAAATCAGAATCGCGCCCTTTACATTCAGCACCAGCAGAATGATCGTCAGCACCAGGCCAAAGATAAATACCAGAAATGCCGGCTGATTCAGTGTGGAGAGCGCGGGTACGCCGCCGTCAAAATTGATGATTCCCACATTCAGCAGACCGATGTACGCCACGAAGATACCGATTCCGCCTCCGATGGCGTTTTGCAGGCTGCGGGGAATGGATTTGATGATGTATTTTCTCACTTTGGTGACTGTGATGATGATGTTAAGAATACCACAGATGAACACCATAGAGAGCGCCTGCTGCCAGGTAAAGCCGAGACCGGCGCAGACCGTATACACGAAGAACGCGTTCAGACCCATTCCGGGAGCCTGCGCGTAGGGCACATTCGCCACAAGACCCATCACCAGGGTACCGATAATGGAAGCGATGATAGTCGCCAGGAATACCGCTCCCCACTCCATACCGGACTGTGACAGCACACTGGGATTCACCACGATGATGTAGGACATGGCGAAAAATGTGGTGAGACCGGCCATAATCTCTGTGGAGACCGTGGTACCGTTCTCTTTCAGTTTGAAAAATTTTTCCATGATTTCCTCGATTTCCTCCTTCTTTACAGTAACAGACGCCGCATTTTCGCGAAACGTCCATTGTCATGGATCAACAATCGATATCTCGCCTCACGATTCACCGATTGTCAAAAACACGTCTGCTGACGCAGACATTTGCAGTGAAAAGACCGGATAAAATCCGGCAGCAATATTTTATACTTTTCCGGATATCATCACGGATACTTCCATGAATATCCGCAAAGTATAAACATTCTATAAATGTTATCATAAATATTCATAAAAATCCAGAAGAAATTTGATATTGGCAGCTGATTAGTTACAGTTCAGCCTTCAATATCCCGCGAGGGCGCTGTGTGCCAGTGGCACACGTTTAGCGCCGACCGAAACGGAGTGTAGACCACGCTGCTTTTGCAGCGGGATCCCGAGGCCTGCGGGCGCCAGGCTGCGGGAAACGCAGCCTGTGTGCATGCTTTTGTGACAGTGAAGCCGGAAGGCTGAACTGTTACGCTGATTATTCCACACCCTGCTTTTTGCAGATATCTTCCAGGCAGCATTTCTCGCAGTGGGGCTTTGTCCGGGCAGTACAGATGTCCCGTCCGTGATATACCAGCCGGTGGCAGAAATCGCTGCCCTCCTCCGGCGGTATGATTTTCCACAGCGCCATTTCCACTTTTTTCGGCTCCTTGATGCCGTCCACCAGGCCGATCCGGTTGGTCAGGCGGATACAGTGGGTATCCGTCACAATGGCCGGTTTGCCAAATACATCTCCCATAATCAGGTTCGCGCTTTTTCTCCCCACACCCGGCAGTTTCAGCAGCGCGTTGAAATCATCCGGCACTTTTCCGCCGTACTGCTCCTTCAAAATCCTCATGCAGGCGCTGATATCCCTGGCTTTGCTTCTTCCCAGCCCGCAGGGCCGGACAATCCGCTCAATATCATCCACATCCGCTTCGGCCAGCGCATCCACGCTGGGGTATTTAGCGTAGAGATCCTCCACCACCACATTCACCCTGGCATCCGTACACTGCGCCGCCAGCCGCACACTCACCAGCAGCTTCCACGCCTGGTCATAATCCAGGGTGCATCCGGCATCCGGGTATTCCTTCTTCAATCTGTCAATGACCTCCAGGGCCAACTCTTCTTTCGTCATACTCTCCAATTCCTTTCATTAATTCTGGCCGGATGGCCATAAAGGGATCCTTCAGGGTTTCATTAGTTATGGCCGTATGGCCATTAAGGGTCCGCTACCATCTGGTGACAATATCCTTCGGATCCACGCCATAGGCCCGGCAGAACTCCTGCAGGTCTTCCTCCGACGCAATCAGCATCAGATCTTCAAATTTCCCTGTCCCGCGGTCTTCAAATCCCGCCGTCTTCTCGCCGGTACAGATGCTGGAACGTATCACCGGGATCTGCTGCGCGGGATCGTATGGTTTAATTTCTTTCATTTTCTTCTTTTTCCCAAACATATCGTTACCTCCCATCCGACAGTCGGCCGCCGCGGCCCCGGACATTTTCACGTCTATAGTTTACAATGTTCCTCCCTCTTTTGTAAACCATTTCTCACTCCTCCGCTTTCTCAAGAAACGCCAGGCTTTCCTCCACCCGTCCTTTTCCCTTTCGGAAAAATCCTCCGCAGATTCCGTCATTTTCTCCGCATCCCTCTGACACCAGAAACCGGATTCGGAAGGAAAAATCTTCTGCTTCCATACAGGTAAAGGGATGCTCCTCTGCCGCCTCGATCCGCATGGAGCCCCTGCGGTATTCCGGATACGCTCCAGAAAATCCCCGGGCGGTCAGTTCCCGGTGAACCTGCCGGCGCTGCCGCCGGATCTGCTCATTGGCTTCCCGTCCATAATCCCTTTCCGGGTATTGGCCGGAGGCCTCCCATATTCTGCGGCGGATTTCTTCATACAGCTTCTGTCCTCCCGGTCCCTGCATGGTCCGCTCCACCATCCAGCGGGTGAACCGGCAGGGAAAACGCCGATACCAGTTGATTTTCCGCTCCATCCGTCTGTCCCCCGCCTGCCGGGCCAGCCATCCGCCCAGCCGGGCGCCTGCGGGATCTGTGTCATACCAGTCATCCAGGGATTCCCGGATGGGGGACCAGTGCCGGAACGGCGGAAATTCCATCAGGGGCAGAAGCTCCATTTCCCGCGAACTGCAGGCTTCCTCTCCCAGATAGCGGTATTTGTCATACACCGTCCCCAGCATATAGACCAGCCGCCGCCACTGCTCCTGTCCCTCCACCCAGAAATGCCCGATCCGGTGGTACTGATAACAGGCCATTTCCCAGGAAAGTCCGGAAAACCACAGTGTAAAGGTATTGCCCCTCTGCTTCACAATCAGTCCGTAATCGGCTTCCCGCCGCACCAGCTGTCCTGTTGTTTTTACAGTGGAGGACTCGTCTGGCAAAGCATTTCCCGATGAAATATCTTCCGGCAAAGCATCCCCTGGCACTTTCTTGGCTGACTGCCCATTTCCTGACAGGGAATTCCCGATATTCTCCACGTCCGCGGACTTTTTCTCCTCCGCTTCCGCCCGCTTCTTTTCTGACT
>DVON01000061.1 GCA_018713585.1 Candidatus Pullilachnospira stercoravium | reverse complement strand
GCAGGGAGGACAGATAAATGCCCTTGATGATTTCCAGCGTTTTCCGGCCTTCCAGCCCGTCTACCGCCACAGGGCGGTCCGCCAGCACGGATTCGTAGAAATCCCGCAGCTGCAGGTGATGGCTGCTTCCCCAGTAGTCCGGCCCCACATTGGTGGTCTCGTAGGTATTGCGGATCTCTGTATAGCAGCCGTCCAGCTCGTAAAATCCCATGTCCTGGAGAAGGCCACAGCGTCCTTTCTCCCCGATCAGCTCGATCTGGATGGGAGAGTCGGCAGCGTAAATGTTGCAGGCGTACAAATTATAGATGCAGCCATTTTCAAACTGAATTGCCGCATCGGCAGAATCCTCTACCTTCACGAAATCATGGTAGTAGTTGTGGACACTTCCTTCAATCCATTCCACATCGCTGCCCAGCATGTATCGTACCCGGTCGATGCTGTGGATGGCCTGATCGATGAGCACGCCGCCGCCCTCGTGGGCCCAGGTGCCCTTCCAGTCGCTGCCCTTATAATAATCCCTGGGGCGGTTCCAGGTGAGAATGGACCGGGCGGCGAGGATTTTGCCGAAATCCCCCCGGCTGATCATTTCCTTCAGCTTCTCCACGCTTTTGGTGTACCGGGTCTGGAAGATCACGCCCAGCTTCACACCGGTTTCCTGCTGGGTGCGGATCATGGCGTCCGCATCCTGGAGGGTGGTGGCCACCGGCTTTTCCGTCAGTACATGGATGCCGGCCTTCATGGCTTTTATGGCCATCACCGGGTGAAGATCGTGGGGCAGGCACAGATGCACCACATCCACTCCGGCATCAAGAATATCATCAAAATCGGTACTCCAGCGGCAGCCGAATTTTTCAGCGAAGGCTTTGGCCTTTTCGGGATCCTTGTCCACCGCCAGAACCGGGGTGACCAGATCCGGAAGACGCCGGAAAGCATCTTCATAGCAGACAGAAATCCGTCCGCAGCCTGCGATTGCCGCTTTTAATGGTTTGTTAATCATAAAAAAATCTCCTTTCCATATGGCCAGAGTTTCCTGTCAGTTCAGCCGATGAAAAACTGGCCGCTTAAATCCTGTGTGAAATTGTAGTGAATATCAAAAAAATACTTCATGGCGCCGTTGCAGCAGGCGTTCTGATCCAGAAGTCCGTAACGGATTCTGACAGAATCCAGCATCCGGCGAAAACCGGTGGTATGGAGAAATTCAGTGACATCCTCCAGAAACAGCGGACCCAGATCCCGCCCCTTTCCGCCGATGATGATCAGCTTCGGATGGACGGTGCATACCAGATTTCCCAGCGCCAGGGAAAAATCTGAGGCGATATCCCGGATCACGCTGCGGGCCGCCCCGTCCCCGTAGATGGCGGCATGCCCCAGCTCTTCGTAGGTGACCGCGTCCTTCCGCTTCAGCGGGCTGCTGCCGGCTGTCTTTGCCAGTCGGCCGGGGAGGGAATCTTCCCCGATCATCCGCTCCAGACATCCCCGCCTGCCGCAGGAACATAAGGGGCCGGCGGGATCGATGGAGTAGTGGCCGAACTGGGTATAAGAGGCGGTTGCTTTTCCCAGCATGGTATCCTGGATAAACAGGGTGGCGCCGATGCCCCGGCTGAAATTGATGAAGGCAAAATCCTTTTCCCGGATACCGGTGTATACCTTCTCCGCATAGGCTGTGCAGGCCGTGTCATTCAGAAGCGCCACGGGATATTCCCGAAACGTGGCTGCCAGTTCTCCCACGATATCGGATTCCGTCCGGTCCGGCAGGTGGAAGGAGGTGGAAAAAATTTCTCTGGTATCCGGATCGATCATGGCAGGGACCACAATACAGATGCCCAGAAGCTTTTCCGGTGAAATGGCCGGGAGAAGTTCCAGATCAAAAAGAGCCCGGGACCGTTCCACATAGGAATCGGTCTCTTTTACGGCAATCCGGCAGGTGACGGCGACGCTTCCGCAGATATCCGTCAGATACCCCAGCACCTGCTCCTCCTCCCAGCAGAGTACTGCCACATAATGCCGTTCCGGCTTCAGCTGAAGAGAATTGGGCTTTCTTCCCACAGTTTTGCTGTCGGAAGTTCCGGTGTCCATGAGAAAATCCCTCTCCAGAAGCTCATCCACCAGAGCGGATACGGTGGTCTTGCTGAGCTTTGTCCGTTTTGCCAGCTCCGCCCGGGAGATCCCCTGTTCCTGATGCACCAGATTGTAGATCTGTTTCAGGTTAGTATTTTTAATCAACTGCTGATTAATCAGTTTCATGCAAATGTCCTCGCTCCTTCATCTGGCAAATGCTGTCAGATATTTCTTTGTAACTGTTCAGCCGTCCGGCTTCCCTGTTACATTTCTTTCATTATATCGCAGGAGAGGCATTTATCCAACATAAAAACCGGATGGATTTTCCTGAGTGAAGCTGTAATGAATGTCAAAGTAGTACCGCATGGCGCCGCTTAAGAACGAGTCACTGTGCAGCGTGGAGTAGCGGACGGTCACGTTATCCACCATTTTCCGGAATCCGATGGATTTCAGATCCTTGCGTACCTGCTCCAGGAAATAATCGCCCAGGGCGGGGATCTTTCCTCCCAGGATAATCAGGGACGGGTTGACGATGCAGATCAGGTTCCCCAGCGCCAGGGCCAGCTCCCTGGCCATCTGGGCCAGCAGTTTCATGGCCGTGGGATCCCGGTAGAGAGCGGCACGGCCCAGATCCGCGAAGGTGACCCGGTCCGGCGGAGTGAGAAAGGGGCTTTCCCCGAAGGCCGCTGCCCGGCGGCCGATGTTATGCTCAGAAATCAGAGCTTCCAGACAGCCATGATTTCCGCAGACACATAAGGGCCCCTCCGGATCCACGGAATAGTGGCCGAACTGGGTGAAGGAGCCGCTGGCCTTTCCCAGCATATTCCCTTCAATGAACAGGGTGGCACCGATGCCGCGGTTGAAATTGATGAAGGCGAAATTGTTTTCCTTCAGGCTGGTATACACTTTCTCCGCATAGGCAAAGCAGGCAGTATCCTCCAGAAAGGCCACGGGATATTCCGGGAAAGCCGCGGGCAGAAGAGGAAAGATTTTTTCTTCACCCAATGAGGGAAGACTGAGGGTGGTGGAGTAGATTTCCTCCCGGGCGGCGTCGATCATGGCGGAAACCACCACGCAGATACCCAGGATCTGCCTGCTGTCATACCGGGACAGCAGGGAATCATA
>DVON01000060.1 GCA_018713585.1 Candidatus Pullilachnospira stercoravium | reverse complement strand
CCTGATAATCTTTCGTTTTGATAATTCTCATACTTTCTGATCCCCCTTGCATAGTTAAGTTAATGAATGGTTACAGTTCAACCTTCCACTGCTTTTGTGACTGTGAAGCTGGAAGACTGAACTGTTACAATGAATGGCCGGCAGTCTCTCCGGCCGCCTGCGCAGAAACGTCTGTGCCTTTCTGCGGTGGATCCGGCTTCTCAGTCGGAAAGCGCCTTGATGGATGAAGAATATTCGGAAGGCGTCATCCCCGTCAGTTTCTTGAACTGGCGGGAGAAGTAGTGGATGGAGGTATAGCCCAGGTAATCCGCGATCTGGGTAAAATTCATCTCATTGCTTCGGATCAGCTCTTTGGCCGCTGAAATCTTCATGCTGCAGAAATAGTCGATGACGCCGCACTGCTGGCGGGTACGGAAAATTTTCTGCAGATGAGATCTTCCGATCAGATTGTCCTCGCAGATCTGTTCAATGGTAACCTTCTCCCGCAGATGCGCTTCCAGATATTCCAGAATACGGTGATAGGTTTCCAGGTCGCTGCGAAGCTTGTTGGTCTTGGTCAGCTGGCGGACGGCCTCCGGTTTCAGCTGTTTTCTCAGAAGTCCGATCAGAAGCTGTTCCAGATAATTCTTGATCAGCTGCTCCGAACCGAAGGAGGCAGGCGTGGCCCGTTCCATCCTGGTCAGATACGGATTGTCGAAGGGCGGAAGAAACGCCTGCTTCGCTTCCGACAGAATACCGGCCAGAAGGTTTCGCTCCTCCTCTCCGATGGTCAGAAGCGCGTTTTCAAAAAAACGCATGGCTTCCGAGCGGCAGGAGAAGGAAATCACCACCAGGTTCGGCGCGGACTGACCGGTGGCCATTACACTGTGAAATTCGTTGGGTTTGTGGAAAATCATCTCCCCCTTCTTCAGCAGGTACGTCTCCGTACCGGCGCGGACCTGAACTTCGCCTTTGTCCACGCAGAGAAATTCCCAGAAATCGTGGGACTCCCCTTCGAAGGAGAAATCATTTCTGTATTCAAAATAGTGAACGGTGATGATTTCTTCCACATCCAGATCTACCGTCAGACGGATGGGACAGTATGCCATGAGACCACCTCCTTTGCATCCTGTCCTAAGTATACTACCAAACGCTGTATATGAAAAGGGGGCAAATAAAGAAAAAACGGACGATTGTGCAAATTATGTCGGATATAATATAAATATTTTTGCGAAAACAGGGCTTATAATGAAAACGCAAAAACGAAGACAAAACAGTTGGCAAAGCGTTTGAAATCCTTTATCATGAAAGTGGTAGACAAACCGGGGGACGGCGGCCTTTCAGGAAAATGGCGCCGCAACGGCCCGGAATCAGGGAGGAAAAGCAGATGAAAAAACCAGTGTTAGTAATTATGGCAGCAGGAATGGGAAGCCGTTACGGCGGACTCAAACAGATCGATCCGGTGGATCCGCAGGGACATATCATTATGGATTTTTCCCTGTATGACGCGAAAAAGGCCGGATTTGAGAAGGTTGTATTTATCATCAAAAAAGAAAATGAAAAAGATTTCCGGGAGAGAATCGGCGACAGAATCAGCCAGATCATGGAAGTTTCCTATGTGTTCCAGGATCTCAACAATATTCCGGAAGGCTATCAGGTTCCGGAGGGAAGGGTGAAACCCTGGGGAACCGGCCACGCGGTACTGAGCTGTCTGGGCTGTGTGGACGCGCCCTTCGCGGTGATCAACGCGGATGATTATTATGGAAGCCACGCGTTCCAGGTGATCTACGATTTCCTCACCACCCATCAGGATGACGAGAAGTATCACTACACCATGGTGGGATATATTCTGGAGAACACCCTCACCGAGAACGGCCATGTGGCCAGAGGCGTGTGCGAGACCGATGCGAACGGTTATCTGGTGGACATTCATGAGAGAACGCACATTGAGCGCAGAGGAGATGTGACCGCCTACACGGAGGATGACGGAGCCACCTGGACAGAGATCCCGGAGGGAAGCACGGTTTCCATGAATATGTGGGGATTTACCGAGAGCATGCTTACGGAGCTGAAAAACCGTTTTGAGCCGTTCCTGAAGGATGCCCTGAAGACAAATCCGCTGAAGGGAGAGTATTTCCTCCCCTTTGTGGTGGATGAGCTTCTGAAGGAAGGAAAAGCTGATGTGAAGGTTCTGAAATCCACAGACAGATGGTACGGAGTTACTTATAAAGAAGACAAACCGGTGGTGGAGGCCGCCATCCGCAGACTGAAGGCGGAGGGCCTGTACCCGGAAAATTTATGGGGGTAAATGCAGAGATGGCAGAATTTGAAAATTATCAGGTACTTGAAAAGTTCCCGTTTGCGGGAGAACTGCTGGAAGCGGTGCCCTACGGCAGCGGTCATATCAACGATACCTACCGGCTGACGTTTCGGGAGGATGGAAAGGAAGTCCAGTATATTCTTCAGAGGATCAACGGGGAGATTTTCCGCGATCAGGATCAGCTGATGGAGAACATTGAGCGGGTAACCAGCTTTATTGCCGGGAAAATCCGTCTCCAGGGCGGAAATCCCGACCGTGAGACCCTTCAGGTGATCCGCACGGTGGACGGGCATCCCTATTACCGGGATGAGACGGGCCATGGATGGAGGGTGTATCCCTTCATTACAGATTCTGCCAGCTTTGACAAGGCGGAAAGCGCGGAGGATTTTAAACAGAGCGGCTACGCCTTTGGAAATTTCCAGTATTTCCTGGCGGATTTTCCCGCCAAGGAGCTGCACGAGACGATTCCCAATTTCCACAATACCGTGGACCGGTTCGCCAAATTCCGGAAAGCCGTGGAGGCGGATGTGATGGGACGGGCCGCCCGGGTGCAGGAGGAGATCCGGTTCGTGATGGAAAGGGAGCAGGACTGCCATTTCTTCGGCGATCTGCTGGAAGCCGGAGAGCTGCCCCTCAGGGTAACGCACAACGATACCAAGCTGAACAATGTCCTTTTTGACCGGGAAACCGGAAAGGCCATCTGTGTCATCGACCTGGACACCGTGATGCCGGGGTTTGCCGCCCATGATTTCGGCGATGCCATCCGGTTCGGCGCCAGCACGGCTCTGGAGGATGAGAAAGACCTGACGAAGGTATCCTGTGATCTGAACCTGTTTGAAGCGTATTTTGACGGCTTTATGGAAGGCTGCCGGGGCGCCCTTACGGCGAAAGAGGTGGAGACCCTTCCCATGGGAGCGAAGATCATGACGCTGGAATGTGGCATGCGCTTTCTCACCGATTATCTGGAGGGGGATACCTACTTCAAAATTCATTATCCGGACCACAACCTGGACCGTACCCGTACCCAGCTGAAGCTGGTGAAGGATATGGAAGAAAAATGGCAGGCCATGGCGGATATTGTAAAAAAACAGCGGCACGAATAAATTCGAAGATCCGGGAAGCGGGAGAGGAAAAATACCTCCTGTTCCCGGATCTTTTTCTCTGTGGCGCCCTGGCAGGGCAAAACGCCGCCAGGCAGGTATTTGCCTTGTTTTTTATCAAAAACATTTCAGTATTTTGCCCCAAAAAATAGACAGGATTCGGAAAGC
>DVON01000059.1 GCA_018713585.1 Candidatus Pullilachnospira stercoravium | reverse complement strand
ATGATCTCCATCCCTCTGGATCCCACACTGACGGCTCAGGAAAACTCTCAGAAATATTTTGACAGCTACGGTAAACTGAAGCGGACCGCAGAAGCTCTGGAGGAACTGCTGGTGGAAACCAAAAGTGAAATTGACCACCTGGAGTCCATCGCCACATCTCTGGATATTGCCCTTTCAGAGGAAGACCTGGTACAGATCCGGGAGGAACTGATGGATTACGGTTATATCAAAAGAAAGCATACCGGCGGAAAGAAAGTGAAAATCACTTCCCGTCCCTTCCACTATCTGTCCAGTGACGGCTTCCACATTTATGTGGGGAAGAACAATTTTCAGAACGAAGAGTTATCCTTCCGGTTCGCTTCGGGAAATGACTGGTGGTTTCATGCCAAAGGCCAGCCTGGCTCCCATGTAATCGTGAAAACAGAGGGAAAAGAACTTCCTGACCGGACCTTTGAAGAAGCGGGACGGCTGGCCGCCTACTACTCCAAAGGGCGTACAGCTCCGAAGGTGGAGGTGGATTATACTCAGAAGAAAAACCTCCGGAAACCAGGCGGCGCGAAACCCGGATTTGTGATTTATCATACCAACTATTCTCTGTTGATCGAACCTGATATCTCCGGACTGAAACAACTCTGACAAGGAGGCATACTGCATGAGAAAAGAACCGAAAGAACCAACGATAATCCGGAAGCCCGTGGAGCGGATCGAACCCGCTCCGGACAGGGGGCTCTCCGAAGCCCAGGCGGCCCAGCGCATGGAGCGGGGCTTCAGCAACGCCCCGGTGGATCCCCCTTCCAAAACGGTGAAAGAAATCGTCACCAGCAATGTGTTCACCTACTTCAACCTGATTTTCGCCGTCATCGCCGTGATGCTGATCTGCGTGGGCGCTTTCCGGGATCTGACCTTTCTGCCCATAATCATCGGCAACACGCTGGTGGGTATCGTACAGGAGATCCGTTCCAAAAAAACCCTGGACAAGCTGAATATGCTCAACGCTCCCCGGGCCACGGTTATCCGTGACGGCAGGCAAAAAGTAATTCCGGCAGACCAGACGGTACTGGATGATATCGTGGTCTTTGCCGCCGGCAACCAGATCTGCGCGGACGCTATTGTCATCGACGGGGAGGTTCAGGCCAACGAATCTCTGCTCACCGGTGAATCTGACGAGATCACAAAAAAACCGGGGGATCCCCTGATGTCAGGAAGCTTTATTGTCTCCGGCCAGTGCCGCGCAAGACTGGACAAGGTAGGCGCGGACTCCTATATTTCCCGTCTGACCCTGGAAGCCAAGGCCACCCGGGAAGGTGAACAGTCGGAAATGATCCGGTCTCTCAACCGCCTGGTACAGGTGGTGGGATTTCTGATCATCCCCATCGGCGCCATCCTGTTTATCCAGCAATACCTGTTCGGCGGAAATACCATCCGGGAAAGCGTGCAGTCCATGGTGGCGGCTGTCATCGGCATGATCCCCGAAGGTCTCTACCTGCTGGCCAGTGCCGCTCTGGTAGTAAGCGTGGTGCGGCTGGCCACCAAAAAGGTACTGGTTCATGATATGAAATGTATTGAAACCCTGGCCCGGGTCAATGTGCTCTGCGTAGACAAAACCGGAACCATCACGGAAAACACCATGAAGGTGGACCGGCTGGTCCCCCTCGCTCCCTATGACCCGGAAACCATGCCTCCGCTGTCCGGTCTGGTGGGAGATTTCGCTCACGCCATGTCCAGGGACAATATCACCATGGCCGCTCTCCAGGAGTATTTTACGGAGAACACCGGGATGGCTCCCACCTCCATCACCTCCTTCTCCTCCGCCTACAAATACAGCAGCGCCACTTTCCTGGATCAGTCCTACGTGCTGGGCGCGCCGGAATTTGTTCTGCGGGATGATTATGAGACGTATCAGGAGGACATCGAGTCCTACAGCGGCGAGGGATACCGGGTGCTGGTCTTCGGCCTCTATGACGGCGCTCCCGATGGAAAAGAACTGACAGAAAAGGTAACTCCTTACGGACTGGTACTTCTCAGCAACCCCATCCGAAAGGATGCCTGGGAGACCTTCCAGTATTTTGCGGATCAGGGTGTGGATATCAAGGTGATCTCCGGCGACAACCCGGTAACGGTATCCCGGGTGGCTTCGGAAGCCGGCATCAGCCGGGCGGAGAATTATGTGGATGCTACCACACTGAAAACCCAGGAAGATATCGATCAGGCCGTGCTGAATTATACTGTTTTCGGCCGGGTAACTCCCAACCAGAAACGGCAGTTTGTCCGCTCCCTGAAAGCAGCGGGTAAAACAGTGGCCATGACCGGCGACGGTGTCAACGATGTGCTGGCCTTAAAAGACGCGGACTGCAGCGTGGCGATGGCCTCCGGCAGCGACGCTGCGGCCCAGGCTTCCCAGCTGGTGCTTCTGGAATCGAATTTTTCCTGTATGCCCTCCGTGGTGCTGGAGGGCCGCCGGGTGGTAAATAACATTGAGCGGTCCGCCAGCCTGTTCCTGGTGAAAAACATTTTCAGCTTCCTGCTGTCACTGTTCTCCATGGCGTTCATGATTTCCTACCCGCTGGAGCCTTCCCAGGTGTCGCTGATCTCCATGTTCACCATCGGCATACCGGCCTTCCTGCTGGCGCTGGAGCCCAACAAAAAGCTGATCGAAGGCCATTTTCTCACCAACGTGCTGCTGAAGGCGCTGCCGGCAGGGCTCACGGATGTGCTGATTGTGGGATTTCTCACCATCTTCGGCCAGGTGTTTGAGATGAATTCCGATGAAATCTCCACCACTGCCACTCTGCTGCTGGCCATCGTGGGTATTATGATTCTGTACAAAATCAGTCAGCCCATGAACGCATTCCGCTGGGTGATCTGGTTCGGCATGATTGCGGGACTGCTGATCTGTATTTTCTTCGTCAGCAACCTGTTTGCCATCAGCAATCTTTCCATTAAAGGCGGAATGGTTCTGGTAATCTTCGCCATCGCCACGGAGCCGGTGCTGCGGTATCTCACCATACTGATCCGGGG
>DVON01000058.1 GCA_018713585.1 Candidatus Pullilachnospira stercoravium | reverse complement strand
TCTCCTTTTACGTTTCAATCTTTTTCCTGTTTCATCCCATCTAAAATACCACGATTCCGGACTTTCTGCTCCCATTATATTACAAATTTCAAAAGCTTACAAACATATCCCGGCAAAATCGCCGGTTCCGTCCGGATTGTGATTTTCCTTTCATCTCTTGCATACATCTGTCGGGTTATAAGCTCCGGTGACAGCTTGTATTTTCACCGCAAATGCGATACCATGAGGAACAGAAAATAACCCACAGGAAACCCCCTTCGGGGATACCTTTATGGCCATTCGGCCAATAATAAAGAAAGGAAACACACCATGCAGTATACCATCCCTCACTACTATAAAAAATTCTCCTGCACCGCCGGCGCCTGTCCCGACACCTGCTGTGCCGGATGGCAGATTCAGATCGACGATACGACGCTTAGAAAATACCGGAAAATGAAAGGACCTCTCGGAGCCAGGCTTCTCAACGAAATTGACTGGAAAGAGAAATGTTTCCGCCGCTATAACGGACGCTGCGCGTTCCTGAACGAGGAAAACCTCTGTGATCTCTATCTGGAGGGCGGCGAAAGCCGGGCTTTCTGCCGTACCTGCCGGATGTACCCCCGCCATGTGGAGGAGTTTGAAGGGCTTCGGGAGATTTCCCTGTCCCTCTCCTGTCCGGAGGCTGCCCGGATAATTCTGAACCTGGAAGAACCGGTACGCTTCCTTCACGGGGAAAATCCCCGGCGCAGGGAAACGTACCGGGATTTTGACTACCTGCTGTTCACCAAACTTATGGACGCCCGCGCTGTGATCTTTCACATTCTTCAGAACCGGAAGCAGCCCCTCCCTCTGCGGATGTTTCTTCTTCTGGCCCTCTCCCACGATCTGCAGCAGCGAATCGACCGGGGACGGCTGTTTGAGACAGACGCTCTTCTGGAAAAATACGACTCCCGCCGGGCCTGGAACTGGTTTTCCAAAAAGCTGTTTCAGCTGATGAACAGCCGGACAGAGAAAGAAAGCTCCCAGATCCGCCAACGGATTCTGTCAGACATCTTCGCCATTCTGGAGAGCCTGGAACCGCTCCGTGATGGATGGAAGCTTTTTCTTCGGGAGTGTAAAAAACTGCTGCTTTCCGAGGCGGCAGCCAGGGAAGACGGCGCATCCGCCTTCCGCCGCCATTTCACCGATGAGATGACCGAACAGCTGATGGCTTATTTCCTCTTCACCTATTTTTGCGGCGCCGTCTACAGCGAAAATGCCGACGGAAAGATGCGGTTTTCTTTTGTCTGTACCCTGCTGATCCGCCAGCTTTCCCTGGCCCGGTACCTTGAGAATCCCGGAAATTTTTCACGGGATACCGCCGTGGAAACTGCCTGGCGCTTTGCCCGGGAAATCGAACATTCCGATCCCAACAAGTATGAACTGGAGCGCGCCCTGGGAAATGAACGCCGATTCCCGCTGGAGGATCTGCTCTGCCTGCTGCCGGTTTCCTGAGTGGATAGATGCCTGTTCTACAGCCTCCACTCCCCGCTCATTTTCTGCAGATCCACCATCTGCCGGTAGATACCATCTTTCCGGTACAGTTCCCCGGGAGCTCCTTTATCTGCCACATGGCCGTCTGCCAGCACCACAATCTGATCCGCCGCGGATACGGTCCGCATCCGGTGGGCGATAATCAGCACGGTTTTATCCTTCAGAAGCCGGGACAGGGCCTCCTGCACCGCCGTCTCATTCTCTACATCCAGGGACGCGGTGGCCTCGTCCAGAAGAATTATCGGCGCGTTTTTCAGAAGGGCTCTGGCGATGGAAATTCTCTGCCGCTCGCCGCCGGACAGGGTGGAGCCGTTTTCCCCCACCATGGTCTGATAACCGTCGGGCAGCTCCCGGATAAATTCATCGCAGCGGGCGGCTTTCGCGGCGGCGTAAACCTCTTCATCGGTGGCACCTCTGCGGCCCAGCCGGATATTTTCCAGAATGGTATCGCGAAACAGCACCACATCCTGGAATACAAAGGAATAGTATTTCAGCAGCGTTTCCGGATCCACGGTCTGAATGTCGGTGCCGCCCAGGGTGATTTTCCCTCCCTGGATGTCCCAGAAACGGGCCGCCAGCTTGCAGGCAGTGGATTTTCCTCCGCCGGAGGGACCCACAAGGGCCGTCACCTGCCCCTGCCGGGCGGTGAAGGAAACATCTTCCAGAACCCCCTCGTCTTCCCGGTAGGCAAATTTCACATGGTCAAAAACAATGTCAAAATTTTCGGGCACAAAGTTCTCGCCTCCCGTCTGCACCGGCTGTTCCAGAATGGACCGCATCCGGTTGATCTGCAGTTTCGCGTTGAAGGTGGCCGCAATATTCTGCAGTACCATCCCCAGCGGATCGTACAGCCGGGCCGCCGCGAAAAGGAAGCCCAGGAAATAGAGAAAGGACAGTTTTCCCTGGATCAGCAGGCCTGCGCCGGTCAGCACCGTGGTGGCCAGGCCGATCCGCAGAAAGGCCTGGGCAGAGCACACAAACACACCGGTGGCCAGCTCCGAGCGGATGGCGCTCTTTTCCGCGTTTTCAAGCCGTCCGTCCAGCTTCTCCAGAAATTCTTCCTGCCGGCTGCAGGCCTTGATATCCCGCACCGTTTCCAGGCATTCCTGGATGGTATCCGTCACCGCCCGTTTTGCCAGAATATTTCTGGTGCCAAAGGCATCCTGCAGTTTCTTTGATCCCGCGGTCAGAAGTACGGCCACCGGCAGCACCCACAGCACCGCCAGCGCCATTCTCCAGTCAAAGCAGAACATACAGATTCCGATAAACAGAGTGGAAAAAATGGAGGCAAACAACTGGGGAATGTAATGGGAAAACATCTGGTCCAGGCTGGAGCAGTCGGCGATCATGGTGGCGGTCAGGTCACTGAGATCCCGGTTCCCGAAAAAGCTGAGCGGCAGCTTCCGCAGCGTTTCCGCCAGGCTCACCCGGCGGCTGGCACTTTCCTGATAGGTGGCCAGATACAGGGCCGCATACTGAAAATAGTGAAGTACCCACAGCACCGCCAGTACCAGAAGGGCCGCTCCTGTATAAAACAGTATCTGACCGGCCGGATCGGAGCCGGTATCCAGCGCGTTCAGAAAATGCTGAATCACCGCCATCACCACGCCCACCGGCAGCATAAGGCTGATATTGCAGAGAAAGCACCAGATCACGGCCTTCACAAAATCTCTGGCCCCCTTTTCACTGAGGGCAAATATGTGCTGTAATTTCGCAGTCATTTTTCTGCCTCCTTTCCTGATCCGGCGGCCGCCCGTCCGGTATCGGCCGCCTGCATCCTGTGTGGGGTGACGGCGGGATTTCCCACCTTCCAGGCTGCCGCCTGCTGATAGTCCTTCCACATTTTCGCGTAAAGGCCGCCCTGATCCAGCAGCTGCCGGTGCGTACCCTGCTCCTGCACCTGCCCCTTCTCCAGCACCAGGATCTGATCCACATCCCGGACGGTGGAGAGCCGGTGGGCAATCATCAGCACCGTCTTGCCCCGGGTCAGCTTTGCGAAAGCTTTCTGTATCAACGCTTCATTCCGGGGATCTGCAAATGCGGTGGCCTCGTCAAGCACCACAATGGGCGCGTCCTTCAAGATTGCCCTGGCCAGAGCAATCCTCTGGGCCTCGCCGCCGGACAGGTAGACGCCTTTCGTTCCCACCACCGTGTCCAGCCCGTCGGGAAGCTTCTCCAGAATATCCTCACAGCGGGCGGCCCGCACGGCGGCCCACACTTCCTCCACGGAGGCAGAGGGCCTTGCCATCCGGATATTTTCCAGCAGGCTCACCTTAAAGAGCCTGGTATCCTGGAATACAAAGGCAATCCGGCTCATGAGCTCCTCCCCTGCCATCTGACGCACATCCACACCGCCGATTTTCACACTGCCTGATGAAACATCCCAGAAACGGGGAATCAGCGCCGCCGCAGTGGATTTTCCTCCGCCGGAGGGCCCCACCAGACCCACGGTGGATCCGGAGGGCACCGTAAAACTCACATCCTGAAGGGCCGGGCGGCTGCTGTCCGGATACTGAAACGTCACATGGTCAAAGGTAATATCCGAACCGGCGGGTATTTGGGGAGCAGACGGTAGGGGCAACGGCTTTTGGCTTAAAATCTCATCCAGTTTCATCACCGCCTCATCGGCCTCCATCACCGACTCCGAAGCGTACATGATCCGGTTGATCATTCCGCCGCAGGCCGGGGCAAACAGGGCATAGAAGATAAAATCGGTCAGCACTTCCCAGCCGTTGTTCCCTCCGGTCAGCAGAAACGCCGCCGGGATCAGCAGCACAAAAGCGCCGTTGATGCAGGTGAGAAATCCGGTCTGACCCATCCGGCAGCTCATGGCATACTGGCTGGCCAGATCACTGTAGGACTGTATGGCCGCATAAAAGGCCTTGAAAGAATAAACCGTCTGCTGAAATACCTTCACCACCGGAATTCCCCTGACGTACTCCACGGCCTCGCCGCTCATTTTCTCGATTTCCTTCTGATACCGGTGGAAGAACCCGGCATTTTTCCCTCCCATCATGGCCGCCATGCACACGAAGGCCAGAATCATGGTCAGCAGATAGCAAAGTCCCATCCGCCAGTCAAAGGCAAACAGCAGCACCACCGCCGCAATGGGCGTCACCACCGCCGCCGTAAGATCCGGCAGCTTATGAGCCAGAAGATCCTCCGTCAAAGCGGCATTATCATCGATCACTTTCCGCAGCCTGCCGGACTGATCGCCGGTGAAAAATCCCAGGGGCAGCTTCAGAATATGTTCCACTCCTTGGCGGCGCATATTTCTGGCTGTCCGGAAAGCGGCAATGTGCGTGCACATCAGCGCGGCGAAATAGATCACGATGTTGGCCACCGCAAACCACACGGCCATCCAGCCCCAGCCCGTCAGCCCCCGGGCATTTTCCACCTGAGGGTAAACCGCCAGCACATCCCGGGCCACCAGCCACACGCAGACGTAAGGAATCAGACCGCAGACGGCCGCGATGGCGGACAGAACACAGCCCAGATACGTCAGCCTCCGGTGCCCACCGGCCAGTTCAAGAAGCCTTGTTACACTTGATTGTTTTTTCAAAGCACATCCTCCTCATAAAATTTGTCTCATTTATGATAAGAAAACCCCTGCAGCCGGTTTTCGAATCATCGAAGTTAGATTTAGCTAACTCATGTGGAAAAACAATGGAAAGCTCGCCCGGCGGACTTTCCATTATCATGCTGTTCTCAGGATTCATTGGCGGGAACTGCCGCCATGAAGCACAGGTCTCACTGCCCCATAATCTTCATCCATCCGGCGGTGTAGAACATCCGCATCTTGGCCAGATACTGCTCCGCCCGGCAAAGGGGCATCTCATGGATGATCAGTTCAAAAAACGCGTTGAACATTCCCGTAATCAGAATATGTTCCAGCCTGGGATCAATCCGCGGGGAAGGACGCCCCAGCCCGTTCAGCACTTCCTGATAATCGTGGGTGCTTTTCGTCTCGATCTCCACCATCTCATCCACCATTCCGGAAAACCGGGTGCCCTCGGAACAGACCAGCAACAGCTTGAAGGCATCCAGATGCCGGTAAGCATACCGCAGCATCTCCGTCATACAGGCTCCGGAAATGCTTCCCAGCTCCTCCGGCTGACGTTCCCGGGGAAGTCTGGCAAAGTCCTCCTGTGCTTTCCTGAAGCAGTCCATAAAATACTGATAATGTTCTCCCACCAGTGCCTCAAAAAGCGCTTCCTTGCTGTTATAATACCCGTAAAATGCTCCGGTGGTCACTCCGGCGTTCCGGACAATTCTCCGCAGAGACGCCTGAATAAAGCCATGCTGAAGAAATTCCTCCCTGGCAACCTCATGAATCCGCTCCAGAGTGGTGTGTTCCGTTTTTCTCATTTTCTGCTCCTTTTCTCCTGCAGATCCATTTATATAACGACGTTATATATCACTGTTATATCTTACCGGATCCTTCTTCTGTCTGTCAAGTACCTCTGCGGGGAAAACGGCACTGACGGGAAATTTTCTCATAAACCGCCGGATGCCTCCGCCGCCATCTGTGATTCCTACCACGCCCGGGATCCCCGGGTCCGGGTGTTCCACAAACCGGCCACCGGCGTCTCCGATACCAGAAACCGGGCGCTGGATCTGGTATGGGACGCTTACATACAGTTTGTGGACAGCGATGACTGGATTTCCCCGGAAGCCACCCGGCTACTGGTGCGTTCCATGGAGATGAACCACTGTGACATGGTCATCTCAGATTTTTACCGGGTATCCGGAGAACATCTCGTCCACAAGGGGGACATCAGCGGGACCCATGTGCTGACCCGGGAGGAGTTTTCCTCTTTCATGATTGAAAATCCTGCTCTGTCCCGCCTGTGAAATGAGGAAAGCCATCCGCGGTACTTCCAACGGATGGCCTTTTCATTCATTTGCAGCGGAATTGCCGGGATACGGCTTTCCATTATTTATCGCTGAGCCGGCGGAACTGCCGGCGGATCTCCGATATTCTTTTTGGCATTGGGATAGATTTTTTCCATCCGCGCGTCATCAAAATGCTCATCCATCATCTCTTCCCAGGCTGCCTTTGGTTCCAGTCCTCTGGAACGCCGGTCATACCGGATCATGGCCAGTCCCGATACTGCCATATCCACCACCAGGAAAACAATCAGAATCCAGGTAATGATATATCCCCAAAGCGCCGGAATCTTCTCAATCAGTCCGGAGAAAAACGGATAGAGCCATTTGATCCAAATCACTGCCGCGATTCCCCAGAAGAAACAGAACAGGAGATTGATCCTTCCTCCCAGGTTGAAGGGGATTTTGCTGTAATCCCAGAATACCCGTCCGAAAACCAGCTCTGACAAAACGCTGCACACATATTCGTAAGCGCCTCCCAGCACGGTTCCCACCAGGAAAATATGCCGGTCAGGCTTGTTCCTGTCCTTGTACAGGAGCATCGTGGCGAGCATGATAGCGCCTCCCCATACCAGGCTGAAGGGCCCCCACACCAGACTGCTGCGGCTCATCCACCAGCCCATACTGATCCGGCAGTAAACAGTCTCAAAGAAATCTCCCATCACTGCTCCGATAAAAAACATCCAGAACAGCTTATAAAAACCACAGCCCTCCGCGAAGGTTCCTGTTTTCTGAATCTGCAGAGCCTTCTCCTGCAGTACCGGATATGTCTTTTCCATACGGATCCGGACCTTATTCATCAGCCACAGCCCAAAACGATGGGTCCATACGGCAACCTTCAGATTCCATTCCCTTGCCGCCCGGATATCCCGCTTCATATGGAACACCGTGGCCGAGGAAGCCACCAGGTCCAGGGCCATCATGCAAAGCAGGACCATTACAGCCACCTCTCCGATGATTCCCGGAATCAGCCTGAACAGCGTCACCAGCCAGTTATTGGAGAAACGGACAATCAAAGCTCCCAGAACTCCCCATAAAAGAGAGTACTGCAGACAGATATAACCGTCAAAATTCCAGCGTTTGTTGGAATAATCCCACCATTTATGACTGTTGAACCGTTCCAGCAGTTTACCCGTAAACCACTCCACCGCGGTACCCAGAACCATACAGCCCACAAAGAGCGCGATGGTATGCCCCTTCAAATCCTGCAGCGTCACCGTCATAATCACAGCGGCCACTCCATAGACAAGACAAAACGGTCCTGTTGAAAATCCGGGATTCACGAAGCGTTTCCGGCGGATGGTTCCAACCACCGTCTCCATTACCCAGCCACAAAAGGAATATACCAGCAACAGCCACAATAGTTCAATCCAGGTCATATCTGTTCTTTGTCCTCTCTTTCTGTCGTTCTATACCGGAGAAACTCCGCGGGGTCTCTGGCGGCATTTTCTCCCGTTTAGAAAAAGCCGCCGCACCGACCTCAAGTGCAGCAGCTTTTTTCTTTCCTATCTTATAGAAGGTGTCGTCCGGAAAATCTGATACCGGTATTTCTCCAGCAGCGAAGCCAGCAGAAGTCCCAGAACCATACAGGAAATCACCTCACCGATTCCCACTGTAATCATCAGGAAGGGAATGGGCAGATTAACACCGTAGGCAAACCGCAGAACCAGCGGAACAATCACAACGTTGGAGATCACCGGCGGAATGCAGGCAATCACCTTTTTTCTGTCCCTCAGCTGCCAGGTAAATACCGCGCCGATCAGTGTGGCAAGACTTCCGAAAACAATATCCGGAAGAAGGGCCCCGCCCAGCACATTGCCGATCAGGCATCCCACAAATAACCCGGGTACTGCGGCCGGAGTGAATATCGGAAGGATCGTCAGAGCCTCAGCGATACGCACCTGAACTTCGCCGAAGCTGAAGGGGGCGAACACCAGCGTAAGCACCACATAAATCGCCGCAATGGCTGCAGCCTGCGCCATAAAAAATACGTTTCTGTAAACACCTTTGTTCTTCATCATTTAATTGTCTCCTTTAGTTTTGTTTTACGAGTGGAAGGTCTCGAACACTCGGTCCGGGGACGCCTTCGGCTTTCCCCGCGCTGTACGCGTCAGAAAGTAGTCTATCACAGAAATGTGAAGCTGACAAGCCCTCATTTCGCAGCGGCATACTTTCCATATTTTTTCCGCATCATCCAGAAATAGTACGGAATCAGAGGAATCAGGGCAGCGATCCATGCCGCGGGGTCGGCCAGACATACCCCCGCATAGCTGGTTTTTCCCGCCAGGAAAAATACGATACCTGCCCGGGCTGCCAGTTCAAAGATACCTCCCAGCATCGGAACCAGTCCATAGCCCATGCCCTGCAGGGCATTTCGGTAAAGGTAGATGCTTCCCAGAAACGGATAAGCCCATCCTACCACATCAAAATATGTACCTGCCGCCGCCAGCACCTCTGTTTCCGAAGGATTCACAAAAATGTAAATCATATATCTGCCCAGGAAATGAATGACGGCAATCACCACAACACTCCAGACCAGTATCATAAGCTGTGTCAGGTAAACTCCCTTTTTTACCCGGTCCATCCGTCCCGCGCCCCGGTTCTGTCCCACATAAGTGGCCACCGTAGCTCCAAACGACACAAATACGGTGCAGATAATATTCTGAATCTTTCCCGCAGCGGAAAATCCGGCCATGTACACCGCGCCATAGACATTGATGGCGCCCTGTACAATTATCGTACCTATCGCCGTGATGGAAAACTGCAGTCCCATGGGAATTCCCAGGGCCAGCAGGCGGCGCATACTGGACAAAGAGATTCTGAAATCCTCTCTGCGCAGTCTCAGTACTTTGAATTTCTTTATGATATACCCCAGACAGAGGACTGCGGAAATTCCCTGCGCGATGACCGTGGCATAACCGCATCCCTCCACGCCCATGTGAAATTCCACGATAAATACAATATCCAGAAATACATTGATGATCGCTGAGATAATCAGAAAATAAAGGGGCGAACGGCTGTCCCCCAAAGCCCGCAGGACAGCAGCCAGCGCGTTATAGGCGCAGGTCACCGCCAGGCCCGCGTAAATGGCGGTCATATATCCCTTGATATCACCCAGAAGCTCCTCCGGAGCGTTCATCAGCCGCAGAATCGGTTCATTGGCGATAAGCAGTCCCACTGTCATCACCGCCACAAAGGCCACGCAAAGATAAATGGACATGGCCACATAATGGCGCATGGTATCCAGCTTTCTCGCCCCGAAGCACTGGGAAACCCAGATGGCAAATCCACTGGTAAGTCCGTTGAGCCATCCCGTCACCAGAAAAATCAGTGAGCCTGTGCTTCCAATGGCAGCCAGAGCGTCCACACCGATAAACTGCCCCGCCACGATGGAATCCGCGATATTATAGAACTGCTGAAAAATATTTCCCAGACACATGGGAATCATAAAACGGATAATCAGTTTCACAGGATTGCCTGTGGTCATATCATTGGTCATAGCGTGATCTCCCCCTGCTGTGTTTTTTCTCCGATTTCCCATCATATCACGGCAAATTCCATTCAGCAATCCCTTTTTTCAAAAAAAGAAAAAAGGACGGTATCCCGTCCATGTGACAACGTCAGCCCGTCCTTTCTTCATTCCGCGATTCGCGCTCTTCTTTTTCCTGACGCAGCCGCGCCAGATCCTTCTCCGCAGCCCGCATTCCCTGCTCGTACCCCTCAATTTTATCATTGAGACGGTTCAGGGAGGCCTGCATATCCTCCATTCTGGATATCAGATGATTTCTCTGCTCAATCAGCAGATTTTTCCTGGCATCCAGAGTGGCATCCCCCTGGCGGAACAGCTCCACATACTCAATCAGCGCCTCTATCTGCACTCCCGCCCGGCGCATACATTTCATCAGCTCAATCCATCCGCAGGATTCCTCGTCATAGTCACGGATTCCGCCCTTTGTTCTGGGTACCGGGGGAATCAGCCCGATCCGTTCATAATACCGGAGAGTATCCGGTGTAATATCATATTTCCTGCTCACTTCAGCAATCGTCATACGCTGCTCACTGTCCTTCCCAAATAAACACAAATTCTGTCAATGTTCTTCTGCAGCAATTATTATAACCTATGGAGTCCACTCCAGGGCAAGCTCTTTTTTTGGTAACTGTCAGCCGGGAAACCAAACAGCCGCATTTTTTACAATACAGCAGTAATCACCAGCAGACCGTCCCGGCCGGACGCCGTGATCTTACCCCGGTGGGCCTGGACAATGGCCCGGGCCACGGACAACCCGATGCCGGATCCTCCGGTAGCGGAATTTCTGGAAGCATCCGTGCGGTAAAATCTCTCAAACAGCACATCCAGACTTCCGTAGGGAAGCTGACCGGCAGGGTTTTCCACCGAGAAGATCCTGTTTTTGCCTTTCTGTTTCAGTATTACTCTTATCGCGGCCCCGGAGGGAGAATACTTTACCGCATTGTCCAGCAAAATACCCACCAGCCGCCGGATGGATTCCTCATCACCTTTCATGGACACACCCTCCGCGATATCCAGGGAAATCCTGCGGTTCTGTGCCAGTGCCAGAGCCTCATAAGGAGCCGCCGCCTCTCTGACAGCATCGGACAAAGAAAATACCACCATTTTTTCGCCGCCGCTTTCCTCCATTCTTGCCAGGGTAATCAGCTGCCTGGTCAGCGTGGAAAGCCGGTTCACCTGATTTCTGGTGCTTCTCGTCCACCGGTTTTCCCCGAACTCCATTTCCAGAACCTTCTTTTCACGGCGGCAGATTTTACGTTTCCCAGTATAACCCGCCAACCTAAAACCAACCTTAAATTTTCACGGATAAACTGTGAAAAAACTGTGTTTCTGTATCACGGAAGTTTATTACGCCGAAGCCGAAGGCAAAACTGCCGCGCCATAAAATAACAGCTCTCGCGGAGTTCCGGAAGGATGATCCGGAACGATTTTTGAAGAACCTTTCCCTGATTTAGCCGTTTTTTCCCGGCCTGATAGCATCTTTTTTCGGGGTTTTTTCCGATTTAGCTGCTTTTATAGTAACAGCCCGGCCTTACAGCTCACCATTACAAAAATATGTACACGTTGCGTTTTCTGCAGCCTGGCGCCCGCAAGTCTCAGGATCCCGCTGCAAAAACAGCGTGGTCTGCACTCCGTTTTGATCTGCACTAAACGTGTTCCACTGGCACACAGCGTCTCCGCGGGTCAGTGGAAGGCTGAATTGTTACGCTATAAGAACATGAAGTTCACATAGCGATTGAAAATCATCGCATAACATAGTACAATAAAAGGGTAGCCAGAAAATTTTTTACAACGGAGGAACATAACCTATGAAAACAGTAATTATTGGCGCCAATCACGCCGGAATTGCCGCGGCTAACACCCTGCTGGACAACTACCCGGATCAGAAGGTGGTCATGATCGACCGTAATACCAATCTCAGTTATCTGGGCTGCGGCACTGCCCTGTGGGTTGGACGTCAGATCGACTCCTATGAGAACCTGTTCTACACCAACAAAGAGGCTTTTGAGGCCAAAGGCGCGGATATCCGGATGGAGACCAGCGTAAACAGCATTGATTTCGATAAAAAACTGATTTCCTGTGAAACTGCGGACGGAAAAACCTACGAAGAGTCTTATGACAAACTGATTCTTGCCACCGGATCTCTTCCCATTGCTCCCCAGCTTCCCGGAAGCGATCTTGAGGGTATCAATTTCCTGAAGCTGTTCCAGCAGGGACAGGAAGTGGACCGTCAGATGAGTGATCCCAACGTGAAGCATGTGGCTGTTATCGGAGCCGGATACATCGGTGTGGAGATCGCTGAGGCCGCAAAGAGAAGAGGCAAAGAAGTTCTTCTGTTCGATGTGGCTCCCACTTCTCTGGCCAGCTACTATGATCCCTGGTTTGCCGAGGATATGGACAAAAATCTTCAGGAGCACGGTATTGAAACCCATTACGGCGAGCGTGCCACCGCTTACAAGGGAAGCAACGGCCATGTGGAAACCGTTGTCACCGATAAGGGAGAGTATCCCGCCGAGCTGGTAATCAATGCCATCGGATTTATCCCCAACAGTGCGCTGGGCAAAGATCATCTGGAGTGCTTCAGAAACGGCGCTTACCGGGTAGACCGTCATCAGCAGACCAGCGATCCGGATGTTTATGCGGTAGGCGACTGTGCCACCATTTACTCCAACGCTCTGCAGGCGGAAACCTACATCGCCCTGGCCACCAACGCGGTTCGCTCCGGTATCGTGGCAGGTCATAACATCGGCGGAACACCCCTGGAGTCCATCGGCGTTCAGGGTTCCAACGGTATCTGCATCTTCGGCTACAACATGGTTTCCACCGGTCTGTCCGTGACCGCTGCCGAGAAAAACGGCATGAAGGTAAGCCATACGGATTTTGAGGATCTGCAGCGTCCCGGATTCATGAAAGAGAACGCAAAAGTGAAGATCCGCATCGTATACGAGACCGAATCCCGCCGGGTGGTAGGCGCTCAGATGGCTTCCACGGAGGATATCTCCATGGGTATCCATATGTTCTCTCTGGCCATCGAGGAAGGCGTGACCATCGACAAGCTGAAACTGCTGGATATCTTCTTCCTGCCGCATTTCAATCAGCCTTACAATTACATCACCATGGCTGCTCTTGGCGCGAAATAAGAAGGACGGGTATTTTCGGCTTATAAGCATCTATGCAGAAAAAGCCGCAGCTCCATTTGAATGTGGGCTGCGGCTTTTTCATGCCAAAAACCCTTGACAATATGGTATATATGCCATATATTATTAG